>NZ_JBWKMH010000031.1:86549-162586 GCF_056431285.1 Clostridium amazonense | reverse complement strand
ATCACACTTTAAAGAACTCGACCTATCAACCACACTAACAATCAACAACAGAAAAATAGAAATAAAAATAAACGATAAGAAATTTGGAATAACAAGAAAAATACTAAAAAGAAACTTTGATGTAGAACAAATAATAAACTTCGTAGAAAAAGAAACAGGAATAACAAGAAGTTCATTCCTAACAAAAGTAGATCATGGAGTAAAAACACCAAAAGCACTATTCATACTACTAACAGGAATATACACAGAAAAAACAACATATGAAATTGGACATATACTAGAAGACATGTCCATAGAAGAAGTAAATGCCCTAAGCAATGAAGGCATTCACTTAGTACTACATGAAGATAAATACAAAAACATAATTGAAAAATTTTATAGTGAAAATAAATAGCAAAAAAATTTCACAACTAAAATAACACTAAAAAATTTTCAAAAAAATAAAGATATTCTAATACTTTTATTTAATTGTGTACAAGCCTTGTTAAATTCCTCTTAATTTTTCAAGAATTCATTTCCCCCTTAAATTTCATCCTATTTTATCACAAAATACACCTATAATTTCTATTACATTGATGACTGTCACCCTTAAATTAATGACTGTCACCTTTAAAGTAGAGATAGTATTTTTGCAACTAAAAGGCCTCCCCCTGTTCCTAGTACATATCCCATTAACGACATTAGTACTCCAATTGGTATTAATGCTTCGTTATATGATGCTGCTAGTATTGGAGCAGATGCTACTCCTCCTATGTTTGATAAGCTAGCAATTCCACAAGTGAATAAATCTAATCTAAATACTTTTGCTATTAGTATTAATAATGCTCCATGTATTAAAAGTATTATAGTTCCTGATATTATATATATTGGAGCACCAGATATTTCTGTGAAATTTGCTTTTGATGCTATTAATGCCACAATTATATAAAGCATTAAATTTGCAAGTTCAGATGAGCTAGGTATTTTGGATATGGGTGTCATTGCAATTATTACTCCAATTAATGTTACCAATAGAATTGCTACGGTATTTCCTTGTATTATTTGATTTTCAGGAATAAGTTGACCAATTTTTGTAGCTATAGATGCTACACTTAAACTCATTCCTAGCATAAATATTAAATTTGTAAATGTTACTTCACCTTTTTTGTTATTATTTTTCATCAGATTATAACCTATATTATCTATAGATTTTGTATCTGCTTTTGTCCATTTATTAAACTTTGGTGCAAAAGATACCATCCATAGTAAAAGCATTAACCATAATGAGTAATTTACTGAATCCATGAGTAATGTATATCCTAAAAGTGAATCTGGAATATTTAGGGCTTTTTGTACTGCAAGCATATTGCCTGTCCCACCTAACCAAGTTCCTGCTAATGCTCCAAATGCTTTCCATGCATTAGGTTCATAATAATTTTTAAATATAGCATATGTTACTATAAATGCTATAACTATTGTTGTTGCTGAAATTAAAAATGCAAATATCATCTTAGGTCCAAGTTTTATAATTTCTCTTATGTCACATTTTAACAGCATTAAAAATATCATTGCTAATAATAAATTATCCTTAACATTTAAATAAATAGATTGTATTTCTAAATTATCTTCCCATAATCCTAATGTTGAAAGTATCATTATTAAAAAATAAATTAATACTATTGAAGGTATATACTTAAAAATTTTAGATTTACTTTCACTTGTTATCATAATTACTATTGATGAAAAAAATATTAAAAAGCTAATATACCCAGCTGCTGATTTAATCAAACTCATCGCCTCCAATATATTTAATTGTTTACCCTTTAAATATAATCAAGTTCTTTATGTTTTATTCTATTTAAATTTCAATTACTTACATAAAAAAAGACTTAATAGAATTTAGCATCTATTAAGTCTTTAAAATTATCTTATATCTATTACCCTAAATGGATCTTTTACTGCAACTGTTAATGTAACCTTATTTCCATATCCTTCTAAAGTTCCAGTATATGTGTATGTTCCAACTTTTCCAGTATCTATAGTAGTACTATTCCATTTTACCGCTACATCCTTCACACTTCCATCTGTCATTGTCGCTTTTACTGTTGTTGGAAATGTAAATTTATCACCTTTAGTTATCACTGTGTTAATATTATCTACTTTAGCTATATTAGCTATAACTTTAACTGTTAATGTAACATCATGGCCCATTGCTACACCTGTATACTTTTTAGTTCCAATTTCACTTGTATCTAGCTTACTTTCATTCCATTTAACTTCAATCTCTTTTTTGCTATTATCAGCTAAAATGGCCGTAACTGTTTCTGGTAATTTGGCTTCTGATTTATGCTTAACTTCAATGGATTTGTCCTGTACTTTAGAAACTTCACCATATCTCATTTCAACTTTTAAAACATCAAGTATATTATCACCAACAATTGCTTGTCCACCTAATGCATATATTTCTTTAGACATTTTTCCTACAATATATTGATATGTAACTTCTGGTACATAATTGCTTTCAGTTAATATAACTGGTGATTCATTTATTGCAGCCAATGAACTTCCTGCTAATGCATCAGGATAATTTCTACCAGTTGATAAATATATTTTATTATAATCTATATAAGTATCAAATCTTTTCATAACAGCAACATTAGTTTCATATCTATCAATACCAGATACTCTTTCACTATTTGGGAATTTGCTCATTACAGCATTATTAACTACTCCCTCACCACCGACAATGTAACTCTTTTTTATACTATTTTCATTTATAAAAGTACTTACTTCTGCTGGTAGATTATCCGTAGCTGTTAATATTATAGGCATTCCCATACTTGCAGCAATTGAACTTATTGATAATGCATCTGCATAATTGTATCCATATGCAACTGCAACTCCATTCTTAACACCAATTTCTTTAGCTACATTAATTGCAGTTTCATATCTATCTTTACCTTCTATTCTCTCTACTTTTCGACCAAATTTACTTAGTTCTTCAGAAATACTTTCACTTACAACTCCTGAACCACCTACAATAATCACCTTTTTAGGATTTAATCTCTTTATTTCATCTTTAACTACTTCTGGCAAACTATTTGTTTCTGTTAAAAGAATTGGCGCTTCATTTTTTTTAGCTAATGGTGTAGCACTTAGCGCATCTGGAAAATCTCTTCCAGAAGTTAAAATAACAGTATTACTTCCATTTTTCCATCCTTTTTGAGATATTGCTACAGCGGTATCATATCTATTTCCAGTATCTCCGCCTGATAACCTCTCTGTCACTGAGTTCTCTATCTTAGATTTTTTACTTGCAGCATAAGTAACATTTATTCCACTAGCACTTATAACCATTGATAATGCTAACGCTACTAATAAACTTTGCTTTTTATTTATCATATTATCTCCTTCATTATAAACATGCACAAAGTATTTAAGTTTTAACACTTAGAGTTTCTATATTTTTTATATTAATTAGTAAAATTAACTCAATAAGTATTAACTAAACAAACTTAATTTATAGTTATACTTGGTCCATCTTATATCTTCATTCAATAGTAATTTAAATTTAAATTTTAAAAGTTAAATCTAAATTTGATTTTATATTTTCATATAATAATATTAATTATACAAAACTTCCCTATATTTATCGTATATAGTTATATATATTTTATCATTTTTTATTGTTTTTACAAAATGTTTTTATATTTTGCTTTAAAATTTATATTTTTATATTTAATTTTTCTTTTTAAAAGAATATGTAACAATTTGTTTTTTCAAGTCATAGTATATATAGAAAACATTAGAAAATAATGTTAAAGAATGTTAAACCATAGGAGGAGATTACGTATGAGTTTTAAATCACCTATAGATTTAAGTAGCTTAGATTGCAATACAAGACAAAAAATAGAAGCTGTTATGAATTTTATTAATTCTCAACAAAACAATGATTCTTGTGATAATTCTAACTTAGATGACAATACAAATAACTGTGAATATACTGATGATTGTTATCAAAGTGATTGTGATAATGACTATTGTTATGAAGATGATGGATGTCACTGTGGTGACATAGACCCTAATTGTGGTGGTTGTGCTTGCCCTGACAATCTTGTAGGTCCTAGAGGCCCTCAAGGTATTCCTGGCCCTCAAGGTCCTCGTGGTCCTGTTGGCCCTCAAGGTCCTCAAGGTCCTAGAGGTTTAAGAGGTCCTAAGGGTTGCCCTGGTCCATGTGGTCCATGTGGTAACTGTGGTGCTTGTGGTGCTACTGGTCCTACTGGTCCTCGCGGTCCTCAAGGTCCTCAAGGTATACAAGGACCAGCTGGAAGAGTTCCTGCTGGATATGGAATATCTTTAGGTGCTGCTGAAGGTACTACTGGTCAAACAGTTGCAGCTAATAGTCCTATATCATTTAATAGAGTTATAACTTCAACTAGAAATGCTCAAGTTAACACTCCAACTAATCAAATTAGAATAAAAGAGCCTGGTTTATACTATGCTTCTTGGAATGTAAGTAACTTAAGCAATTGCCAAACAGCAGTAGGTTTATCTGTAGATAATTGTGTTATGGGTTCAAGTTGTTCAAGTGTTCCTGGTTCTGCAGTATCTGGATCAACATTATTTAGATCAAATGGATGTACTGTAGTTCAATTAAAGAACCTTGGCTCTGGTCCATTACTAATAGGTTGTTGCAATAATGGATGTTGCTCTACAAATTGTTCACAAACTATACCTTATGCTGCTAATATAACTATTTTTAGAGTTTCATGCTAATTATTTATAAGTTTCCAAGTTCATATTTATAAGTATCAATTCAAAAACTTGGATACCATTAAGCGTGAAACTAGCTTTAAATTCTAAACTATAGCTTGTTTCACGATATAATTAATTAAATAAATATTTTAGTTATTTCTAATTTAATCAAATAAAAAAGGTAGTTCATTTTGAACTACCTTTTTTTTAATTTATTATAATTATTACATCATTATTTGTAGATGGACTTATTTTTCTTCTAAACTTAACTTCATATGGTTCCATTTCTAAGCTTCCAGAATAAACTCCTGCTACCTTTAATGTATAAATAACATTTGCTTCTATTGGCTCATCAAATTCTAATAAAACCTGACTACCTAATGTTGTTACACTTCTTACATTTATAGGTTCCTCTTTGTTAGTTTCTGGATTTTCATACGTTAATGAGTAATTACTAGCACTACTTGCTCCAACACCCATTAAATCACTAAATACTACATTTAATTTTGAATAATCATCTTTTATTCCTATAATGTCTTCTACCCTAGGTCTAATATTAGTTATATTAATTAAAAAGTCCTTTGGTTGAACAGCTACACCTGTAATATCCTTTAGATTCTTAACACTTAGTATATACTTTCCATTTTTATTTACTTCATCTGTTACAAGTGTTACATATCCACCAGTATTATTACTTGTATATTTTGCAGACTTTATCTTAACATAATCTGATTCATCACTACTATTAATTAGCATATAATTAGATGCTAACTGTACACTACTACTGTTCATTTTTGTGTCAAACTCTACAGTTATAGTTTTATTTCTTCCTTCTGAATCCTGCAATGTAGCATTATCCATACCAGGTCTAGATATAGCACCTGATTCTAATGAAATTTTTGTAGTTGTAATTTCTACTCCTGTTGAATCCTTTATTCCTTTTACTTGAAGTGTATATAATCCCTCATCTGTCACTGTTTTTGTTGTTACAGTTGCAATTCTAGTTATTGGATCATATTGTGCACTTTCAAGTGCTATAACTACATTATTTTGAGATACAAGTGAATAATTTTTAAGATTTTGTACATCTTTATCATTCATAGGTCTATCAAATTCAATTCTTATAATAAACTTGTTTTCTCCTAATTTATCTGGATTATCATAAGGTACTGGTGTAATTATTACTGGCCTATTTAAGTTTAATACTAATTTACTTTCAAATTGTTCCATAACATTTCCAATAGTATCTTTTACACCTTTTATTGTCATTGTACAAGTTCCATCTAAAGCTACATTTTGTAATACAATTCTAACACTATCTTTGTTTAGTGAATCATATTGTATTTCTCTAATCATATTTGTATCAGTCTTACCTGTTGAATCTTTTATTACATAATTTGTTTTTGTTGTAGCTGTCTTTTCATCCATTCTCTTACTAAAAGTAATATCTACAAATTTTATATTTTCATCAGATGTATTAGTAATTTCAAAATGTTTTACAACTGGTTTTGTAGTATCCTTTAAACTTATAGTTTTTGAGTATGGGTCCATAATATTATTTGCTAAATCTCTTATTCCCTTAATTTCTAATTTGTAACTTGAAGTATCATTAACACTTGGAGTAATTAAATGAACCTCTTCAGGTGAAGTACTACTATACTCAACTCTATATATGTTAAGTATATTTCCATCCTTATCTGTTATTTTGAAATTAGTTTTATCTAACGCATCTTCTTCTTTTATAGCTTCATTAAACTTTATTGTAATTTTCTTTTTAACACTATTTGCTCCAGTTCCGTCAACAATATCTAACACACTAGTTGATGCTACTTTAGGTTTCACTTTATCTGTTACTTTATCTGTTACTGTAACATTTTTTCGATTAAAACTAATTTGAATATTTTCGCCAACTACATTGTTTATTCTTCCCTCTATATGACTTATTTTACTTTCAGTTAAATCACTTTTAAAAGTTAATTGAACCTTATCATAACCATCTATACATTTAGCATCTATAATAGTTGTTCCTAAAATCTCATAATTTTCTTTATCTGATGCTGGCGTTTCCTTAACTATTCCATCAAATTCTAATATTATACTTCTTTTATCTTGAATAGTTAACGCTTTAACTTTAGTTGCTATTCTATCATCAAATATTTTAGAGTATTGAAGTAATATATCATTTGATACTGCTCCACCAACTCCAATAACCCCATTGGAAGTTATTCCTTTTAAATATTGCGATTGAGCTGAGTTTACTTTATCTGAAACTAATATTAATGGTGATGACTTTTTAGCTGCAAGAGGTCCTGTTGTAAGTGCATCTACAGTTCCAGGTGGTGTTCCTTGTGCTACATAGCAGTTTTCATATTCTAAATAGAAGTTGAACTTTTGAAGAACTTTTAAGTTTGTATCATATCTATCTTTTCCATAAACTCTTTCAACTCTTGGAAGCTCACTTACTACCTTATCATTTATAGTTTTATCTGATGCAATAACATAAGTTGCATCGGGATTTTTATTCACTATCCACTGCTTAACGCTTGGACTTATAGTCTTTTGAGATGCTAAAAGCATTGGCATGTTATTTAATGCTGCTAAAGGTGCCGCTGATAAAGCATCTGCCCCCTGAGTGCTTTCTTCACCAGATATAAGCATAACATCTGTTATATTTACAAATCTACTAAGTTCATTTGCTATTGCAATTGAAGTTTCATATCTATCCTTACCACCAAGCCTAGTAACCTTAATTCCCATAGATCTTATTTCATTTTCAATATTTTTACTTACTACCCCAGCTCCACCTGATATGTAAACAGTATTTACCTTTAATCTTCTTAATTCATTTTTTGTTGCCACTGGAAGTTTATTTGTTGCTGTTAAAAGTATTGGTCCATCAACAGCTTTTGAAAGTGGTGTACTACAAAGTGCATCTGAAAATCTTTCTCCATTTGCTATTATCGCTGTATTAGCCTCTTCCCAGCCTTCTTGACTAACTTTAGCTGATGTTTCATATCTGTCTTTACCATATATTTTCTTTACTTCAGTTCCAATGTTAACAGCTCCAAATGCAGGTGTAGCATTGGCAATTATACCAATACTTAGTATTACTGAAGAAATTATTTTCACTATTTTTTTCACATCATGCTCCTCCCTTTTATTTTAATATTGCTTAAACATTTAAATATTTTATACTTTATAATTTATTTTCACCATTTACATTATAATACATAAAAATATAAAAATTTATTTTAAACTTTCTTTTTTTTATATTATCTTCACTTATTTTATCGTATTATTAAATTAAAAATTTACATAAATCTAAGCATTTACAGCACTTTTATAAATTTTTAGTCTATGTAAATTATACCAAAAAAAATATAATAACAACTAAAATTTGTGCAAATATAGCACCTTTAACTTGTATAGGTAATACTTTAAATTTATTTTTTAAACTTTTTACTTTATTGAATATCCAATCTTTTATAGTATTGTCAAACTTCCCAAGGAAAGCTCCACAATTTTCACAATAACTGTTTGCCTTATTCATCTTACATTTACACTTTATACATATCATAAGAAAATCCCCCACTTTAAACCCTAAATATAATTAAACCATAACTGTAGTGCTGTAAATGATTAAACGTTTTCAGACAATTCTATTATATCACCAAATATATGTAAATTTAAGGTTATTATATTTAATATTTAATGTAGTTTTTGTGTAATATTTTACAAAATAAGAAAAGCTTGTTATTCCCATATAACAAGCTTTTCACAGAATGGATTAAAAATAATTTAATTTTTTCAAATCGATTCGGGTCAACTGATATAAACCCGCATTTTAAATTCATTATTATTATAATCCTTTTATCACACTTATTCAATACAATTTTCTAAATATTTTAAAATATAAAGCTAAAATTTTATTTTTTGTATTTATTTTAATTTTTTAGAAAGTTTTCTATATTTTTTCATGTGTGAACATTGTAACTTTAGTTTAACTTTAAGCTTTCTGCCACAGTTCTTTTATTACTATATACTATAAAATTATTGTTTTTGTTCTTTTTTGTAAAATAATTTTTTATTTTTTTATTTATATCTTATATTTTTCTAAATTATTTTTTATGCATGTATATATATTTGCTTAATTAAGTACAAAAATTCTTCAATATTGAAAAAAAAATTTTTATAAATTTCATTTTATATGCTTCAAATTAACTTGTTAATAAACTTAAAACTTAGTTTTTACATAATATAGGGTTCCAAGTTCAAATTCAAAATAACAAATTTATCAATTGAAAAGCTTTTTTCTTGGAATGCTATTATTCTCATTTAATATTTGAATAATTTCATTTTTCAGCTTGGAACCCTATATTAGCGTAAAAAAATTAATGCCCTATTAAATAAGGCATTAATTTTCGAGATTCAATTTTAGTGAAGTTTCCTTCCAATACGTCTCTGTATTAGTAAAGTTATTTTAGTGTTAGTTTGGGTTTATTTGTAAATTTATTTTATACATTTATAATATCATATCTGTTATTGGTTGTTAGTCGAATTATGTACTATCACTATTATTATTTTCCTTTTTTATTTGAGTTTTTTATCGCTTTTTTTACAAAGTTTATTTCACAATTCTTTTGAACTTAATTTCAAAAAATATATTATCATATTAAATTAAAAAGGATTATGAATACATTAAAAACATATTCATAATCCTTTTTTATTATTGTACTATCTCAAATTCTACTGTAGCTGGATCCATCTGATATCCGCCTTTATTCCTTATTCCACTTACTGTTAAACTATGTTTTCCAATATTAACATTACTTAAATATAATGTTACAGTTGACTTACTTCCGTCATAACTATATCTTGCATCTTCTATGTTAGTATTTAAAATACCTCCACCTACATAGCTTAGTGAATAATTAAGAACATCAGCTGCATCTCCACTATTTAACTCTTGATTAAATGTAAGAATTACTTGTCTTCTTGTTGGGTCAGTATCTCTTCTTACATATGGTGCTTCAGTTATCTTTGGTTTTTCAACAACTAGATTTCTAAGTTCTAATGGTGTTCTTGCTAAAGTGTTTCCTGATAAATCATTAACTCCTGAAATCTCTAGAGTGTAATCACCATCATATTTTAAGTTTATAACTTCAATAACTACCCTATCTCTAGAATCCTCATCAAACTCTATTGATCCAACTGCACCATTTATTGGTTTACCTTGTGCATCTAACAATGTGTAATTCTTTTGTTGAGTTGCACTAATCTTATCTAATTTCTTATTAAATATAATGTCTATCTTCTTACTATTGTAGTAAATACCTGATTTAACATTGTATTCTATAACTTTAAGTGATCCTGTATCAAATATATCTAAGTATTCACTAAATGGTTCCATAATATTTTCTGCAAGATCTCTTATTCCTGAAATTTCAACTAAGTATCTACCTGCATAATCTAAACTTTCAGTATATAAAGTAACTTGATCTTCATTTTCAACATCAAACTTAATATCTTTTATTGTTACATAAGTTCCATCTGTTCTTCTTATTTTGTAATTTAAAATTTTTCTAGCATCTGCTTCTAATACTTTTTCTGAGAATCTAACAAGAATTTTATTTCCACCTTCATCTACAGTGTCTAATGTTTCTACACTTGTAACTCTTGGTCTATCTAAATCTGTTACATTGTCTACTATATTAGTATTTCCTTTATTAAAGACTACATCCATATTTATACCTAATATATTTTTAGCTTCTCCTTCAAAGTTTAAAAGAGCACTCTTATCTAAATCATATTTAAGTCTTAAAACTGCAGTTCTATAATTTGGTTGTATTGTTGCTGATTGAACCATACTTCCACAAACTATATAATTTTCTATTTTAGAAGCTTGATAACCATTAAGCACTCCATTAAAGTCAATAGTTATTCTTCTTTTATCATTTATTGTAACTTTACTTATTCCTGTTGCTATTTCAGAGTTTAAAACTCTTCCAACTTGGAATACAGTATCATTAGCAACTTGTCCACCTATAGCAACAAGCTTAGATGGTGCATATTTTTGTAGAAAACTTTGTAAGCTTGGTTCAACTCTATCATTTATTAAAACTAAAGGATTTCCCTCTTTTGCAGCAATAGGTCCTGATGTTAATGCATCTATAACCGCTGCTTGTTCTCCTTTTGCCAAATATACTTTTTCAAAGTCAATATAATTAGCAAACTCTTCTAATATCTGAAGATTAGTTTCATATCTATTTCTTCCGTATATTCTCTTGGAATTTACTGCTTGTTTAGCTACTGTATCTGATAAAACACCTGAACCACCAATTACATATGAAACATGTACATGGTTACTCTTAATCCAATTTATTGCTGAAGTAGTTAAAGATGTCTTTGTGCTTAATATGATTGGCATCTTAGCTTCTCCTGCTATAGGTGCTATAGATAATGCATCAACCCCTTGAGATGCTTGTTCTCCAGATGCAATTACAACATCTTTTATTGCTGTATTTCTTTTTATTTCATTTGCTACAGCTACAGATGTTTCATATCTATCTCTTCCTGCAAGTCTTGTAACAGTTAATCCCATACTTTTCAGTTGTGATTCAATGCCTGAACTTACAACTCCAGTTCCACCAACTATGTATGCTCTTCTAGCCCCAAGTCTTTCTATTTCTCTTTTTGTTGCTGTCGGCATAGAATTCGATTCCGTTAAAAGCAACGGTGCATCTACAATTCTTGATAATGGTGCACTACAAAGTGCGTCTGCAAAGCCATAACCATTTGCTATAATTACATAATTACTATATCCCCAGCCATCTTTACTAACTTCAACTGCTGTTTCAAATCTATTTCTACCATAAAGCTTTTTTAATGACAAAAGGTCATTATTCGCCGCAAAAACTTCTGTTGATGTAAAAATAAAACTAAAAACCATCATAATTGTTAATAAAATACTAGGCATACGTTTTAGTTTTTTACTCATATCCGCTCTCCCTTCAAATATTAACTATATCAAATGTCTAATATTATAATTATTTTGTTTTTATTGATATTAAAATTATCGAAAGATATGTACATTTATTGACACTAACTTACGATTTATTTTATCCATTTAACACCATTTTATATTTTACCATATTTTTGTTTTTTTCAACATAAAAAGCTAACAAGTTATTTGTTAGCTTTTTATATTTATTGTTTTATGGTACATCTGGTGGATCTAAATTTGTAACTGTAACTGGAACATTTATTCCTGATTTTATAATATTTATATTTGTATCTACTATTAAATTATATCTTAATAAACTATCATTTGATAAATTATCTTTTGATGAGTTATTTCTCATAGGATAATATCCTGTAACTGCTTTAAATATTTTATTGCTTGTCATAAAGTTACGGAAATTAATTATATCTACTGTTTTACTTGTAAACACAAGCGTAACCTCATTTTCATTTTTAGTTGAAGATGAAACAGCTGGATAATTAATAAGTCTACTACTTCCTGCATTAATTTTAACTGTATTAAACCATCCTTCTTTCACACTGTCTTCATTAACATCACCATTAAATGTAAATATTAATTTATCAGTATTATCTTTTTCAGAATATTTATATTCAATTTTTTGAAGTTCTGTATCTGATTGATTTTCTACATTTGTAGCATATTCTAATTTAGTACCTTTTAAATCTATACTTTCTCCAGCTTTTATTGCCCATCCTCTAGTATCTTTAACAACATTTGTTGTTGTTGATGCTGATGTAACAACTTTTAAATTATCCCCACCGTTTATAATGAAGCTTAAGAATTCATCTCTATCAGTGTTCTTACTTTCAGAAGAATAATTTTCTAAATCAAATGTTATAGTTACTGATTTAACTGAACTAGCATTTGATGATTTCTTAACTGTTGGATACTTACTTAAAACAGAACTTCCACTAGCTATTTTTATTGAGTTTTGTATATAATCTTCAACTGATTTAATACTAACTGGATTACTAAAATCTAAAGTTAATGTTTTAGAACCGTAGCTAAAGGTTGCACCTAAAAGTTTTGTTTCCATATTATCTCTTAATAGAACATCTGAAATTGCTACATTTGCTAGTGATTTTCTTCCAGCTGATGCATATATATTCATAAGTTTCATGCTTGCAATTTCTCTCTTATTTCCAACTCCACCAAAGTCTAAGCTATTTCTTTTAAATGATATTCTTCCTACATTTTTAACCTTATCATCTACATGATATAGTATATTACTTGCTGGAACTTTAGTGTCGTCATAAGCAACTTCTATATTTGCCCCATATACGTTAACAGCTTCACTAAACCATACATTGTATTCAACATCTCCAGCAACACCTTCATTTGGATCATATTTAGAAATATATCCAACATAAACATTTTCTCTGCCTACATCAAGTGAAGTTTTGCTATTTGCATCTAAGGCTTCATTATCATCTTTATTTCCCTTGTATACAACTCCATTTGCATCTTCAAATGCTGGTATATTGTTAGTTTTAACTTTTAAATCTTTACCTGATATTAATTGATTAATTCCATTTAACTCGCTAGGAGATCCACATATTATAGTGGCATCTTTGTTAAATGTATAAGTTATACTATCAACATCATAATCTGCTTTTACAAATCCAGTAAGAGCATTATTACTTAACGAAACTTTTTGCACTTTACCATTTACATCTAAATATTCCATGTTAGATGTAAATTCAAAAGTTTGTACTAAAGTATCTGATGTTAATATTTTTGAATCTGATTTTAAATTTAATTTCTCATCAAATTTAAAAGTAATTTTTATTTTTGAATTATCATCTTCATCATCTTTTATTGTTGTGCTTATAAGTTTTGGAGCTGTATTATCTCTAACTGTTACATTTGCAACATTTTCAGGTAGCACCGCTCCACTTTGGGCTTTAACATCCTTAACAACCAATGTTTGATCTGCAAGGCCTGTTACTGTATTTCCTTTATTTATATATCCATTTCCAAAAACAACTTTTACAACTTTTTGGTCAGATACATTAGTTTCTGGATTAGTTACAAGCATTGCATCAGATGCTTTTTCTGCAACTCCTTCAATTGAGAAATTATCTACACTTGGTCTAAATATTTTTTCATTGAAATAAACTAAATATTCATTTATACCTGGTTTATTATCTGTATTTAATTCAACAACTTTGTCTACTTTAAATCCTTCATAAATTGGTTTTATATGAATATCTCTCTCAACATATTGATCATCAAGTTGCATATTATCTTTAAAATCTGTGGCACTTCTTATAGTAAGTTTATAAGTTGCACCATCTGGATAATCTGTGTCAACTAATCTATGAATTTTTAATGCATTGTAACTTATTGTTACTAAACTTCTATTTGTTTCATTTAATTGTAATTCTGAACTAGTATTAAACTCTTCAGCTGGTTTATTTCCTAAAAGTCCACCTTTGATTGTTATAGTTGGCTTAGTTTTTAATGGTTCACTAAACATTATTTTTACAACACCATTTACACTATCATAAGTTGTACTTATTACTTCTGGATTTACATTGTCATGTAAAGTTACTGTATTATCATATGGCACAAATTCAACGCCATCACTAGTTTTAACATTATTAGTGATTACAACTCTGTACTGTCCATTGAAATTTTTATCATTATTAAACTCTCTCTTTACAGTTAAAGTTCTCTTATCTGGTGAAAAAGTTCCATATAACTCATCACTACTTACAATTTGGCTATTAGTGTTGTGACCACTTCCCTCAGAAGTTATTTTTATATTGCTCTTTAGTATTTTACCATTAGCATCTACAACTGTTGTTTGATCTACTGGTGATGCAAATGTTACTATAAACTCCTTAGCATTTTTAACTTTAACTTCTTCTACTTTTCTTTCTTCACCTGGCTTCATAAGTCTTAAGCTACCAGCATATCTTATCATTTCTAGATTTCTATAATCTGTTCCACCTGATACTACAACTTGTACAGTTTTACCAATTGATTCAAGTTCATTTAGTTTTTCTCTTTTAAGAATTATAGTATCTCTTGTCTCTGCAAATTCCACATTATTATCCTCAGTAACTTTTTTGCCATCTAAAGTTATCACTGGGAAGTTTTTCATTGGTTTTGTAAATGAAATTGAAAGATTTCCATATACATCATCATAAACTACATTTTTAACTTGTGGTCTAACAGTATCTCTTATTTGCAACTCAATGACATAAGGTTCCATTGAATATCCTTTTTCTGTTTTTACTTTATCCGTAACCCTTATAGTATATGTTCCATTAAATATCTTTGCTGTACTTAAATCTCTAGTTATTACTAACTTTTTATTATTCTCTTCAAGTCTTGCACTAAACTCATCAAGTCCTGTAATTTCTCCCTCAACAGAATTGTCTCTCGCTGAAATTTCTATTGCATCTTTTCTTAATTTTCCGTTTTGTATTACTGAATCTTTATTTATTGGACTACCAAAGAAAACTTCTATTTGTTGACAATTTAAATAATCAATATAAGAAACTTCTGTTGGGTCAACTTCTTTAAAATTTAATGCCTTAACAACTCCATCAACTGCATTAATACTAACTCCACCACCAACTTGTGTTATAGCTTTAGTATTTCTTGGTTTTAAATATTCCTCTTGCCATGGATCTAAATTATTTCCAACTAACATTACTGGTGAATTTTGTTTTGCTGCAACTGGCCCTGCTGCAAGTGCATCTACAAGTTCACTTGCTCTTGCTGCTCCATCCTTTGCTAAGTAAATATTATATAGTTCTGTTTGATTAAAGAAATGCTCTAAAACTCTAGCATTTGTCTTCCATCTATTTACACCATATAATCTTTGTGGGTTTTTTATGTTGCTTTCTAAATATCTAGAAATAACTCCTTCTCCACCAATTATGTAGCTTTTAGTTATACTCTTGCTATTTATCCACTTTTCTGCCACACCTAATTCATCTTTAGATGATAATATGATTGGCATGTTTCTTATAGCTGCTGGTGATGCTACTGAAAGTGCATCTGCAAGTCCATTGTATCCATTAACTACAGCTACCTCACTTACACTTTTAATCTTGTCTATCTCTCTAGCAACATTAAGTGAAGTTTCATATCTAGTTTCACCGTAAATTCTATAAACATTGTATCCTATTTTCTTAAGCTCACTTACTACATTATCAGAAACAACACCTTTTCCTCCAACAATGTATATATTGCTTGCTTTTAATCTTTTAATCTCTGACTTTGTAACATCTGTCAACCTGTCTTTTTCAGTTAAAAGAATTGGTGCTTCTTTTAACTTAGCGAAAGGTGTAGCTGAAAGTGCATCAGCAATTGATTCACCATTTACTAACACGATATTACTGCTTTGTTCAAATCCATATTCACTAACCTCAGTAGCAGTTTCAAAACGAGTATTTCCAACTAATACATTTTTATCTATAGCATATGCAGTAGTTGATATAATCATCATCATTGAACAAGCTGCTATCGTTAGTGATTTCCATCTTGTTTTCATATAATCCCCCCATCTTTAATAGATTTAATAATTTTATATAGTTAATTACACTATTTTTCAAAATTACATATATAAAATTATCGTCTAAAACTGAATAAATTTTAGCTTAATACATAACTTTATTCCATTTTACATTTTACAACATATTCCAAATAAAATTAACCCCTATTTTCCCTATTTTTCTTTCTATCACCAAATTCTATTTTTATATCAAAAATAGACCATTAAAAACCTCTTTTCCCTTTGAACCGAAATTGATATTTTTTTAATATTGCTACAAAAAATAAATTAAGTCTAAATAAATTTAATTTCTAATAAAAAAATGAAGTCTTATGCAGACTTCATTTTAAAATCCCAACGGAATACTATTACCTAAACTCAATTACTAGTTTCTGTTGCATTATGTCTTTTTTCCTTTTTATTATCTTCTTTTATTGTGACTTTTTCTTTATCTTCTTTACTTTCTTCCTCTTTTATTGTTGCTTTTTCTTTGTCTTTTTCATTTTCCTCTTCTTTTATTGTCGCTTTTTCTTTATCTTCTTTGTTTTCCTCTTCTTTTATTGTTGCTTTTTCTTTATCTTCTTTGTTTTCTTCCTCTTTTATTGTTGCCTTTTCTTCACTATACTTTTCTTTTATCATTGCTTTATCTTTGCATTTTTCTTTAGCTTTCTTTTCTTCTTTCTTATTTTTCTTTAAATCTTTTTCTTCTTTATTTTTATCAATTATTTCTGTTTTTTCTTTAGTTTTTATTTCTATATTTGAACCATCTTCTTTATCTTTAATTTTTAATTGTTGTTTTTTCTTTTGACATTCACCATCACATTTATCCTTACAATCTTTTTTTGAATTTTCTTTGCATTTATCTATGCAACGCTTTTCTGCATCTTTTCTTGGATCATCTTTGCATTTTTCTTTACATTTTTCTTTGCATTTTTTTTCAGCTTCTTCATTACATTTATCATTACATTGTTTTTTATATTCCCGATTCTCTTTATCTTCTTTTTTCTTTTCTGGATTTTTATCTTCTAATATGTTAGATGTTCTTTTAGTATTTTCTGAAGAAATATCTGTTTTAAAGCTTTCAATCTGTGCTCCTTTAGATGATCTAATCATTTCGTTTACTATTATTTGATATTCACCATTAAATAGTGTTCCATCAGCTTTTGTTATAACTAATTTTGTTCCATCTTCAGATAAAATTGCTTTTAAATCACACTTTTTATCTTCACCTTTTAAAATGATTTTAATATTTTCTCCTATTAATCGTCCATCTTTATATAGTATGTAATCCTTATCAACCTTATCTGTAAACACTACTTCTATTTCTTTATCACTCTTAAACTTAGCTGAACTTACTTTAAAACCTTCACTATTATTTACATTCATCATATAAATAACTTCTATGGCATTTTGTCCTTTTAATGTACCTAAATTATTGCTATCTTGTGCTGCAAAAACTATTGTATTGCTACTTAAAACTACGCTCATAGCTACTGTCATTGCTTTAATTAAATCATGTTTTCTCATTGCTTTATATCCTCCCTTTCTGTAAAACAATACTATTTTAGCTTTCCAAAATATCAAATATTTATTCATTCCCAATTATATTTTCTATTTAATCAATTTTTCTTCACCTCTCCGTAGGTAGGAAACCTATGTAGCTAAGACTTTAGTATTAGTAGTCTCCAACTTGGCATAATTTTCTTTTTTCTTCATAGCTGAGGTTTTAACCTTGGCGATGTTTGATATATCTACAACATTAAAAATAATATCGTGTAACAGCAAGGTTAAAACCTCGCCTACTTTATCAATTGACAGTTGACAATGGACATTTGACAGTTATTTATAATATTATTCATTTCATTCATAATACCCTTATTTGCATATTTAAATTGGTAGAATAAATTCCACCCTACAGAAAAAATATTTGAATAAATATACGGCACAAGTTTTCTTTTACCCCTTCGTAGCTGAGACTTTAGTCTTGGCGGTCTTCAATATGGATATAAAATTTAAAATAACATCATGTAATTGCAAGGTTGAAACCTGGCCTACTTTATCAATTGACAGTTGACAATGGACATTTGACAGTTATTTATAATATTATTCATTTCATTCATAATACCCTTATTTGCATATTTAAATTGGTAGAATAAATTCCACCCTACAGAAAAAATATTTGAATAAATATACGACACAAGTTTTCTTTTACCACTTTGTAGCTGAGACTTTAGTCTTGGTGGTCTTCAATATGGATATAAAATTAAAAATAACATCATGTAATTGCAAGGTTGAAACCTGGCCTACAAGAATTGACACTACATATTTATTGACACATTAATACCATTTTGAAAAAATTAATTCTCATTTGATATTTAAAATTAAACTATATAAAAAAAGAGAGAACATTAAATTCTCTCTTTATCCTACTGATATTGACACTACATCTTTAATTTTCATATAATTTATAAACTCATCTGAAAATGAATTTTCATCCCATATAGCTATTACTGCATGTTCTAAGAATTTAAAATATAAATTTAATTGTTTTTTTATTCCCGTAGGTAATTCTAAATTTATTTTTGCTTCTTTAAATCCTATATACCCTTCATACTTTTCCTCAGTATCTTCAAATTCAACTTTTTCATTTCCTATTGCTACGAAATATTTATCTTGTTCCTTTGATACTGTTAATGCTTTATATATAAAATTCATTGGCATATCTTCAAAACAAATCTTAAACTCATTTACATTACAATTAAAATTAATTTCCTCAACAATTTTTTTCATATCTAATCCAAATATGGATTTCATAATATGATGTTCTTTTTTTATATAATATTTTTCAAACTCAACTTCTAATTTATCATCACTAACTAAATAGTTGTATTGCTTTTCCATATATCCTTTATTAAATTTAATGCTAATCTTTCTACTTAAATCTAAGCTTTGAGAACTTTCAAATTTTATTTCAAATTCTGTATTAACCTTACCTTGTTTTATATCCTTTACCTTGCTCATAAATTTAAGCAATTCGTCATCATACTCTAGTAAGCTTATATCAAATATATCAAAAAAATCTTTTTCTAAGATATTTTTATCAATAGGCTCATTAAACCTTATAATCATAACTTTAGTTAAAATATTGTAACTAGCCTCTTCTATTTGTATCTTCAGATTTTCATGAACTATATCTTCTTCTACAATCTCTTCTAAAAATTCTTTATTCTCTTCTAAATTATTTTCACTATATGTTTTAGCAATTTGTGATTGATACTGTTCTATTATATTCAAATTATATTCTTTCGTTTCAATTAATTCATCATTTTCATTTTTTAAACTTTCATCAATAATTTCTTCTAATTCACTTTTATTAATATTTATTTCTTCATTTATTGGATTTTTATTTTCTTCATCTATTACCTCATCCACAAATTCATCTATATCTGTGTAAAGATTATTTCCACTTTCTTCAACTAATTCTTCTATCTCAGTTACTTCACATTCTATATTTTCATCTATTTTAATAGATTCTTTTAATCTATTATTATTTAAACTTATCTCAACTTCATTATCATTTTTCTTAAAAACAAGAATAATATTTTCACCTTCATATCGAAACTTTTTAAAAGAAAAATCTTTACCTGAAAAACCAATTTCTATTCCTTCATCTAAACCTACTTTTGATTCTTTTATAATGTCTTTCAAATCAAAGTACATAAAATGTCACGCCCCTTTCTAACAGGTTACTATTATGTTCCTAAATTTATCGTATTTTCCCTATATTTAGATTATAAACTATAATTTCATAATATTATAAACTATTTATTACAAAAATCATAAAATTTACTATAAAATTAGAATATTTTTTTATTTTTCTACAAATTATTCATCATAAATGGATATTATTAATTTCATCCATATTATTTTTATTGGCACATTTAAATATGTGGAATGAATTCCACCCTACAGAAAAATATTTGAATAATTATATGGCACATTAACTCCTTACCCCTTCGTAGCTGAGACTTCAGTCTTGGTGGTGTCTGATATAACTGCAACATTCAAAATAATATTGTGTAACAGCAAGGTTAAAACCTCGCCTACAAAAATTGGGACAAGTTTCCCTTTTTCCCTTCGTAGCTGAGACTTTAGTCTTGGCGGTCTTCGATATGTCTACAACATTCAAAATAACATCGTGTAATAGCAAGATTAAAATCTCGCCTACTTTATCAATTGACAGTTGACTATGAACATTTTACAATTATTTATAATATCATTTATTTCATTCATAATACCTTTATTGGCATATTTAAATGGGTGGAATGAATTCCACCCTACAGAAAAATATTTGAATAATTATATGGCACATTAACCTCTTTCACCTATGTAGCTGAGATTTCAATCTTGGCGGTCTTTAATACGGCTACAATATTCAATATAATATCATTCAATCGCAAGGTTTAAACCTCGCCTACAGAGTTTGGGACAAATTCTCTTTTTCCCTTCGTAGCTGAGACTTCAGTCTTGGCGGTTTATAATGATAATATAAAACGTAACCCTTGTTTACATTTCATTATAAATTAAATTTTCACCTAAATATTTTATTCCATTACAATTTGGAAATGTTTGCTCAAATTTATTTCTTATGTGATTTTCATTAAAAATCTCGCTTTTCACATTAAAAAACTCATGTGAAATATGATTTTCATTATTATTAGAATATATATATGTAGGGTCATCCCAAGTTACATCTAGATTGTACCATTCTCCATCATCAAGCTTAACTATATTCCATGCATGACCTTCACCATTAACAACATTCCCTGTTACAAATTTGCACTCAATTCCAACTCTATTTAAAAGCTCATATGTAGCTTTTGCATATCCATCACAAACACCTACACCATTGATTAAAATACCATAAGCACTGTGACTTTCTGGTGCTGCTTGTCCACTTTCATATCCTGCAACATCATACTCTGCATGACTTACTATGTAATCATGAATTACAAGTTCCTTTTCAATATCACTCATATCCGCTTTTATAATTGAAGTTACTATTTCCTCTACTTTATTTTGTACAGCATTTTTTTCATATATCATCGTTTCCTTATCTAATTCATATAAAAAAGTTATTTTCATTATTCTTTCTTGGCTATCTTGATACCCTGAAATTCCTGCCTTTGCACCTGAATATGCATAGTTTATATCTGGATTCGCAACTAATATATCATTAATAACTTCTAGATTATACTCTTTATTATTATAATTTTTTATATCTAAAGTTAAATTTTCATCAAATTCTTCTAATGAATTTTTTATTGAATCATAAAATTCATCTAATGAATTTATTTCTATAGCATCATTTTTCTCTATGTATACAGTTTTAACATTTGCAACAAATTCTTTAGTTTCTCTTGTTTTTCCTTTTGTTAATGTAGCTGTAAGTGTCACCTTTACATCATTCTCTGTGTTAGGTCTTTTAACTTTCCCATTTGCACTTATTACACTTTCATCACTTGATCGCCACTCTATATCCACATTATTTTCACCTTTAATAGGCAAATTTAAATCATAAATAACCTTTGATAAATCTCCTAAATCAAGATTTTCTTTTGCTATATTTACTGCATCTAAATCTTTATTTTCATTGTACATGAAGCTTTGAATTACCTCATCTGACATAATAGTTTGTCCACCAAGTGCTATTAATGATGTATTTGAATCACTTTTACTATCTATTATATTAGCAGTATTAATATCTATTGAATTATTATTTAAAACTATAGGTGCATTGCTATATCCAGCTAAAATAGATGTTGTAAGTGAATCTACTAAATGTTCATCTTGTCCATTAGCAATATAAATTCTTGATAATTTATCTTTATATATTTTTTTTATAACTTCCCTATTTGTATCATATCTAGTTGCACCAGCTATACGTTCCCCATTTAATTTAGAAACTAACTGATTTGATATTATACCTTCACCGCCAATAACATAAACACTTTTTGCTTTACTTGAAGCATCTACAAGTTCTTTACTTATTTCATCTTTACTTTCTATTAAAATTATAGGAATTCCATGTCTTGCAGAATAAGATGATATAGATAATGCATCTGCAATGCCACTGCCAGACACAACAAAAGCTTCGTTCACCTCTCCACCAAACTTTTCAAAAGTATCTAATATATTTCTTGCAGTTTCATATCTATTATTTCCACCAAGTCTATTTACTTTTATATTATTAGCTCTTAATTTTTCTTCAACTTTATCTGAAATAACACCTTTTCCTGTAGAAATATAAACTTCTTTTATATTATTTCTTTTTAAACTTTCTAAAGTTTTATCATTTAATTTATCTTTTGAATCATTTAAAAGAATAGGTGCTCTAAGTTTATATGCAAGTGGTGCAACCGTTAGTGAATCTACTAAATTTTCATTGGATGCTGGAGCTAAAATTGCTACATCTGACTTTTCTTTCAAGTTATTAAAATAATCTTCACCAACTTTAATAGCAGTTTCAACTCTATCTTTTCCATATATTCTTTCAATATTATTAGTGTCTGCTAAAACTTTACTATTTAAACTAATAAGCATAACTATCAAAATAACTATACTTCTCTTATATTTTCCCATATAAATATCAACTCCCTTAATTAAATTATCGAATAAAAATCACATTAATAAAACTAATTCATTATTATAAACCATATGTAATATTTTGTATTTAATTTGTAATACACTATTTTCCATTTATACTATACTTATACATGAACTAATAATTATTTTATTTATAAAGGAGTTTAATGGTATGAAAAAGAAAATTTTTATTTTAACCCTAGGCTTGCTATGCCTGACTTCTTCAGTAGCTTTTGCTAGCTCATCAGAAAAAAGAATTTATGGAGATAGTAAATATGAAACTTCTGCTAAAATTTCTTCTTATGGATTTGAAAAGTCAAAATATGCAATTTTAGTTAATGGTGAAGACTTTGCTGATGGATTAAGTGCATCTCCTCTTGCTAAAAAATATGATGCGCCACTATTAATAACACCATCTAAAAAACTAGATAACTGTATAAAAAGCGAACTTCAAAGACTTGAAGTTAAAAATGTAATTATTGTTGGTGGTAATGGCGCTGTTTCAAATAGCGTCGAAGATGAAATAAAATCTTTAGGCATTAGCACAACAAGATTTTCCGGAAAAGACAGATATGATACAAGTCTTGAAGTAGCAAAAGAAATAGGTTGCTCTAATGGTGCATTTATTGCAGTTGGAGATAATTATGCAGATGCTTTAAGTGCTTCTAGCATTGCTGGCATAAAACAAATGCCTATTCTTTTAACACCTAAAGATAAGTTACCAGATAAGACCTATAGTTTTATTAAAGAAAATAATGCTAATAAAAACTATATTTTAGGTAGTCCTCTCATTATAAGTGAAAATATAGATTATTCCCTAAAAAATACACTTAGAATATATGGTATTGATCGTTATGCAACAAATCTTAGCATAATTGATGAATTCTCAGATGTACTAGATATCTCTAATACTTATATAGCATCTGGTCAAAGCTTTCACGATGCTTTATGTGTCTCTTCATTAGCTAGTAAAAATAATGGTGCTGTTATTCTTGGACCAATAAAATCATTAGATTGTTCTAATTTTTTAATTTACAATAATGATAAAATTAAAAATTTGATAATTGTTGGAGATGAAAATGTTATTGATGAGAATTCTATAGGCAATTTGTGTAATACTAAAAGTATCAAAGATTTCTCTTCTGAAGAACTTATGAATACATTAACTGAAGGTTGTATGTTTTATCGCAATCGTGGTGGATATAGTGACTCAAACAATGGGGTATATTGCAAAGATAATCCTGCATACTTCAATTATAAATTAATAACTCCTTATGAAACAAAAGAAAAATTATTAAATGTTTTTGGTTCATATTTTTCTCATGATTTTTTATCTAAATTTAAATTTAATAAAATTGATAATAATGATTATATAGAACTTCCTCAAGTAAAACCTATTAATGATAATTATTTTTCAACATTTTTATTAGTTAATAATATTGATTATATTTCTGATAAATATTGTGTTGCTTCTATTTGGTCAAATGATGACTTAAAATACAGTTTTACACCTGTTATTTTTACTGTTGAGGGTTCTAAACTTAAAATTGATAAAGTTCTAAATGCTGAATCTTATTATGATTTATATGATATATTTATTTCATTCTTTGATAAAATTCAAGCTTTAGATAAAGAAACTGCTCTATCTGCATTAAATAAACTTTCTTCTTATGTAATAATTGATTCAGCAGATAAGAACTATATAGAAGATATTAGGACTGATCTAAATTCATTTAATGGTACTAAAGATCAATTTAAATCTTATGTTGAAAATATGAAAAATAAATTTATTAAATCTTACAATGAAAAAAATTAGCACTTGTTAAATTTAAATCCCATACTCTAACTTAAGAGTATGGGACTTTTTTATATTATCTAATTGATGGATTAGCTAATATAACATTTCCATTTTGAGGCTGTTCATTTATTACGAATTCTAACTTATTAACACCACTTAAATTCATATTTAAATTAACCTTTGCTGCTGTTCCATTAAATTCTACTAATCTTTTAGATTCTCCGTCACATAATATTTCTATTTTACACGCATTACCTGAGCTTACTCCAAGTATTCCATTTAAAATTGTATATCTTCCATCTAAATTAAATGAATATCTTTTTTCACAATTATCAAATTGGAATCCATTTGGATAAACATCCTCACCAATTTGTATACCAGTATTAACCTTGTAATATTCACCACAGTAAGGTTTTAAAACATCACTTAAATATCCACTATTAAATGCAAAGTCATCACTAACTTTTCTAATTTTAAATTGATCATAATCTACAACAGTATTAGCTAATACTATTTTTCCTAGCTCTGGTGCATTATGAATAACAAATTTAAGTTCTTTTACACCTTTTGTCTCGATATTGTAATTAATTGGTAAGTCCCCATCTTTAAGTTCGAACACACCTTCTGATACATTGTCACAGAACACTTCTACCTTGCATGCTTTTCCATTACTAGCGCCAATTAGTCCACTAACAACATTAAAGTTTTTATTTAAATCAAAAGTGTATTCTTTTAATTTATTTTCAAATATATATCCCTTAGAGTATCTTTTTCCTCCTAACATTATGTTTCCATTAACTTTATAATTACCATTATTACAATTAGGTAAAATTTTATCACTCATAAAAAGTATTTCATTAAGACCTAATTCTTTTAATGTTGAATCACTAACAACTGATTGTCCTCCAAGTATAATTGGCTGCTCAACTCCTGGTCTTTCTACGGTACTAATCAAATTGTTTGATATTAAATTTTTAGTACTTTGTTTAACATTAGGTGCTGTTAATATTATTGGTGATTTCTTTCTATTTGCAACTCCTGCTCCAGATAATGCATCTGGAAATGCCTCTCCTGTTGCAACGTATGGAATTCTTAAATCTAATGAATTTTTAAATTTATTTATTACATTTTCATTAGTCTCATATCTATCCTTACCTTGAATTCTTTCTGAATTTGGAAGCTCATTAAAAACTTTTTCACTAACTACACCAGTTCCTCCAACCACATAAGTTTTTTCTATTTTATTTTTGCTTATATAATCTTTAATATCGTTAGTTAAATTATTTTTTGGTGTTAATATTATAGGACTTTTATTAACACTTGCTACTGTTGAAATTGAAAGTGCATCCGCAAATCCTTCTCCTGTTGCTACAAAAAGTTTACCTTCATTTCCAACCTCATTTGCAACCTTTATAGATGTTTCATATCTATTTTCTCCACCTAATCTTCCAACAGCAATATTGTTATTTTTTAGTGCTAATTCAACCTCTTGTGATACAGCACCATCCCCACCAATAATATAAGCACATTGAACTTCTAATCTTGATAGTTCATCAATAACTTGTTGTGGCAAATAATCCTTTGTTGTTAAAAGAATTGGAGCCTCATATTTTTTAGCTAGTGGTCCCGCTGTTATTGCATCTGGAAAGTTTTCTCCCGAAACAATAATTGCATATTTAGATTTCTCCCAACCCTCTTTTGAAGCTTCTACAGCAGTTTCATATCTTCCATTTCCCCATAACCTTTTACATCTAATCGTTCCCTCAGCATGTACACTAGTTGTTAATAAAGTACATGCCATAGCAAACGCAGCAGTAAATATCAATCTCTTGTTTATCATTTTCTTCCCCTCCTACAAGTTAAATATTAACATATATACATGCACTTTTTAACAATAAAATCCTTTTATTTACAAATAATTAAAAGTATACATTTACTCCATAAAATATTCTAGCAATAAAATAGCACCGTGTAATTGCAAGGTTAAAACCTCGCTTACAAAGATTGGGACAAATTTTCTTTTACTACTTCGTAGCTGAGACTTCAGTCTTGGCGGTCTTCTATGTGGCTACAAAATTAAAAATATCATCGTGTAATTGCAAGGTTAAAACCTCTCCTACAAAGATTTGGACAAATTCTCTTTTACCCCTTCGTAGCTGAGATTTCAATCTTGGCGGTCTTCGATATGGCTACAACATTCAATATAACATCATTCAATCGCAAGGTTGAAACCTCGCCTACAAAAATTGGGACAAATTTTCTTTTACCCCTTCGTAGCTGAGACTTCAGTCTTGGCGGTCTTCGATATGGATATAAAATTCAAAATAACACCGTGTAACAGCAAGGTTAAAACCTCGCCTACAGAGATTGGGACAAATTTTCCTTTTTCCTTTGTAGCTGAGACTTCAGTCTTGGCGGTCTTCTATATGGCTACAAAATTTAAAATGACACCGTGTAATAGCAAGGTTAAAACCTCGCCTACAGAGTTTGGGACAAATTCTCTTTTACTCCTTTGTAGCTGAGACTTCAGTCTTGGCGCTCTTTGATACGGCTACAATATAAAAAATATTATCGTGTAACAGCAAGGTTGAAACCTTGCCTACTTTACCAATTGACAGTTGACAATGGACATTTGACAGTTATTTATAATATTATTCATTTCATTCATAATACCATTATTGGCACATTTAAATGGGTGGAATGAATTCCACCCTACAGAAAATTTAAATATATATATTATTAACTTCTTACCCCTTTGTAGCCGAGGTTTTAATCTTGGTGATCTTTGATTTCGATACTCACCTAAGTCCAGGTAGAATAAATTCCACCCTACAGAAAAATATTTGAATAAATAACTCCCTACCCCTACGTAGCTGAGATTTCAATCTTGGCGGTCTTCGATATGGATATACGCTACAACTTCAAACAATATCATTATTGTAAAAATTTGTATTATATTTGTAATAAAGTATTGTTCTATATGTACTATGATTATATATATTGAAGTACATCATATTTTTTTATTTAAAGGGGATGATATTTATGAAAAAAAAGATTTTACTTTTAACTTTGGGGATATTGTGCTTAACTTCTTCTATTGCATTTGCTAAACCTAAAACAGAAAGAATTTATGGAAACACTAAATATGAAACTTCTGCAAAAATTTCTTCTTACGGTTGGGAAAATTCTAAATACGCAGTTTTAGTAAGTGGTGAAGATTTTGCTGATGCTTTAAGTGCTTCTCCTCTTGCTAAAAAGTACAATGCTCCATTACTTTTAACAACTCCTAAAGAGTTAGACAAATCTATAAAGGATGAACTTAAAAGACTAAATGTTGAAACTGTCATTATTGTTGGCGGTGAAGGTGCTATTTCCAATGAAGTTGAAAATGTCATTAAATCATTAGGCATAAATACAACTAGACTTGCTGGTAAAAATAGATATGATACAAGCCTTGAAGTTGCAAAAAAACTAGACACTTCTAATGGTGTTTTTCTAGCAACTGGCTATAACTATGCCGATTCATTGAGTGCTTCTAGTATAGCTGGTATAAAACAAATGCCTATACTTTTAACACCTGAAAATGAATTACCTAAAAACATAAGTGATTTTCTAAATAACAGTAACCATCATTTTTCTTATATATTAGGTGGACCTAGTGTTATAAGCGAAGCTATTGATGCTTCTGTTTCTAATCCATATAGAATTTATGGTGATGATCGCTATGAAACTAATTATGATATATTAAATACATTTATAAATAATATAGATAGTGAAAAAGTTTATATGGCTTCTGGCATGAATTATCATGATGCTTTATGCTTATCTGCTTTAGCTAGCAAAACTAATAGTTGTGTTTTTCTAGCAAATAATAAACCATCAAATAAATTAGATGATTTATTAAATTATTGGGGTGGCTCAATAAAAGATGTTATTGTAATAGGTGATGAAAATACTGTAAACAATGATTGCTTAAATCTTTTAAGTAATATAAATAACATTAAAGATTTTTCTTCTGATGAATTCTTAAATAAATTAAATAATGGTTGTAAATTTTATAGCGATTTAAATTTCTTAGATTTTAATAAAAAAGTGCCTATACCTGGAAATGATTTATATTCAAATTATAGATTAAAAGCACCTTATGAGACTAAAGAAAAACTTTTAAATGAACTTTCAAAATATTTTTCTCGTGCTTATTTGTCAAATCTTAAATTTAATAAAATAAATAATGAGGATTACTTAGAATTTTATCAAACTGAACCTAAATATTCTTCGGATTTTTTAGTTGTAAATAATTTTAATTATATATCTGATAAAGTTTGTGTCGCTTCTATATGGAAGCAACTTCATGGATCTTTCTCATCAATACCAATAACTTTTGTAGTTGAAGACAACGAATTAAAAATTGATAATTTTTCTCATGGTGATAAATTTTATGAAATAAATATAGTATTTAATAAATTCTTTGATGAAATTAAAAAGCAAAATAAGTCTGATGCTTTAATATCAACAGATAAATTTAAATCATATATTGGCAACTTTTTAGATTATCAAGATTATATTTCAAAAATAGAAACTTCAATCAAAAACTTTAATGGCCCTGACGATGAATTTAGTGCCTTTGTTGAAAGTCTACGAGTTGAATTCATTAAATTTTACAATGCTCATTAACTTTACCCATTAATATAAAATAACCTCACTTATAAATTATAAGTATGAGGTTATTTTTTCTTTGAAATCAATTATTTAAATTTCACTTGGAAAAAATTTTTATATTTATCCACAAAAAAGCAATATATCTATAAACAATGTGGATAATAATTCTGAATATGTGGACAAATCTAACCCATTACCCCTTCGTATCCGAGACTTCAGTCTTGGCGGTCTTTGATATGGATATAAAATTCAAAATGACACCGTGTAATAGCAAGGTTAAAACCTCGCCTACTTTATCAATTGACAGTTGACAATGGACATTTGACAGTTATTTATAATATTATTCACTTCATTCATAATACCCTTATTGGCATATTTAAATGGGTGGAATGAATTCCACCCTACCGAAAAAATATTTGAATAACTATACGTCCCAAGTTTTCTTTTGCCCCTTCGTAGCTGAGACTTTAGTCTTGGCGGTCTTTGATACGGCTACAATATAAAAAATATTATCGTGTAACAGCAAGGTTAAAACCTCGCCTACAGAGGTTGGGACAAATTTTCCTTTACCCCTTTGTAGCCTAGGTTTTAACCTTGGAGATTTTTGATACATATACAATATTTAAAGATTATATAAAAAGAGACTAACTTTCTATTTTTAAGTTAATCTCTTTCTTTTTATTTTTTATACTTCACTATTACTTTTAGGTTTTTCTTCATCACTAGGTACTTGTGGTTTTGCCGATTCATCAATAACTATTTTACTACCTTCTATTTTTGCAGGTTGTCTATTTAATTTAATTTCTTTTATATTTATTTTTTCTCCAACATTTACTTCTGATTCTTCTACTTCTAAAGATTCTCCAACAAAATTAAAAATGGTTATATTATTTCTATTTCCCTTTATATTTATTTTATTGAAATTTAAATTTTCTATAAGTACTCCTTTTGATATATTTAATGTACAATCTGAAGTAATTTTCAAGCCACCAAAGTCAATATCTCTATCTATATTTAAAGTATTAATTCCAGTTATATTTATTTTACTTTTTGGGAAGAAATCTCTTAAATTCGTTTCTGAGCTTTTTATAGCCTCATCCATTATTTCCTTATCAGTTGGAACACTTCTAATAATTACATTTAATTTTTCACTAGCCTTTCCAGATGAAATTGTAATCGTCGTTCTACCATTTGCCATTGGCTTTATCATTACAGTTTTGCCTTTTGATTGAAGTTCACATTTCCCTCCGAATGAGTTAGTTCCTGTTCCAAAATCAACCTCTTTAATATCTCCGCCATATTGGTCTACGGCAGTTGCCTTTAATGTTGTATTTTCCCTTATTTCTAATTCAGTTCCTTCTTCTATTTCTTTTTCATTTAAAAATAACTTCATTGTCCCTTTTTGTGCTATTGGTGCCTCATTACTGACTTGTACTTTTACAGATGCATATGTTCCATTGTCAGCAGTTGCTGTTACAGTTATTGTTTCTTTTGTATTTTGAGAAACTGTTAATTTTCCATTATCATCTATTGTAGCTTTCTTACTACTTGTACTCCAATTTATTAGTGGTTTGGTACTTATCTCTTCACCAGCTGAATTTTTAACTGTTGCTGAAAAGTTAAACTTTACCTCTCCATCTCTTGTTGAATATAACTTATTAAGGTCTTCTTCACAACTTATAGTAATTCCATTTGGAACTTTACTTTTATCTTGTACAGTTACTGGTATTTCAATAGATTTTTCTCCTGCTTTTATCACAATAATAGCGTTACCCTCTGATTTTCCTGTTATATCAAAGTTATAGTCTCCATTTCCCCCATTAACTTCACCTACCGTTAATATATCATTTCCGTCTTTAACAGTAACAGTTGGTTCACTTTTCATTTTACTTCCATATTGATCTTTTACAGTTATATTAATATTTTTATTTTCTCCAGTGTTCATAGTTAGTTCTTTTGCTGAAGTTTCAATACTATTAACTTTTCTTTCTTCATCTATTTTAACTTTGATAATAGTTTTTTCAATATTAGTGCCCTTAGTATAACTTACATTAATGTCTTTGCTTGTTACACTTTCCTCTTTAGGTATTTTTATCTCAATACCTATTCCATCAGCCTCTTTTTTATCAGAAACTTTAGTATAAGCTCCATTTTTACCTTTGTAATATACAATCGTTCCTATGTTGTCACTAACATTAAAGTCTTTTATTTCAAATTTATCTATGCTCATTTTTTGATTAAAGTTGTCTTGAAGTTCTAATGGAACTATAACACTTTCATCTTTCTTCACAGATACATTGCTATTTAAGCTCATTCTTGTAAACTTTCTACATATAATATTTACTGTTTTATTAGTGCTATATTTTGTATTACTAATTGAAACCTTGTATTTACCTTCCTTTTTAACATTAAAACTTATTCCACCTACTACATCATCTTTTCCAGCGGCACTTTTATCTTTCTTTAACAATTTACATTCAACACACTCAGTTACAACGGTGTTTTTGTCATTAATTACTTTAATATCAATATCGCTAGCTTTTACTTCTAACTCCTCATTACTTCTATTAGTAAACTTCATTTCACTTGTTGAAGCCTCATTAAGTTCTAATTCTTTATCTTTACTACCTTCAAATCCATTAATATTTATATTTCTAACTTCAGGATTTTTTACAACCTCAAACACTATATCTTTTGCATTTAAGCTACCATAGTTTAGTTTTAAAGTATATTTTCCTGGGTTTTTAGCTTTAACATCAATAAATACTTTTTCTTTATTATCACCAGTTCCTTGTACTGGATAAACCTCTAAACCATCTATCTTATTATATTTAACACTATATGATGTAAGCTTTGAACCTATATTGCCTTCTAGTATTCCTAATCTACACTTTTCATTACTATAAATTTTATCCTTATTACTTTCATCAACATTAAATTTCAATTCACTAGCATTTGTATAATCAATTCTAGTATTAAATCTTTGATTAGCCTTATTATCTATTTCTGCTAATATATCTATAGTTCCACTATCTTTAATTTCAAATACTAATCCATCTGTTCTTTCATGAACTTTTCCTTTGTCCTTTTCACTACCCTCAACATTTATAATGTTGTTATTACTTTTATTTGTCCATTTTATTTTAGCTAAATCACTTGTAAGTGTATTTCCATACTGATCTTTTACCTCAGCAGTAAGCTTAACCTTATCTCCTATACTTAACCTTTCAGATGAAGATATTTCTACAAATTCTTTTTTACTTGCATCATATTTATAAGACTTTATATTTTCTATTTTTGTTTGTTTACTTGGCTCTCCTTCACGAACAGTAAATTTTACAACTTCTGATATTGGTTTATCATTATTGAAAAATTGTATTTTTATTTCTTTTCCACTTTGTAATGGATTAACTATTCTAAAATCATTACCACTTTGTACTATATCAACTAAATTTCCATCAATTTTTAATTTTACTTCTGGATTTTCATGTTTATTTAAATAAAGCTTATCTCCATATTGATCAATTGTCTCAGTTTTTATTGTTCTATCTCCAACTGTAAGCACTTGATTTATAACATATAACTTATCAACTTTTTTACTACTTAATTTAGCCATTAAATTACACTTACTAAAATCTCCCCAGTCTGCTTCAATTTTATATTTTTTAGCATCTTGTAATTTTTCATTGCCGTCAATTTTAAATTCAGCACCATGATTCTTATAGCTATTTTTTATATAAGTAGCTGTTAATTTCCTATCAGTTCCCTCTTCTATTAATGTTATTTTTCTGTCCATAAGACCTAATTCACTTGTGCCTTTTATTCCATTTAACTTAACTACATCAGCTGTAGCCTCTGCACTTGTTGCTTCTAACTTCACTATTCTTTTTACAGAAGACTTCATAAGAGATGTATTTCCTGCTCTATCTGTAGCTTGAATTGAGATAACATTATATCCATCACCTAACTCAACTTCATATTCACCATTTCCACATGACTTAGCAGTATATTCTCCATTTTTTACAACAACATTACATTCTTCATCTATATTTACTTTAAATCTTAAAATATTTTCGTATGTCTCTGCTGGAAGTTTTGATGTTGTTATTTTAGGAATAGTTGTATCACAAATTACTCTCTTCGTAATCTTAGTTTCATCACCTTTAGCATTAGTTCCAAGTATAACAATTTCATTGCTACCTTCTTTTAATTTTACTGTGTATTCACTATTTTTATCTTTTTGATACTTAGTTCCATTATTTGAAACAACTATAGAAGTTGCATCATTTTTAATTGCTGTAACTTTTAATTTTACCTCTGAAACTCTTACTATATCTGGAACCTCACTTACTGATAATACAGGTCCCTTACCTTCATATATTATTTTGAACCAACAAGATTTAAAATCTCCATTTTTATATTTAACTTCATAATTTATTCTCTTATTCCAATTTTCTCTTGGCTCTTCATTTAATTTTAAAGACACATCAACTTTATTATCATTTAATTCAACTCTATTAGGTGTAATTCTATTCTTCTGTCCACCATCTACTGATTTAACAATATAAAAATCATCTAATTTTGCCTTATCTATAGAATTTGTTAATGTTGCTATAACTTCTCCATTTATAGCTCTAACTTCTCTTAGTTCTGCTACCTTATTTTTATCTTCCTTTGGAAGTCCAATAACATTTAATTCACCAACTACATCATTTGCCACATTACTTGGCACACCATAACCAACTTGTACAACTTCTTGTGATAATCTTGGCATTAAATAGTTTTCTTGTTCCCTAACTAATGAATTACCTAAAAGCATAACAGGGTTTCCTTCTCTTCCTGCTAATGAACCAACCGCTAAAGCATCAACAAGCTCACTTTGCTTTTTAGCTCCATCTTTTGCTATATAGACTTTATTTATATATTCCTCTGGATAAAATTCATTTAAAACCGCTGCATTAGTTGCATTTCTATTTATACCTGCAAGTCTTATTCCAGATATACTATTTGTTAAATTATCAGAAACAACACCTGTTCCACCAATTACATATCTGTCTGATGCGTTTTCAACTATATCTTGTCCAGATATTATTTTATTTCCATCGCTTAATATTATTGCCATGTTATCTCTAGCTGCAGGTGCTGCAACTGAAAGTGCATCTGCAAGACCTGTTACTCCATTAACAACAGCAACTTTATGTACACCACTCATACTGTGTGCAACTGCTGAAGATGTTTCATACCTATTTACACCTGATATTCTCTCTACATTCAAACTCATGTTTTCAAGTTGATTTACAACAACCTTGGAAACTACACCTTCTCCACCAATTATAACTACATTACTAACACCTAGTTTAGATATAACATCTCTTGTCTCTGCTGGAATAATGTCTCTTTGAGTTAATAATATAGGTGCATCTTTATATTTTGCATATGGAGTGGCTGCAAGAGCATCTACTATTGCTTCTCCATTTACTAAAATTACAGTATTAGTTCCATATTTCCACCCATTTTCTGCAACCTTAGCTGCCGTTGAATACCTGTTTTCACCACCCATAACTCTGCTAACACTAGCAAAAGCAGAATAAGACATAGTACTTAAAGTTGCTCCTAGCACCAAAGCACACATGCCCTTTGAAAATCTTCTCATAAAACTCTTCCCCCTTAAAATTTATATTAACTATAAAAACATAACTTTGTCTTTATATTTTTCTTAACATTACATTAATTTACTTATTTATATTACAATCTTATATTCGTAACTTTATCCTATTATATAATATCTCAAATAACTTAAAATTCCAAATCACACATTAAAATTTATTAAGATATTTGTAATCCAGAATTCATGTTCTTTGTAACCCGGAATTTATTCCGGGTCATTCTCCCTTAATTTATTACAATTCATAATTTATTCCCATATCCAAAATCACCGGGATTGAAATCCCGGCTACGAAAAAAACAAATCCCGGCTACGTTTGAACATAATGCTATTACATTAAAAATAATTTCCCATACATTGAAAATTTAATTTCATCCCTTTGTAACCCGGAATTTATTCCGGGTCATTCCCCTTCAATTCATTACCAATTTATAATTTTATTCCCATACCCCAAATCACCGGGATTGAAATCCCGGCTACGAGAAAAAGGAAACCCCAACTCCAAAAATAAATTATTACTACAAAGCAAAATTCAAGCTACACATGAAAATTCAAGATAAACAGAAAAATTATGACTACAAAAAAAATCAGGCTACATTTAAACATAATCCATTTTCCTTTGTAACCCGGAATTCATTCCGGGACATTATCCTTTAATTCATCGCAATTCATAATTTATTCCCATATCCAAAATCACTGGGATTGAAATCCCGGCTACGAAAAAAACAAATCCCCGCTACGTTTGAACATAATCCTATTACATTAAAAATAATTTCCCATACATTGAAAATTTAATTTCATCCCTTTGTAACCCGGAATTCATTCCGGGTAATTCTCATTTAATTCATTACCAATTTATAATTTTATTCCCATACAAAAATCACCGGGATTGAAATCCCGGCTACGAAAAAAACAAATCCCGGCTATGAGACAAACAAATTCCAACTACAAAAAAGGCAACTCCCGACTATGAAAAAAGAAAATACCTGCTACGAAAAGAGCAAATCTTGACTAAGAAAAAAAGTAAATCCCGACTACGTTTTTAAAATAACTTCTGCTAATAAAAAAATACATTCATCTTCTACTTAAATTATGTGTTTTTTCATTGAAATAAATTTACATAGTAAAAAAGCTAACTCAAAAATTTTGAGTTAGCTTTTTATCCTGTTTACTCCCTAAAGGTTTATTTTAAGAAAATCAAGTTACTAATATAATTTAATATATTGTTTTGATTTTCGTTAAAATCTATAACCCTGATTCTTTAAATTTATGCTCAAGTAAATGAGCTGCTTTGTGTAGTGGCTTTCTTAGCAATCCAAGTAATAAGAATGCAATAGATATTATAATTAATGCTATTACATCTCTTCTTACACTACTCCAAACTGGACCTGCTATAGCTTGTCTAAATCCATCTATAACATAAGTGAATGGCCATAGTGGTTGTAGTATTCCAAATATCCTTGGATTGGTTTGTATTGGATAAAGTCCACCTGAACCTGCTATTTGCATTACCATTATAACTACAGCAATCGCCTTTCCTATATTACCAATTATGGACACTAATGTAAACATAATTATTACAAAAGTTATAGAAGCAAGTATTGCAAATGCTATCATAAGCAAGAAATTATCTGGTTTTACACCTAGTATATACTTATCTCCTAATACAACAATTATAGTTTGCACAAGTGATATTGCTAAATATGTTAACATTTTACCAAAATGTTGTTTCATAAGTGATAAATTACTTAATCCCTCTATTGGTTCACATTCTGTTGTTAACATAGATGATAATAACAGCACTCCAACCCATATTGCAAGAGTTGTATAGAAAGGTGTTAATCCTACACCAAATGTAGATGTTTCATAAATCTCAGTTCTTTCAACTTCAATTGGTGAAGATATAAATGATGCCATAAGACCAGAGTCCTTACTCATTATATCTACTATTTCATCTATATTCTTGTCATTTAAATCTTTTGTCTTATCACTAAGTTCATCAACTTTTGTTTGGAAATCAGTAAGTTTATTCGATAGTTTTTCTGTTTGAGTTGTTGCAAGTTTACTGCTACTTATTCCAAAATTCGTCACTGCTGAAAGTCCTGGAACTATTCCTCTAACACCATCTAACATGGAATTTGCTACATCCATTCCACTTGAAACCTGATCTCCTAAACTATTAAGTACATTTAATCCACTTGCAAAAAATTTATTAGATAAATTTCCTATTTTATTAGATATATTTGAATTAGTTTCACTTAACATACTTATAAGTGTATTTATATTTTCCTTAGCTTCATTTTTATCTAATGCTTCTCTTATTTTTTCTATTCTAGTCTTTTGATCCTTTAGCATAGATTGTATATTTCTAAATAAGTCTCCAATTTCATCTAAAACTGGACTTCCTATTATATCATTTAATGCCTCAATATCATCTATCTTTCTATCAACTATATCTTGTAATGAATCAACTAAATCCCACATATTATCTAATGCTTTTCTAGCATTATCTAAAGACATATCATTAACTGATGATCTTAAGTCATTTAGTGATGATTGAATGCTATTATTTATATTCTGCATCTCTATTATATCATTACTTAAGTTATTAGATAAGTTAGTTAAACTTTTCTGTGTTGAAGATATTAACTCTTTACTTGATTGAGTTACCTGTTGAAGGTTATTGATTTGATTTGTCATAAGTGGCAAATCATTTTTTACTGTATTTAAATAACTCTCAAGACTCTTATTGTTTTCACTAGCATTTTGAACATGATTTTTTATTGCTGCTATATTATTGCTAGTTGATGTCATAACATCTTTAAGTTCTAGAATCTTTGGTTTATTATTATCAACTTTAACACCCATCTTATTTAAAGTTTCAAATACTTTTTCATTTACTGTGCTTACAAAGTTCTTTCTAATTTCATCTGTAACCTTACCCTTTGCAGCATTTGTAATCTTTGTTGCAATAGCATTTGCTTTTTCATTTGCTTTATATATGATGCTTGGTTTTTGTGGTGTAGGTGTGGCTAAAGTCATTAGCCCTTTTGAAAAGTTTGATGGAATTTCAATTAATGCATAATACTTTCCTTCATTTAATCCAAAATTACCTTGCCATTCATCTATAAAAACCCAACCTATAGAGTCATTCTCCTTTAACGACTCTACAATGTCATTTCCTACATTAATGACTTTATCATTTAATGTAGCACCTTCATCTTTATTAACTATAGCCACTGGTACATTTGATGTTCCAGCATATGGATCCCAACAAGCCTTTATATTAACCCAAGCATAAAGCGATGGAATAATGCACAATCCTATTATTATTATAAGTGTTGGTGTGTTTTTTAATATAGTCATTAAATCTTCTTTAAAAATTTTAAAAACCTGCTTCATACGTTCACCTCTTTTCGAATTTAGAATTATTCTCCTACCCTTGAATTTTTAAAGTTTGCTTCAAAGTTTTGAACCTTGTCATGTAATTTTTCTTTAAATATAGCACCTATTATTAAGAATATTATTATATACAAAAATAACATTGCAAAATCTACAAGAACACTACTTTTTAAAGGTCCTGCTATAGCTTCTCTAAAACCACCAACTCCATAAGTAAATGGGAAAAATGGTTGTAAAACTCTAAAAAACTTTGGATCTACTTGAATTGGATATGTTCCACCACAACCTGCAAGTTGTATTATCATAAATATTATGGCAATATCCTTACCTATATTTCCAAACACTCCAACTAAAGTGAACACTATTGTAGTAAAAGCTACTGCTGTAACAACTCCAAAGGCTACCATAAGTGGGAAATTAACAACGTAAACATCTAAAAGCACCTTATTTCCTACCGTAACTACAACACCTTGAATAAATGCTAGAAATATAAAAGTTAATAACTTTCCAAAATGCTTTTCTTTTATTGTTATATTTTCACTTCCTTCAAAATCTCCTGGATGAGTTTTTAAAAGTGAAACAAGTATTGTAGCTCCTACCCATAAAGCAAGTACTGAATAAATAGGTGTCATAGCTGAACCATAGTTTGGAATATGAAATACTGGTTTTTCTTCTAAATTAAAAGGCTCTGCAATAAAATCACCCATAACTTCTGGGTTACTTTGAAGTATGTTTATAATCTTTTGTATATCATCATCCCCAACTTTTTCAAGTTTTGAACTTAATTGTTTGATTATACTTTTAAATGATAGTAAGTCTTCCTTTAATTTTGTTGAAACACTTGCTGCAAGTTCACTACCTTCTGTTCCTGATTTTAATAAATTATCTACTTGTGTAAATACTCCTTTAGATGTTTCTAAAAGTTTTGTTGCATCATCAGTTGTATTAATTAAACTTTGTGTTATTGTATTTAACGCAGGTCTTGCACCAGAATCAAACTGATTAACTGCTTCAATTAAATGTGCATTTATATTTTTAATGCTATTTACAAAAACTTGTACAGTATTATCGCTAACTTCTCCAGATGAACTAACCTCATTTTGCATTGAAGCCGCAGTATCTTTAGCCTGTCCAACTGAATTCTGAACACTAGTTAAAGCAACTATTGAATCTGATATTGCTTTATTAGGTTGAACATTATTAATTTCGTTCAAATACTTTACATTACCTGCAATAGCATTGTTTACAGAGTTTATATCTTTATTTATTTGTGAAACCTTACCACTTTTATTATTATCATGACTTAAATTTTGTGCTAAATCATTAAGCCTATTAATTGATGCTTGTGATTCACTTAAACTTATCTTAAGGTTGTCTATTGAATTATTTAGATTTTTTTGAGTTACTTCCTTTAAATCTTTACTATTAATTGTACTTTGTTGAATATTAGATATTCCATCTGTTATTGTAGGAAGTGTTCCTCTAACTTCTGTTAAAAATTGTCCTAAATTCTTAGCATTACTATCTAATCCCTCTAAAAGTCCTGTAACTACATCCATATTTTTATTTACTGATATAATAGCATTTTTTAGTGATATTATTTGAGTTCTATTCTCTTCTGCTTTATTTCCAGCCTCATTTACAACTGAAAAAACTTCTTTGTTTACTGTACTTATAAAATTAGATGTTACTTCATTTATAAGTGTACTTTGTGCTGCATCACTAATTTTAGTTGCTACTGGGTTCATCTTTGTATCCACTTTGTATATTACTTTAGGCTTTTCTGGCTTGTCTGTTGTTAAACTAGTTAATTTCTCTGAAAAATTCTCAGGTATTTCAATCATTGCATAATATGTACCATCTACAACTCCCATATTTGCATCTTCTGAGTTTACAAACCGCCATCCAATAACATCATTACTTTTCAGTTCTTCAACTACATCATCACCTATATTTAAATCTTTATCTGCAAAAGTTGTTCCTTTATCATTATTAACTATAGCCACCGATATATCTCCAGTGTTTTCATAAGGGTCCCAACTTGCCTTTATGTTTACCCATGCATAAAGCGATGGTAAAACGCATACACCAACAATGATTAAAAGTGCGACTGGGTTTTTTATGATACTTTTCATGTCCCTTTTAAATACCTTTAATGCATTCTTCATATCTAACCTCCATACTATATATTTTACAAAAATTAAAAGAATAAATTATTTCATAACCTAACTTAAAGTAATACCCCTATATAGGTGACCAATCCATTATTAATTGTTAATTTTACATAAATTTTCAATTCTCAATTTTAAATTTTCCAACCTATTTTTCTAATATATATACAAATAAAATCCACTTAAATATGTAATATATTTTTTATTAACATCCAAAATTAATTTAACCAACTAAATATTATTATAAAAATAAACTTAACTAATATTTTTAATATTTTACCCTAATATTTTTTTTATTGTTTCAAATAATACAGGCTTCATATCATCAATATTTGCTGGTTCTTCTAATATAATAGAGTTATAACAAACACCACCTGCAAGTTCTATTATTATGAACAATAATTTTTCTGCATCTACACTTAAGTTTTCATTTCCTTTCATCTTGGTTACAAACTGATTATATATTTGTGTAAATTCTTCATATTCATCTTTTTCATATAACCCTTTTCTATAAATACTCCAAGTAAGATTTTTATGAATTAACTTCAATAACTTTTTATCTTTCTTTAAATAATTAATTATATGATTAATAAAGAAAATTACCTCATCACTTAAAACTTCAAAATGATGTTTATTTGCAGCCTCTAAAGCTTCTTTTAATATGGTACAACTTTTTCTTAATACTATTATCTCTCTTAAATGATATTTGTCTTTAAAGTATAAATAAAATGTTCCCTTTGCTACCCCTGCTTCATTTGTAATATCACTTATATATGTATCATTAATTCCTCTCGTAGTGAAAAGATTATATGCAACATCCATAAGCTTATTCTTTTTTTGCAACTTATTGACCTCTGACTTTTTCAACTTTGGCTTTAATTTACCACTCATATTTTCTCCTCCTCAAAATGACTATTAGTCATTTTCAAGTCTTAAATAATTATATTATGATTTTCTAAAAAAATCAATATTTTACACCAATACATCAATTATTTTTTAATATTATCATTATATATTATAACTCTATACATGGTAATAAACTACCTTTATCCATTATTAAACATAAAATTATTATTTTACCTTATAGTTAAATTAAATAAATAAAATTCATTAAATTTATCTGATTTATCAATGTTTAATAAATTGAATAAACATTCTCCCAGAATGAATTCCGGGTTACAGAAAAAAAGGATTATATTTAAATTTAGCCTCAAATTCTTTTTAATCTTATAAACAATTTTCTAATCATATAATAAATTTTCTAATGATATACTAGATTTTTTAGATTATCCGGAGTTTTTTAGACTAACTAGTATTTTTTAACGTAGCCGAGATTTTTTTAGACTAACCGGTTCTTGTTAAACGTAGCCGGTTTTTTTTTAGACGTAGCCGGGATTTCAATCCCGGTGATCTTTGGTATGGGAATAAATTTATTAATTTGTACTAAATTAAATAGAAATTCTCCCGGAATGAATTCCGGGTTACAGGAAAAAAAAATTATATTTAAATTTAGCCTCAATTTCTTTCTAATCTTATACAACATTTTCTAATCATATACTAGATTTTTTTAGATTAACTGGTTTTTTTTAACGTAGCAGTTTTTTTTTAGACTAACCGGTTCTTTTTAAACGTAGCCGGGATTTCAATCCCGGTGATCTTTGGTATGGTAATAAATTTATTAATTTGTACTAAGTTAAATAGATATTCTCCCGGAATGAATTCCGTGGTACAGAAAAAAAGGATTATATTTAAATTTAGCCTCAATTTCTTTCTAATCTTATACAACATTTTCTAATCATATACTAGATTTTTTTAGATTAACTGGTTTTTTTAACGTAGCAGTTTTTTTTAGACTAACCGGTTCTTTTTAAACGTAGCCGGGATTTCAATCCCGGTGATCTTTGGTATGGGAATACTTTCAACAAGACTACCAAAAATGACTTTGCTCGCTCATAAAAAAACTACATTTCAATAAAATTGAAATGTAGTTAGATTTATTTTTTTAATTTAATTTTACCAAATCAACCGGGGAGCTGATTTTACACATTATTCAACTGTTCAGTTATTTCATTTAACTACCCTTAAATGAATGAACAACATCACTATTCTAAGGTTATTTTATTTCATTTACTTCAACACTTGTACTTATTGCACGTGATAAATGAACTTCATCACCAGTTGGTTCATCTTTTCCTGCTTCACATTTAATTGCTCCTGCATCTATAGTAATGGCTTTTTTATTGTTTTTTAAATCTGTAGAATCAAATTTATATGGTTGAGCTAATGTTATTATTACTTTTTCAGCATCTACTATAACTTTATCTTCTTCTAATAAATCTTTTCCATCTATTTTTATTTTACTTTTCAAGTCATCCAAATTCATATCTTTTGATACTTCTTTATCAAATGTTAAAGTTATTTCTGCATTGTTATTCTTATTTAATTCTATACCCTTCATTGATATTCCATAGTATTTTGCAGTTGATTCACCTAATTTTTTTGTACTTGTTTTATTATCAAATCTATCTCTTATAGGAATTTTTTGTGTTATATTAATTTCCATTTTCTTTGTTTCTTCTTCTAAACAAATTATTACTGTATCAGTAAATTTTTCACCTGTAGCTGAAATTACCTTATCTACAGTTGAATTTTTAACTTTAAATGTATCTGCTGAAATACTATTAACATTTACAGGTTCTGTAAATTTAAGTTCTATTCTCTTTCCACTTAATATTATTGCATCTTCTATCATCTCTGCTGGCATTTGATCGACAGCTTTATTATTTTTGTTTATTGCATCCTTTATTAATTTTGATTCTGAATAGTTTACAGTTTCAAATGCACCATCTTCAAATATTACTTCAGCTGAACTATTTCCATTATATTTAATACTTCCATCTGTATTAAATATAACCTCTTGTTTTTCAACATCATCATCGTCATCATCATCTTTTTCTTCATCTTCTATGAATTTTAGTTCTACACAATATACTAAGTTTCCATCTCCATCTTCTGATTCACTTATATCACTTGAAATAGGAGTAATCTCAGTATTATCATCAAGTTTTAATTTTATTTTACTTAAATTTATAAATTCTACTTCTCTATCTAAATAAACTTTCATTGAATTAGCATCAGTTACAGCTATAACCCCTGGTTGACTAATATCTGGTTCTTCCACATTGTCTATCTCGCATAATTTTATATCTCTGTCATCTTTAACATCTTTAACTTCAATTCCACTCATCCCTATAAATTTACCATTAGCATCTGCTATAGATCCAACATGAATGTTCACTTCTTTTTTAGTATCTATCTCATCTGGTAATGTTATTGCAACTAAATCATCATCTTTTCTTAATTCTATTTCCGCATCTTCTATTTCATTTAAAGCTTTATATCCTTTTCCATTATAATCCACTAAATAGTTTTTCATATCAAGTACAGAGCCATTGCCTTCTTTTCTCATACCTTCACTAAATCTTATAAATATCTGATCCCCATGTTCACCACCATAAGTTGCAATTTTAATTTCTGCTGGTGTTATATCAGCAACTTCAACTTCTAAAGTAATTGGTTCAACAGAATTTCTAGCTACAGTAGTATCTTTAATTTTACCTTTAACAATTTCAATTTTATAAGTTCCTTCAAATTCTGATGCATCAATTGAATATTCCCTGTCACCTTTTCCTTTATCTTTACATTTTATTTCTTCATCCCACTCAACTTCTTCTCCATCTCCATCTGTTATTACATATGATTCAGGATCATCAGCACCTGTAACAGACTTATTAAATTTTAAATCTATTGTTCTATCATATTTGTTATATTCAGCTTTTACTGTTGGTGCATTTTCTCCTTTTAAGTTATATTCTATATCTGCTTCTGCAAACTTATTTCCCCATAAATCTTCTATTTTGTCCTTTTTATCACTCTTATATCTAACAAGTATTTTGTGTTTACCTTGTGGTAAATCATCACCTGTTAAAATTATTTTGTCATTTTGAACGCTCTTAACTTTAAGTTTATATCCACTATTGTTATAATCTATATAATATTGAACATTATCCTTTGTTGGATTTTCATCTTCTATAGGTTTATTGAATTTTAATGTAACTTCATTTCCTTCAATCTTATCAACTACAGCTTTAATTTCACTTTCATCTTTTGCTGAAGTAAACTTTTTAGTTCCTTCTTCAACTTTAAATCCAGCATAATTATATATTCCATCTTTTATTTTTATATCATATTCTCCATCTTTTAATTTTGATGAAAGAACTACTCTTACTTTATTTGCATCTAATCCATTATTGTCAAATATAGTACTTACTTCTGATGGTGCTTGATTATTTCCAACTCTTATAGCGCTCATTAATTCTCTGTTACTATCCGCTGTAATAGGTTCAGAGAATGTTAAATCAAATTCTTTTTCTCCTACTTGCTTTACACTTACAAGTTCAGGAATAGATGTGCTTAATATTCTTACATCCTTTTTAAAGTTATCTATTTTATCCTTACTTCCATCTAAGTATATATTTTTAATTTCTACCTTTAATGTAGCTTGGTTACGTTTTATACTATACCCTTGCTTTAATGTAACAACTGCTGATTTTTTATCTTCACTAAGTTCAACTGATGATGTCTTATCATCAAGTAAAACTTCTTTATTATCATCTTCATTAGTTATTTTATAATTTTCTAAATCTGTAGCACTATCTTCATCTACAACTTTTCCAAATTCAACTTTTAATTGACTTGCATTTATAGCTTTGACAGACATAACATTTTTCTCTGGTTCTGGATCTGGTTTTGGATCTGGTTTTACATCTTTAACCCCTAATGCCTTAACTATATTTTCAACTGTGCTCTTATTAACTCCATAACCTACTTCATAAACTGTTTTTGCAGTTTTATTTTCTAAATAAGCTTTTTGGCTTGTATTTAATAAAGAACCTGCTAAGACTAGTGGGCTTTTCTCTTTTCCTGCTACAGCTGATACTGATAGAGCATCTATTAATTGACTTTCACTAGGATTTCCATCCTTAGCTATATAAACATTGTTATATTCCTTTTCAGCATAGAATTTCTCTAATACCTTTGCATTAGTTTCATTTCTGTTAATTCCACCTATTCTTTCAGCATTTGGAAGTGATTTTTCAACAGAAGTAGACACAACGCCTTCTCCACCTACAATATAAGACTTTTCTATTCCTTTTTCTTTTATATATTCACTGCTTTTTCCTAAATTATCTTTAGAAGAAATAATTATAGGCATACCTTTATCTGCTGCTACTGGTGCAATTGATAATGCATCTGAAAGTCCAGTATAACCATTAACTACTGCAACTTCTTTAGAACTTATGTTTTTTGCAACTTCAATAGCTGTTGAAACTCTATCTTGACCTGATATTCTTTCTACTTTTATACCCATATCAGTTAATTCTTTTACTACAGAACTAGATACAACACCTTCTCCACCAATTATAAATACATTTTTAGCTTGTAATCTTTGTAATTCAGTTTTTGTTGTTTCTGTTAAACTCTTTTGTGTAGTTAAAAGTATTGGTGCGTTCTTTAACTTAGCAAAAGGAGTTGCTGCTAAAGCATCTGCAATAGCTTCTGAATTTACTAAAACAACATTTTCAGCACTTGTCCACCCATGTTTACTAACAATTGCTGCTGTTTCATATCTATGTTGACCTGCTAACATTTTTCTTTCTATTGTAGTTTTTGATTCTACAGCAAAAACATTAGAGCCTAAAGTAGTAAGTGTAGCACCTATTAAAAAAGTAGATATCACCTGTGATTTTTTTCCCATGAAACAAATCCCCCTTTAATTAGAATAATTTCTCAATTATTCATATTAATATTTTTAAGTAAATTTAAGTAAAATTTATATTTTATTCTTAATATTTTTAAAATTTATAATTAATTTTTTACATTAATTCCTAAATTAAATTGACTTATTATTCTGTTTTTTAACTTTATCATATGAAAGAATATGAATTAATTAATTCATATAATTGCTTTTTCAATATTAAATTTATTAAACAAATTCTTTTACATTTAAAGTGATTTTTCAAAAACAATAATTATGAATTCAAATCTTATCAAAACCTTGTATTGTCAATGTATTGCAGTTTAACAATTATATTAAATATTATATTAATAAATAAATTAAATTATTATAAAAAGCAAAAATTTCATTATTAAGATAAAATGAATTTTTCATTTTTTTTCATTCATTTTTTTCAATTGTCTTAAATATAATCTTTCTCTATTCAAAATATTATCATCGTTGTAATTTACTGTCAACGGATTTATTTTAATATTCATACGAAATAAATTTAATTTATAATTTATTTACATTTAGTGTATAAATTTCATATTATTAAAATATGTGCCTCCAAATTCTTCTTTAAAAACTATAAACATTTAAGCATATACATAATTTAAATTGAAACTAGCTCATGAAAATAAATTTAAAGTTAACTTAAGACTTGCAAAATGAATTTTATCACACTAAGTTTGTCAAGTGATAATTCCAAATCAATATTATAGAATCCCAAACTTACCATTTTTTTATAGTTTCAATGTAATTTAAAATTTTATCTCCATATCAACATTTCCGGGATTGAAATCACGGCTACTTTTTTTATATTTTTCATTTATATAACTTTTAATTTTTCCTAACCTTGTAGTTTGGAATTCATGTTTTTTGTAGGCTGGAATTCATTCCAACAAATTCATATTTTTCATGATGTATTTTTTAATTTTATTCCCATATCCAAGTTTTCCGGGATTGAAATCCCAGCTACGATAAAAAAATCCAGTATACAATTTAAAATAAATCTTGGTTACATTTAAATATTATCCAAATTTTTTCACCCTCAATTTCATTTTCTTCGTATCCCAAACTTCATATTGTTTATCCTGAATTTCATATTCTTCGTAGCCCGGAATTCATTCCAGGGCATTCTTTATTTTATTTATTATAATTTTTTTCTATATCCAAAATAACCGGGATTGAAATCCCAGCTACTTTTTTTTATCTTTTTCATTTATATCATTTTTTAAAATTTTCCTAACCTTGTAGGTTGGAATTCATCTTCTTTGCAGTTCGGAATTCATGTTTTTTGTAGGCTGGAATTCATTCCAGCAAATTCATATTTGGTATGATGTAATTTAAAATTTATTTTATAAAATAAAAAAAGACTTAACATTTTGCGTTAAGTCTTTTTTTATTAATATTTTATTTATATCTCTACTTTAATGCTATTTTTAAAGTATCACCTGTTTTACCAGCTTTTTTAGCTTGTAATATTACATTGTTGTCTTTTCCAGGTTTTACTTCATATTTTTCTGTCCACTTTCCATCATTTTTACTTAATACATTTCTAACAGTATCTGCAACTCTTAATGATGTTGCTTTTGATGGTATAGTTATTTTTATTTCTTCTTCTTTACCATTTAAATTTACAACTACTACAATATGCTTTTCAAATATAGTTCCTGAAGTAAATTTAATTCCAGCTTCTGCTTTTGTTGCTGCTGTAACTTCAGCTACAACTTTATTTGTTTCACCTGTACACAATAATGATTGTGGAAGTTTTTTAGCTGTTTCTAAAATTGTATACATTTCCTTGATACTTAAATTTGATTTTATAGTACTAATTTTATCTGCTATACTTCCACTACCCATTAATTCTGGTAGTAACTTTTCTAGTTTTTCAACAATATTTTTAACATCTTCTGTATATACATCACTTATGAAAACTGCTAAATTAGCTGGTTCTTTATATCCGTTGTTGTATGCAACTTTTACATTATTTCCTATGGCTGTTTCAAAATTCTTTGGTCCTATAACATTTAACATAGTTTCAAGTTTAGCAATTATTTTATCATAATTTATAGTTTTATCTTCATTTAATGCCTCTCCTGATTGAACCATTTTTCCAACTACAGTCATTACTCCATTCATATCCAATTTGCCAATCATTGAATATATTGGAGATACTATAGTTAAATTTATTACCTTACCACTTTCATCGAAATTTGGTATTATAGGATTATTTATAGCTGCAAACATAGGTTCTAAAGTTTTAGTTAAACCTTCATATTTAGCTTTTGCTGCTGGTAAAAGTTCCATTTCCTCTTTAGTAAACATTTCAGGATGTTCTTTTGGATTTATTTGACTAGCTTTCATTATTACTGCTAATTCTTTATCAGACATTCCTATATTTACATTTCCGTCTTTATCGGTCATATTTTTCTTAAGTTCCATTGCACTCTTTATAAACTCAGGAATTTTATTATCAACATTTATTTTATAATCTTTAAATTTATTATTTTCACTAAAGTTTACATCTATTGGTTCTCCATTTATTGAAAGTAAGTTTTCAAACTTAGATAATGCTTCAATACCTGAAAGCTTAGCTAATACAGTTTTTAATTTTGTTGTATATTCACTAGCTGCTGACTCTTCTTTTCCATCTACAAACGGTATTTGTGTTGTTTCTATTGTACCAATTCCAGTGTTTCCACCACCTGTAGAGCTTCCCTTTTCTATAGCTACTTTGAAATTTTCACAGGGAGTTCCAAGTTTTGTTTTTATTGCACCTTCTTTAAATTCTATATTTTTTAATACAGAACTTGTACCATCATCTTCAAAAACTTTATTTTTGAAAATAACTGTTACCTTACAAACATCTGAACTAACCCCTCTAGTATAAGCTGTTAAAATTTCTGGTCTATTACTAATTCCTAAACCATTTGTTGATATATTATCCTTATCTATATCTAAATATACTTTAGATAAATCAACTTTATTAACACCTATAAATTCACCATCTAAGTATATATCTATTTTTCTAGAATCTATAACTTCTGGTTCCCTTGAATTTAATGATACCTTTCCATCAAATTCAGCTTTTATATCTTTATCTAAGGCACTTGTATCTAAAACTTTACCTTTAATATTTTTCACTTTTCCTACTCTTATTTTAACTGAATCAGAATTAGTTTTTTCTTTGCTACCTGTATTTGTTTCTAATACAGACTTAGGTAGAGTTATTGTAACATTTCTATTTCCTATACTATCTTTTATAGTAGCACCTGATATTCTGCTTATAGACTTATATCCTTGTCCATTAACATTTATCTCATAAAGGCTCTTATCTTTTACAGATCCTCTGCCTGAAGTGCTCATCATTTGATTATAATTTATAAATATTTTATTGTTCTTTTCTCCACCATATTTTACACTTTCTATTGTTGGCGCTTCAGCATCATCTAAATCTGGGAATATAGGTTTTAGATTTGATACTATTCTATTTTCTTGTAATGTCTTAAATATTCTAAGAACATTAACTTTACTTACTCCTCCACCAACAGTAGTTATTTTATCTGCTGTTACATTCTTTAAAAATGCTTCTTGTTTAGTTGATATTGAATTATTTATAATCATTAATGGTGATTCATTTTTAGCTGCTAATGGTGCAACTGTCAATGCATCAACTAACTCTGATGCCTTCTTGCTTCCATCTTTTGATATATATAAATTCTCAAATTGACCATTTGAATAGAATTCTTGAAGAACTTCTCCATTTGTTTCATTTCTATTGATTCCCTCTAATCTATCAGCATTATCAAGTGAATCTTCTAATGAATACTTAACAACACCGTCTCCACCAACTATATACTGGATTTTAGCTTCATCTGCTATTTCTTTTCCGCTTCCTAAACTATCTCCACCAGCATTAGTTAAAAGTATTGGCATTCCATTTTGTGCTGCTGGTGCTGCTATTGATAATGCATCGGCCATACCTGTCATACCATTTACAATTGCAACGTCATCAAAATCTCCCATTTGCTTAGCAATTTCTGCTGCTGTCTCAACTCTATCTTTTCCCTCTATACGTTTAACTGAAAGTTTCATTCCTTTTAAAGTATTTACTACATTTTCGCTAATTACACCATTTCCACCAATAACTACAACTTCTTTAGCTTTTAATTTTTTTATTTGGTTTCTTGTAACTGGTGTTAATCTATCTGTTTCTGTATATAATATTGGTGCATCTATCTTATATGCATATGGCGATGCTGGTAATGCATCTACTATATTTTCTCCATTAACTAAAACAACAGTATCACATTCGCCCCATTCTTTGCTCACTTCAACTGCAGTTTCATATCTTGTTTCTCCTGATATATTAACTATTTTTTCTCTTATTTGACCATCTGAACTACTTGAACTAGCAAATACAGTCAAATTAGCACTAGTAGCTAACATTGTTGCAGTTACTACTGATGCAATAACTCTTGAACTACCTTTCATCAGCCATCCCTCCCAATTAATTTTAGCTGGCAAATTAATTACATAAAAAAATATAAATTTTAATAAAAATAAATTCACTTAAAAATGTACCGAAGTCATTTTTTCATCTATAATATATTTTACTCACTTTTGGTAATATATGCAATACATTAAATGAATTTTTTTCAAAAAATATTTAAATTTATATTCATTTATAAAATAAAATTTATATTATATGTATTTTGCCATATATATAATTGAAGTTATATAAACTGTAACAAGAACTCAATCTATCTTGTATCATTTAAGTATAATCCTTTTTTCTATAACCCTCAATTTCCATATTTTACAATCCAAAATTCATCTTCTCTGTAACCCGTAATTCATTCCGGGCCATTATCATTTAATTCATTGCCAATTTATAATTTTATTCCACTACCAAAGATCACCGGGATTGAAATCCCGGCTACGTTTAAACATGATCATATTGCATTAAAAATACTTTACCATATATTGAAAATTTAATTCCATCACTCTGTAACCCGGAATTCATTCCGGGATATTATCCTTTGATTCGTTACCAATTTATAGTTTTATTTCCCTACCAAAATCACCGGGATTGAAATCCCGGCTACGTTTAAACATGATCATATTACATTAAAAATATTTTCCCATATATTGAAAATTCAATTTCATCCCTCTGTAACCCGGAATTCATTCCGGACCATTCTCCCTTGATTCATTATCAATTTATAGCTTTATTCCCGTATCAAAGATCACCGGGATTGAAATCCCGGCTACGAAAAAACAAATCCTGGCTACATCTAAGAAAATCCCGGCTACGAAAAATAATATATTTAACTAAACACGCAAAGTCATTCCCTGTATCATTCCTTAATTTTATTTATTCAATTTCACACTAAAACAAACACCTCTTTTCTAAAAAAATATTATATATCTTATGAATAAACTGTTATATTTATTTGGTAAATTTTATATGTTTTAACTTGACTTTAATAGACATTTATTATATATTTATGGTATGGTAAATTTTTTAAATATAGTAATTTTTTTATTGTATTTAATTTCCTATTTATCATAAATTTTATTGTTATATATTTTTTAAAAATATATTATTTTACATTACATTTGTTATTTTCGAAATAATTAGTATAATGTAATTTTTCTAATTATTGTATAGTATTTTAATTTACGTTAGCACAATATCCTAGTTAGGTTACTCCCTAAAGGGATAGTAGAATTAAATATAATAAAGAGAGTTAAGACCAAGCGTTCGTGCTTGGTTTTTCTCTTTACATTTTGGAAATTATTTATAAATATGGTATAATAATTAAACAAATACATATCATGGAGGGGTTTTATGGACACAAAAATTGAAAAACTAAATTTATCTTTAACGGAACATGATTCAATAACTATTTCAAAGATAAAAAAACAAATGCTAGAGGATGAATTATCAACTCTTCCTCCTATCAAAGAAAACGATATCAACATATCCACCTCTTACATATTTGATGCTAACGATAAGATAGAAGTAGGAGTTTTCTTTAGAAATGGGCTTAACGTACCTATCAACTTTGACATGGTGCCTTTAACTCTTTTAGATCAAAACAATAACATAGTATCAACTCAAATATTTAATCTAAAAGATTTAGGAGATATTCCACCTCATAGTGCAAGACCATATGAACTATTTTTCTCTAAAAGTGACCTGTCTGATGTTAAGATTTTAAATAAAGAGTGGAAAATAGTATTTAAAGATACTATAAAAGCTATGAAAACAGTTAAAATCGAATATGATGATTTTCCAAATATGGATATCCAAGCAAAAACATTCCTTGAAAATTATCTTAATACTCTTCAACCACTTGAAAAGGGTAATTTAGATATTAAAGTTTACTCAGTAGAATTGTTAGATGATAAAAACATTAAGGTAACTATATTGATAAGAAATGGTAATAATCAACAAGCTACTTTAGAACAAATACCACTAAATATATACGATAATAATAAAGCTATAATTTATTCAGCAGTATTGAAAGTTAGTGATGTTCATGTAAATGCATATAAAGCAAAATTAATAAATTTCATAGTAGATTGCAAATCTCATGATCTTTCATCTTTTGATTTAAGTAATTTAACTGCAGACTTTAAAACTATTAAATAGATATTTCATAATATAAAGAAAAATTATTATATAATATAAAAGAGTGATTTTTAGTTTTTTAAAATCACTCTTTATTTATATTATTCAACTAATTATTTTTAATATAAGCCGAATATAGTCTTAGTTTATTATAAATTTAGTTAATTTAAATAATATTATTTTCTTTTTATTACATTCTAAATCATTAAATATATATACTTCTATTTTAAAGATATTTCTATATATTTTATTATTTCTTCTTTAGTTATAGACTCATTAATAAACCCACCAAATTTTTTCATTTTTTTATTATAGTCTAATTTAATCCCCTTAACACTTACTTCATACATTGAAGGATCTTTAACATTTGTAAGTTCTATAACTATAGCTGTTGTTCCCATAAGAGCTCCATCTTGTACAGAAACTATAGCATTCTTTTTTATTTGTTCTAATTCATTTTCAACTTCCTTTTCTAAGTTAATATTAACATTTTTTAAATTACTTGATACTTTTAAATTTAATAATTTTTTCTTATACCCATTAGAAGTGACTTCCAATGCATAATTACCTTCTTCTATTGGTTTAGCTGTGAATTCTCCTTTTATATTACTTTTAATATTTTCAATTATATTTCCATCCTTCTTTAATATTATTTCTGCATCTTTAACTACTACATTTTCACAGCTTACTGTTCCGGATATAACATACTTAATTATATCTGGTTTTTCTATTTTTTCTTTTTCTAAAGATACTTCTATAATTTTGTCATTATCCTCAATTTTAAATTCATCTTTTAATTCTTTGAAGCCATCTTTTTTTACAATGTAAATATATATACCATTTTCTAACTTATAGCTTCCATCACTTTCACATTTTATTTCAATATTATCTTTTTTTACAACTATAGATGCTCCGTCTAAGTTTTCGCTTCCATCCTTAGCTTTAAAGTTAACAGTTCTTTTAGTTTCTTTAGGTTCATCAGGTTTTTGAATTTCTTCCTTTTCTAATGCTACTTCAATATTTTTATCACTATCACTAATTTGAAATTCCCCTTTTAATTCTTTAAATCCTTCTTTTTTTATAACGTAACTATAATTACCTTTTTCTAACTTATAACTTCCATCATTTTCACTTTCAAATGTTTTATCTTGATTTTTTACTACTATTGATGCTCCATCTAAACTTTCTTTTCCATTTGCAGCTTTAAATTTTACTATTTTTTTAATTTCTACTGGTTTTTCCGGTTCTGTAGGTTTTTCTCCTTCTTTTTTTAAATCAACATAAACTTTTCTATCACCATTAACTCCAAAACTTCCATTAGCTTCTTCAAAGCCATATTTTCTTACCCTATAAGTGTAACTGCCCTTTTTCAAGCTATATGTTCCATCATATTCTGGTTCTATTACATCTCCAAATCTTTCAATTATAACATCAGCCTTGTCTACTTTTATATCATCATATAACGGAATAATTTCTACTGTATACTTATTATTTTCATTATCACTATCATTATTAGTAACACCTGATCCTATATTCACTCTTCCCCCAATTACACAGTTTTGATCTCCATAAAAATGATTAATCCTTCCGTTAGTATTTTCAATCATTACATACTGTACCTTTTTATCCACAGTAACATTTTTTATGGTTCCTTCATTTTCTAAAAATGCTCCTTGTGCAGCTTCCTTTATTTGCACCTTATTTATCTCTGATAATCTATTAATTTTAAGTTGTGAATCTTTGCCTTCAATAATAATATCTGTTACATTTCCTGTGATTTTTACTTTAGCACTTCTTCCAACAGTTATCTTATCTGTTTTCCAATGAATTTCATTAAATATAGTTGCTCCACTTTTATCATTTATAGTTAAACTTTTTATTTTGCCATTATTAATAAACTCTTCATTATTAATTTCATCTATAATAATTTCATTTGCTAATTCTCCATTGTTAACAATATTTCCATTAGGCATATTCACAGTTATCTTTCCTGTAAATTTTCCATTTAATTCTACAGTTACATTCCTATTTGTTTCTATATTAAAATTTTCTTTTTCTATTCCCCATGAATTAAATCTAATTAATTCACCTTCTTCAGCAGTTGAAAGTTCTCTTTTTAGTTGTTCAATACTATGAACTTCAATACCTTTTACAGCATTTAATTTTTCTTTCATTTGCTCTATAGTTGAGCTATAAACCCCATATCCAACTTTTGTTATGGACTTAACCTGTTTTCCACTCAAAAAATCTTTTTGACCTTGAGATAGCTCTTTTCCTATTAACATAACAGGTGCTCCCTCTTTAGAAGCTAATGCACCTGCTGATAATGCATCTACTAGATTTCCTTCATTTTCAATGCCAGATTTAGCAGTATAAATATTACCTAGTGTACTATTTTGATAAAATGTTTCTAACACCGATGCGTTAGTTTCAAATCTATTTACACCACCAATTCTTTTAGCATTTACCCTACTCACTATATTTTTAGATATAACACCTTCGCCACCAATTGCATAAATATTATTTATTAAATTATCTTTTAAAAATTGTTCTCCACCTTTTAAATCATTGCCATCAGTTAATAATATAGCCATTCCTCTTTCTGCTGCTGGTGCTGCAATACTCATAGCATCTGCCATTCTGCCATTTAACCCATTAACAATTGCTACTGAATTTATGCTTAAATTTCTTGCAACCTTCATTGATGTTTCAAATCTATCTTTTCCTGCAATTCTAGATATAGTTATCCCTATACCTTTTAATTTATTTTCTACATTTTTAGAAACTACACCTTCGCCACCAATAATAGTTACATTTTTAGTACCTAATCTAATAAGTTCTGCTTCTGTTGATGTAGTTAACTTATCTCTTTCTGTTAATAATATAGGTGCATCCTTCATTCTTGCATATGGTGTTGCTGCAAGAGCATCAGGAAGTGCTGCTCCATTAACAAGTACTACATTGTCTGAATAACTCCATCCACTCTTACTAACCTCTATAGCTGATTCATATCTACTTTTACCAGCTAATAATTTTTCCTTTATAACATTATTAAATTCACCAGCAAAACACGTTAATCCTACACTGGAAAACGTAGTTCCAATTAATAATGATAAAATAACCTTTGAACTCTTTCTCATTCTCTCTTTCCCCTTTTATAAATTAAATTTCTTATTGAATATCCATTATATTAAAATTCATATAAACATAATCAACACTTTAATTAAATATACTAATCATTTCATTTTAATAATATTTTAACATAAAATACAATATAATATATTTTATATAAAATAATCCATTTGTTATTATATTCGTTCAATAAATTTCCAAGTTTAATTTTATATTATTATCATAATTATTTAGTGTTCAAAATGTATTTTTACGTATTTAAAATTCACTTCCACCTCCACCCCTCTGTAACCCGGAATTCATATTTTTTGTAACCCGGAATTCATTCCGGGAACGTTTCTATTTAATTCATTACAATTCATAAATTTATGCCCATACCCAAAATCACCGGGATTGAAATCCCGGCTACGTTTCAACATGATCATATTACATTAAAAATAATTTCCCATATATTGAAAATTAAATTCCACTCCTTTGTAACCCGGAATTCATTCCGGGACATTATCCTTTAATTCATTACAATTCATAATTTTATTCCCATATCAAAGATCACCGGGATTGAAATCCCGGCTACGAAAAAACAAATCCCATATACATTTTTTTTAATCTTGGTTACATTTAAGCATTATCTCCAATTTTTCTGCAACCCGGAATTCATATTTTTTGTAACCCGGAATTCATTCCGGGATATTCTCTTTTAATTCATTACACTTCATAATTTTATTCCCGCATCAAAGACCACCGGGATTAAAATCCCGGCTACGAAAAAAACAAATCCCGGCTACATCTAAGAAAATCCCATCTAGGTTTTAACATACTCCTATTACTTTTTAAAATAAATTCCTGATATAAAAAAATAAATTTATACTATGATTTTTATAAAATATGTTTATATCTAAATTAAATGGATATTACTTAAAGTAATAACTATTTTAGGTGGTGTTTTAGATGAAATTACAGCATTATAATGAACTTAATAATGTATATTTTATTACTACAATAACTAAGAATAGAAAACCTATATTTAATGATAAATTAGCTTGTGATTTATTCATTAATTTAATAACATATTATAAACTCAAATATTCCTGTAAAATATATGCATTTGTCATTATGCCTAGTCATATTCATTTCATCATCCAAATTAGCAATAACATTTCTATATCTACATTTATGAAATTGCTAAAAGGAACTTTCTCAAAATATTATAATGAACTTTCAAAAAATAATTCTACATCAATATTTCAAGAAGGTTTTTATGATAATATAATCAAAAATGAATTTGAGCCTAGCAGTATTATGAATTATATACACAATAATCCAATAAAAGCTAACATTGCATACGAATATAAAGATTATTTCTACTCTAGTTATACTTTTTTTTATGAAAATGATAAGACTTTTAATTTACTTTTAATTTAAATTTATTCCCATAACCAAAATCACCGGGATTGAAATCCCGGCACGAAAAAAATAAATCTCATATATGATTTCTAAAAAATCCTAGTTACATTTAAGCATTGTTTTTAATTTTTCTTCAACCTTTCAATTTCATCTTTTCTGTAACCTGGAATTCATTCCGGGACACTACCATTTGATTTACTGCAAATTTATAATTTATATCCATATCATAGTTAACCGGGATTAAAATCCCGGCTACATTTTTAAAAATCCTGGCTACGTAAAAAAATAAGGTAGCAGATAGATTCCCCATTCTCTATCTACTACCCTATTTTTCTTGTAAAATCTCTTAGTATATTTTTATCTTTATTTTGAATTATATTTTCATTTTCTCCTATGTAATATAACTTCAATTTTTTAGGATTTGTTACACTACTATTTAAATATAGTATTATTTTATTTTTTTCTGCTTTAATATTATTTATATGTATCTTCTTTCTTGTTTCATAAATATGAAATGCCTTTTTTAAATCATTTTCATTATTTATAACTATGTCATCTGTTAAACTTATTTCTATACTTTCTTCACTCCACCAAAGTTTCCCCATTTTTTTAAATGATATCCCCTTAACTTCTGGTGATATAGTAAATTTAATTTTTATATTCTTTTCTACTTCTGCTGGATTTAATTTTAGTTTTATATTATATACATCTTCTTTAAAAGTTTTTGTAACTGCTACTTTTATATCAACATCTCTAACTAAAGATTTAACATATTTTTTTACATATTTTAATCTATTATTTTTATCTATAAATTCTTCAAATGGTAACTTTATTATTTTATCATGTATTAATTTTAAGACCTCCTCGCCTCTTAATATTTTATTCTTTACATCTAAATCTTCTATGTCATCATTTTTCTTATCTTCCTTTAGTACAGTACATTTTTCTTCTAATTTGAAAGTCTTTACATCTCCATCTATCTCCACTTTAGATTTTTTCCCTTCAATTCCAACCTGTTGTATATCTCCATGTATATGTACTCTTGTATCTTCTCCAATTATTACTTTATCTAATTTGCCTGCTTTATTATTTATAATTGATGTACTAGCCTTATCACTAACCTTAATATTGTTTATTATTCCATTGTTTAAAAATGTTCCATTATTTATATTGTCAATAACTACTACATCTGTTATAATTCCATGATTTATAATGCTTCCTTTTATCATATTTACTATTATTCTTTCACTATGTTTACCAACTAGCTCTACCACTATTTGTTTATCTGTTTTTATTTCATATGCTTCTTTTATATGTTCTTTTGGAATAAATCTAATCAAACATCCATCTTTAGCTACTTTTATAGCAGCTTGCAATTCTTTTACTGTTTCTACTTTTGTACCTCTAGTCACATTTAAAATTTTATATGTGTCCATAATTGACTTTTCCCTTACACCATAACTAGCTTCTTTTAACATATTAATCTGCTTGCTACTTAAAAATTCACTTTCCCAGTTCATACCATCAACCTCTCTAAGCATAAATTTAATCCCCCTCGTTTTTTCTAACCCGGAATTCATTCCGGGATACTACCATTTGATTTACTGCAATTTTATAATTTATATCCACACCATAGTTCACCGGGATTGAAATCCCGGCTACATAGAAAAACAATTTCCCATTTATTTAGAATTCAACTTCATTCTTTTTGTAACCCGGAATTCATTCCGGGACACTACCATTTGATTTATTGCAATTTTATAATTTATATCCACATCATAGTTCACCGGGATTGAAATCCCGGCTACGAAAAAAAACAAATCACGGCTACGTTATAAACAAATAAAGTCTGAGCCTATTCCCCTTATTCAAAAGATAAGAGGCGGGAGTTTACCTCCTACCTCATTTTTTTATTTGCTTATTTTTTCTTCAAAGTTTTCTAATGGATTACCATCTTTATTTTTTATTGCTCCTATTTCTTCACCTTTATATGATACTTTTACTTTGTCTATATTCTTTATAGCTTGTTTTAATTTAATTGTTATTATATTTTCATATAGGTTTACACTTTCTACTTGAACACTTTTTTTTCCATTATTTATAGCAAATAAACTCTTTAAATCCTCATTTTTATTTATTTCAACATTTTCATTTAATTCTATTTCTACAGAACTATATTTTGTGTTTACCCAATTGTCAAAAAATTCACCTATAGAAGATATCTTTGTTTTTTTTGCTTTTATACTTACAACTTGTGGTGATGTTGTGTATTTTACTTCTATTGTTTTATTTACACTTTCTTTATTTAACTTCAAACTAACCTTGTAGAAATCATCTTTATCACATTTAGTTACGCTAATTTTAATATTTTTATTTTCCACTAGATTGTCTACGTATTCTTTTGTCTTTTCTAGTCTATTTTCTTTTTTATTAAATTCTTCAAAAGATAGTTTTATTGAATTATTTTTTATTGCTTCAAGCGCATTATCTAATTCTTTTTTATCTTCTACTTTTGCATCTTTTTCTGTTTTGTAAGTTATTCTCATTATTTCATCAGAGTTTTCATTGTCTACAAATCTTATTCTTGATGCATTTTCTACATATGCTGTAAATACAACATTGTTATTTTCATCTTTGTAGTCTTTGTATTCAAAGCCTTTGTCTGATTCACATGCTTTTAAGCCTTCAACTTCTAATTCATGTTTTAAGCCATCAATTACCATTTTTACTGTTTTTTCTTCTTCTCCAGTTTTCACTGTCATGTTAAATTCTCTTAGCTCATATGGGAATTGTATAGTTGTTGTTTCTAATTCATTTTTTATTGTTATAGCTTTATACATTCTTTCAAATAGCTTGTCTTTTACTTCTCCATTTGAAAGCTTTTCTATTAATATTTTTGCAACTTCTACATCTTCATACTTCATTGTATTTTCTGCTTTTTCTACTGCATCTTTAGCTATTTTTAAGTCTGATATTTTTAATTCTTCTACTGCTTTTTCTATAGCTACTACTGCTTCATTTATTTCTGCTACTGTTTTTCCTTCAATATTAAAGTTTAGTGCATTTTGTAATGCTTCAAAGCTTTCTACTGTATAATCTTCTTCTAGTAAGTTCTTATTTTCAACTTCATTTACTTTTTCATTTAAAATTTCAGTAGCTTCTTTCATTTCTTTTTCTGATTCTTTTATTGTTTTATAAGTTATTTTCATTATTTCATCAGAGTTTTCATTGTCTACAAATCTTATTCTTGATGCATTTTCTACATATGATGTAAATACAACATTGTTATTTTCATCTTTGTAGTCTTTGTATTCAAAGCCTTTTTCTGATGCAAATGCTTTTAAGCCTTCAACTTCTAATTCATGTTTTAAGTCATCAACTACTATTTTTACTGTTTTTTCTTCTTCTCCATTTTTAACTGTCATGTTAAATTCTCTTAGTTCATATGGGAATTGTATAGTTGTTGTTCCTAATTCATTTTTTATTGTTATAGCTTTGTACATTTTTTCAAATAGTTTGTCTTTTACTTCTCCACTTGGAAGCTTTCCTGTTAATGTTTTTGCAGCTTCTACATCTTCATACTTCATTGTATTTTCTGCTTTTTCTACTGCATCTTTAGCTATTTTCAAATCTGAAATTTTTAATTCTTCTAATGCTTTTTCTATAGTTTCTACAGCTTCATTTATTTCTGCTACTGTTTTGCCTGTAACATCAAAGTTTAGTGCATTTTGTAATGCTTCAAAGCTTTCTACTGTGTAGTTATCTTCTATTAAATTTTTGCTATTTACTTCTGAAACTTTTAAAACAAATTCTTCTTTAACTTCAAATAATATTGTTTTTACTGAATTCATTGCATTACTTGCATTTACTTTTATAGTGTTTACTTCTTCCTCAGTTTTTGCTTCATTTATCACTGCCTCTGCATCTGTTTTTATTTTGTTTATATTATTAAAATTATCAACAGTATAATCTTCTTGCTTATATTTTTCTAACTCTTTATTTAAATCATTTTTTGCATTTTTCTTTACTTCATCAAGCTTTGATTCTTGTGGTGTTTCAGGCTTTTCTGGTGTTTCAGGTTTTGATGATGTACCACCACCTCCGCCAGAACTTGCTCCACCACCAGTAGATGGTTTCGTTATTGTTCCTATATTTTTGTCGCCACCTATAACTTGATCTTTGTTACCTTCTAGTTTTTCAACTTTTCCATTAGTAACATCTATTTTTACATCATTTGCATTACTACTAACTTTTAAAGCTGTAACACTACCATCATTACTTATTTTTGTTCCCTTTGCAGAACCCGTTATTTCAACATTTTTTATTTTAGATTTTTTCTCTATTTTTACTGAAGCTTCTTCGCCATTTACTTTAACACTATTTATTTCTCCTCCAAGCTTCACTTCAGATTTTTTTCCTTCAACCACAATTTCTTTTATGTTTCCAGATATGTATGTCTTAACTTTTTCCCCAATTGTTAATTTAGTTACTACTCCATTTTTACCATTTACAATTGATGAACCTGTTTTATCATTAACTTCTATATTATGTATTGTTCCATTATTTAAAAGTGTTCCACTTTTTATTTCATTTAAAATCACTTTTCCCTTTAATTCGCCCTGATTTATAACGTCACCTTTAGGCATGTCTACCTTAATTTCGCCACTAAAATTACCATTTAGCTCTACAACTATTTCTTTATTACTTTTTATTTCATAATTCTCTTTAACATCTGTTTTTGGAGTAAACTTAATTAATTCCCCATACTTTGAATTTTCTACAGCAGATTCTAACTCTTTTACTGTGCTAACTTCAATTCCTTTAGTTACATTTAGTACTTCATAAAGTTCTTTTAGTGATTTTTCATTTATACCAAAACCAACTTGTGTTAAAGCTTTTATTTGCTTTTCTTTTAAGAATTCTTTTTGTACTTTTGAAACTTCTGTTCCTAAAAGCATAACTGGTGCTCCTTCTTTTGCTGCTAAAGAACCTGATGACAATGCATCTACAAGTTCACTTTCTTTACTAGCACCATCTTTAGCTACATAAATATTTTTTAATTCTTTTTCATCATAAAACTTCTTTAAAACTTCTCCATTAGTTTCTCTTCTATCTTGTCCACCAATTCTTAATGCTTTTATACTATTTGCATTTTCATCAGAAACTACAGCATTTCCACCTATAACATAAGTTTCAGATATTTCGTTATCCTTTACGAACTTATCAGCACCTCTTAAACTTTTCCCATCTGATAATAAAACTGCCATACCTTTTTTTGCAGCTGGAGAAGCAATACTCATTGCATCAGCAAGTCTTCCATCTAATCCATTAACAACAGCAACAGCTTTAGCATCTAATTTTTCTGCCACTTTAAGTGAAGTTTCAAATCTATTTTTTCCTAATATTCTGAAAGTTTTAATTCCCATAGCCTCTAATTCATTAACTACATTTTTAGATACTACACCTTCACCACCAACAATAGAAACATTTTTAACTTTTAATCTTTCAAGTTCTTTTTTGGTTGATTGAGATAACTTGTCCATTTCTGTTAATAAAATTGGAGCATTCTTCATCTTTGCATAAGGTGTTGCTGCAAGAGCATCTGAAAGTGCTGCTCCATTAACTAAAACTGCTGTATCTGAAATTTTCCATCCCTCTTTACTAACCTCAATAGCTGACTCATATCTTGTAGCACCTGCTAACAACTTTTCACTAATAACATCCTTTGACTCGACAGCAAATACGCTTGTTCCAACAGAGCCTAAAGTTGCCCCTAAAAGAAGTGTTGAAATAATTTTTGACCCTTTTCTCATGAAATTCTCTCCCTCTTATACATAAAATTTCCCTTTATACCATTACCATTCATAGCTGAATTTATGACACAATTTAAAAATTTGAAGTGATACTTGCTATTTTAATATGTTTTTTTAATTGATAATTCAATTTAGACTTGAATTGACACAATTCCGACCATATAAAAATTATGTCACAATAAAAAACACCTATAACAATAATTCACTAAAAATTATTGTCATAGGTGGGTTGCTCTACTTGCTCCGCATAATCTAAGAGCCCAAATACAGATTATACATCATAACTCCCTACTTATTATATGATGTATATCTAAGTTCTAGATTACACCCTTATTAATTACCACTTTTAAATTTATATTCATAATCATTTTATATTTATACCAAGAATTAAATTAAATATTGTAATAATATTTAATTTAAATTCTTAATATATTTTAAAATGCGTTTGGACTATCTCATATTTTTCTAAACTTTATAAGACTTTATTCAACATAAACCCTTATAAAATAACCATATTTAAATCTTAAACAATTTATTTTTCATAATATTAAATAATTTAATATTTTTTCCTCAATTACAATTAAAATTATATATTCTTTGTATATTTATTTCAAATATTTTATTATTACTTATTTTGACCTTTTTCTTACATTTTAGACATTTTTCTTAAATCCTTGTCACTTTCTTATCATTAATCAGCAAAAGAAAGTTTTTTTGTGTAACCTGGAATTCATTCTAAGACACTTTCCATTTGATTAATTGCAATTTATAATTTTATTACCCTATCAAGGGATACCAGCATTGAAATCTATTTTTTTGTAACCCTGAATTCATTCCGGGATATTCCTCCTTGTTTTATTACAATTTTATAGTTTATATCCATATTAAGGTCCACCTGGATTCAAATCCCGGCTACATAAAATAGAAATTCCAGCTACGTTTAAACATAACATCCAAATTCCCTGTAATCCGAAATTCATGTGCTTTGTAACTCGTAATTCATTCCCAGCTATTCGCCTTTGATTTATTGTAATTTTGTAATTTATATCCACATCACAGGTCACCGGGATTAAAATCCCGGCTACGTTAATAACAAATTCTAGCTACGTTTTAAAAAATCTCAATTTACTTTTGTTAATTTATTTTTTAATACCAATCTTTTTGTATTTTGGAATTTATTCCAAAATACTCTCAATAAATAAAAAATGAATGAACCAGTTAAATAACTAGTTCATTCATTTATATTATATTAAAAATTCATTATTAATTTGCTTTTAAATCTAATCTTAAATTAACTACTTCCTTATCATCAGTATACTCATCATCATATCTATATATATCTAATGTAAGATTTACAACTTCAGCCCTATTGCTTTTACTCACAATACCATCTGTTCCAACAATATTATTGTCACTATTTGCTATTTTTACTCCATATTTATATTTAGAAGACATTTTGCTATATATATTATCTAATATGTTATCTTGATAGTTAATTTCTCCAAGTTTATCTTGTTTTAAATTAAAAATAAAATTTTCAAATTCTAAATCGTCTTCCACTTGATATACATTTTTAACTAATTTATCTTGAATTTCATTCCACCCCATACCTAAACAAGTAAGACTTTTTCTATTTTCTTTTATACTTTCAACTTTCCCTCTAATTTCCTCTAAGCTTTTTTCATCTAATTCTTTTCCTTCATACTTGCTCATTTCATTTAATTTTTCATTTATAATAACTACTAATTCACTTTTTAATATTTCTTCTATTTTGCTTAAATCATTATTTTTTTCATTTAAAATTTTCATTGCTATTTTTTCTTTATAAACATCTTCAACATTATAAAATCCTTCAACTCTTAAGTTATCCATTAGTTTTGTTAATTCTTCAGCATTATCTGCATTAATTATATTATCAATATCATTTTTAGATAACTCTAATGATTCATCTAAAAACTTTGATATATTTCTTAAATCTTCAAAATAATCATATCCTAACTTTCTTTCATCAATTAAATCTAAAAACTTATTAGCAACTATATTTTGATTTATTTTTAATAAACTGTCATATTTTTCAAATGGTGTTTTATCTTCTATTAAATCAATATATTTTAATGATTTTAAAACATCCATAATATCTGTGTTTCTATGTATAACTTTTATTCTATCTACAATTTGTTGCTTTATATTGCTTTCCATTTTAATATCATCACATTCTTGATAATCCTTATCTTTTAATGTTCCTTTTTTTATAGTTACAGTTACATTGTCTTTTAAAGGTTTAGTAAATTTTACAAATATACCTGAGTTTTTATAATCCTTTCCTCCAGAATATAAATCGAAAAAATCAATATTCTCAATTTCTGGTCTTGTTCCATCATTATATACTACATCTATACCTTCTGATAATTTATTATGAACATCTTCACCATTGTCTATTTTTAATAATTCTTTATTAAAATCTATTCCAAATTCATCTAATGAATTGCCCATATAGAAGTAATTACCTTCATCTGCCAATTTAACTGGATCTATGTTAACTTCTTTTTTATAATTTATATTTGTATTATCAATCTTATTTCCATTTTCATATTTTACATTTGAAATATTAAGATTCACTACATCCTCATCTTTAAGATTTAAATGCCTTACTGTTGATATACATGCCTTTTTATTTCTAACCTTAACTTCAAACAATTTTACATTTTCTGTTTTCCCTGTTTCTTTTCTTGTTACTTGCATTTTATAATTTTCTAGCTTTTCAGCCGATTCCTTATCTATCTCGCCATCAAAATTAACTTGAAAATCTCCATCATAAAATCCATCATTTGATCTTTCAAGTTTAATACTTGAGTTCACATCTTCATTAGGTTTATTTTCTGACTTTATAGTTTCCTCAATTATGTTTCCATTCTCATTAAGTTTCTTTTGAATAATTTCATTTTTAACTTTATATATCTCATCTTCCTTTGCAGTTGCTGTATACTCATCTATTTTTATTGAGTCTCCTGCCATTAATGATACTCTATATGCTCTGTTAACTTTACTTGCATCTATGTAATCATTCTTTTCATTATCATGATATGATAATAATTTTCCACTCATCAAATCTTTCATATAGTTTGTATATAATTTTCCTTCTCCCCCCATTAATTTCTGTATCTGGCTTTTTTGTAATTCCTTACGATCATATTGTACTAAACTTTCATTTTCCGTTTGTATTAATATTTTATCTATAGCTCCAAATACTGTTGTTAAATTTGCTGATGATATAATACCAACTAGTGCCAATGTACAAATACATTTTAATGATTTCCTATTCATTTTTAATTCCCCCTTAATTTACATAACCTTTGGTAAACATTTATATATCATATTTTTACATATTTTAATTAATTTTCATCGTAATAGTTTTTGCTTTTTCTATTTTTTTACTTATCTATAATTAAAACTACTTTACTTTAAATTAACTCTTAATTTTTCTGAAACTTGTTGTTCATTTAAAACTTCTTCAACAAATCCTCCAAATTTTTTTCTTTCTACATAATAATCTAAATTAGTATCATCTACTTTCACTTCATACTTAGAAGAATCTTTAACCCCTACAAGTTCTACAACTATTGCTGTTGTTCCTTGTACAGCACCATCTTCAACTAATATTTTAACATCTGGATTTTCTTTTTTATTAACTGTATCTTTTTCACCATTCTTATCACTATTTTTCTTTAATTCATTAGTTTTAGAATCCTTATCATTATTATTGATTTTTTCTTCAATAATTGATTTTATTTCTTCTGAAGTTAAGTTTCTCTTTACATTATCTTCTTCTAATTTAATTTGCTTTTTAATCTCTTTAATATCTTTTTGATCAATATCATAATTCTTTAATATCTCACTATAATCAGATACTCCTTCTAATTTATTACTTGAATTTTTTACATAATTCGAATCATTATTTTTCATTTTACTAATTGATTTTAATCCTACCCCTACTATAATAATAAGTACAATAATTACAGTTATTATTTTCATATTTTTCTTATTCATTCTTTTCCCCTCTTATCTTTTAATTTCATTTTTAACCCTTTTTAATACTCTTTTTTTATAAATTTAACATTATAATTAATTCCTATGCCCATTCCTGTTAATATCCATGCTGAAGGTGCTACTCCTAATACACTATCATTAAAAATATTAACTATTAAATATCCAAATATACTAACAAAAATAGCTAATCCAAGTATAGTTTTAAAATCATTCACTTCTATTTTAGAATATATTTTTATACTATTTGTAATGTAATATATATACATACTTAAATATATTATTAAGGATATAATGCCTGTATTTACTGCAATGTTTAGATATTGACTATGTGGCTTGTCTATTATTACTTGACGTTGATATGAATTAGCAATTCCAACATAATCATTCTTAGGAAAATGTATTGCAAAGTTATCTGGTCCATATCCCAAAATTAATGTTTTTTTAAGCAGTGGAATTGTTCTTGACCATATGTATCCTCTGTTTGAACCTAAGCTTTCCTTTCCTTCAAATCCTAATTTTTCAACATCCCTAACTTCATAAATTTCTCCATTAATTAAATTTAAATACTGTAACTCTTCATTTTTTCTTATAAAAGTTACATCTAAAGCTTTTTCCTTTACTTGAATAGCCTCATTTCCATTCCAATTGCCTAATTTAAACATGTAATTTTCAAAGTTTTCATCTAAAACTTTGAAAAAACCATTCTCTTTATCTTGTTCTAAGCTTAATATGTTATTTTCATTATCTATTACTATATAATTATTATTTATAAATTTTAAATATAAATTTTTATCATTCTCACTAAATCCAACCGTATCTTTATCTATTAAATCAATACTTTTTACCCTTGTTCCACAATTCTCTTTTGTAGTTGAAAACATATTTACTATTTCCTTTGATATACTGGCAATATTTTCAGTTATTCTATTGTCAGCAATTTTATTGACTATAACAGAACTAAATATCAACAAAAATATGATAATTGCGAATTTTCTTAGTGAAATTTTCTTGTTTTTTATAGCTATTAAAATGATTAATATACTAGAACATATAATAGATACCACTCCGCCTCTTGAATTAGACCCTATTAAATTTATAATCATCAAAATATCTAAACATAAAAACAAAATTTTATGTAACTTATTTTTTGTATATATCATAAATGTACTTATATATGGTATTAAAACTGAAGTATAACTACCAACATAATTGGGATTTCCTAATGTTGAATACACCATTCCTTTTTCAAAAGAAAACTTCAATTGATCTCTAAATTCTTTATCCTTATTAGATACTATTAATGCCTTTCCTAAGTTTGTGTTAAAAAAGTCTAAATTTAAATATTGAAATAATCCTATAATTCCTACACAAGTAGCTGTTAATAATAAAGATAATACAACTATCTTTATTGCCTTATCATTTTCAGATATATTCATAGCTACAAACATCAAAATTACATAGCATATTAATGTAATTGTTCCTTCATACCTATTTATCATCCCAATAAATGATGTGAATTTATTTTTTGATATAACTGCAGATAATAAAATCATAAAAGTATACGTTATCATAAAAATATATATTCTATTCTTAATTAACTTCAATTTATTATTAACTACTAAATATGTAAAATAAATTAATAATATTACACTAATAAATAATAAAAGTTTCATTTTACTATAATAAAAGCAATCTGTTGTAAAACTTCTCTTTCCTAGCACACACGCTTGCTCTTCTAGTATATCTAACACATTAAACCTTACTACTATTGTAGTTAAAAATATTATGCTAGCTAAAACCCATGAAATTGTAACACTATTTCTATTAGTATCTTCCAAATAATCACCAACCTTTTTTCAATAAACTTTATTAAAAACTTCTAATTGCTTTTTACAATTTTAATATATTGTCTTAAATAAAACATGAATAACCTAAATTTGAAACTCGATTTCTTATATATTATATCATTTTTATTATTTTTTTACATAATATTTAATAAATTACATATTTTATAGATTTAAATTTTGACTATATTAGCTTCTTTTTTTTAATATACTATTTTGCATAATAAAAAAGACCTGAAAATAAAACTACCTACTTCAAGTCTTTTTTTTATTACTTGGTCCAAATTAATACTGTTAAACTATCTTTTGAATCAACTACATTTATTCTCAAAATGTGTTTATCTTTTTCAGCTTCTATACTTGATGGTTTTTCATTTTTATTTATCTTCCATCCATCTTTTCTTAATATTTTCTCGTATTTTTTTAAATATGTATCATAATCTTGATTTTTAACCTTATAAACTGCATTCCCAAACTGATCATCTTTTCCTGGTTCACTTTGCTCTAATTTCATTTCTTTACACTGCGGAAGATATGAAAATTCTTTAGTATATTTTACTTTACTATTTAAAACACCTACTAATACTACAACTAAAATTATAATTGCCACAATTGAACTTATTATTACCTTACTTTTTTTCTTCATTTCCCTTTTACCCCTTTAATAAATAATACAAATAGACTTTATATATACTAAAATCCCAACAAACTAATTATATCATTTTAACTAAAATATGTAAATTAATACATATTTATATAAATAAATAACTATAGACTAAATTTAGTATATATTTAGCCTATAGTCATTCTTACCTAATATATCAATTTTTTATGCTACTAATCCACTGTCATTTAACTTTTCTTTAACTCTTACCTTAACATTTACTTCTGGCTTTTCTGCTTTCATTTCTTCTGGCAGCTCATATATAGCCTTAAAGTTATATTCTCCTAATTTATTAGCATCATATTCTTCACATACCCATGTTGTCTTTACTTCTTTTATATGTCCATTATTTAATTTTATTTTCATTTTTTCATATAACCCTATATCTTCCTTTTCTGTTCCAAGTTCTATTACTATTGGTTTTAATTCTTCTATTGATTCCACACTTAAAAGATTTACTCTATGATATTTTGATGTTTCAAATAATCCATTATTTTCATGCTCTAATTTAGCAACAAAAACTTGAACCTTATTTTCATCAAGTTGACTTCCTTTATTATTTTGGAATGCATCTTCATGAATTTTCTTTACATCTTTTAATATAGTTACAGACGATATTTGATTATTTAAAAATGAGAAACGATCTAAACATATAGTTCCCTCCCCTTTATCAATAGTCATAGAAATTAATTTATTATCTGCAAAAGCTTGATTACCTATTTTTCTTACACTGCCTGGAAAATCTACATATGTTAAATCATTTTTATAAAATGCAAATGTTAATATTTCTTCAACACCTTCTGGAATAAATACTTTACTCAATTTATTTTCTTGAAAAGCACCTGCTTGTATTACAAATCCATTCATACCTTCTGGTATTTTCAAACTAACTAATCCTTTGTTATAAAATGCTTTTTCTCCAACATCTGTTATATTTTCTCCTTCATTATTCACCATAGGCAATACTAAATCTTTATTATTTTTTAGTTTTTCTTCCCCCATTTCACTAAAACCTTTTATAGTTGTTCCTGAAAAGCTAAAGTCTTCAACACTCCACTTATCATTATCTTCATTTTCAAATTGTTCTTTAACTACTATTTCTGATTTAAACTGTAATTTCATTTCTGGCTCTGTTTGATTCACACCCTCTGGAAGCTTAAATTTACCAATTGCAACATACTTACCTGACTTGTTAGCATTATAATTATCCATTATCCAATTTAAAGTTACCTCATGTTTATTGTTATTTGAATCTATTATGATTCCTGTCTTTGCTAACTTTTCAATAACACTATTTTTATCAGTTCCAAAATTAACCACTTGTGAAGGAACTTCTCCTATAGATTTAATAGTTATTTTATCTATTACATCTTTTTTATTGCATTTAATAATACACTCATTACATTTATCATTTAAGTCAACACTTATTTCATTTTTATTTATAACCTCATATTCATTGTTGTCATAATTGGGTTGAATTTTTACATCCTTATCACCTATATGAAAATACTCTTCTGTTTTAGGGTTTTTCCACATATCTTCTTCTTTTAAAACTTTATCTTCATATACATATTTAATAGTCAATTTAGCAGGATTAATTACACTATATTTAGATTCCTTAAGATTATTTTTATAATCCTTTATAAATAAATGAACTATACCATCATATCCTAAATTAGTAGAAAAGGCATTGTAACTAAGTTCTTTTAAACTACTTGGAAGATTTACATCTTTTAGTTGATTACTTGCAAAAGCATATTCATCTATTTTTTCAACACCTTCTTCTATATTAACTGATGTTAAAAACTGATCATGCCAAGTGTTCCAAAATGCTCTTGACCCTACAACTTTTACATTTCCCGGAATAGTTACTGATGTCATTTTATTACTAGCAAATGCTTTTTCTCCTAATTCTGTTACAGTTTTAGGAATTTCTATACTTTTGAACTTATTATTATTAAATCCAGATAAATACTTCAACGTACTAGGCAATTTTACTTCTGTTAATAAATTATCACTAAATGCTAACATTTCTATTTTAGTTACTCCCTCTGGAATTACTAGAGTTTTTAATTTATTAAAGGCAAATGCTTTTGGTATTACTTTTAAAGTATTAGGAAGTGTAAGATTTTCTATTTCATTAAGTGTAAATGCTCCATCTTCTAGATTTTTTATTGTATCAGGTATAACTAAAGATTTTATCTTGTTTCCATTGAATGCTGATTGTTTTATAGTTGTTACACTACTTGGTATTTCTATAGCAGACAAACAATTATAACGAAATGCTTCTAAACCTATTGTTGTAACAGTATCTGGTATGTTTACAGTATTTATACCTTTTTCTGGATTTTGTTTGCTTTCATAAGTACCTAAAAAAGCTTTATCACCTATTTCTGTTATAGGTTCTCCACCTTCATTAGTTGTTGGTATAATTACATTTTTATTATTTTTAAATTTTTCTTTTCCCTTGTCAGAAAATCCAGCTATAGTTGTGCCTTTAAATAAGAAATCTTTTTTATTCCATTCTTTAGAATTTACTATTACTTTTACTATCACTTTAAGCTCTATCGGTGGATTTGATTGATTCATTCCCTTAGGCAGTTCAAAACTTCCACTTGCTGTATACTCATCTTCAACATTTTCATTGTAATTTGAAATTGACCAATTTATATTTAAATTATGTTCTGTATTATTAGAGTCTATTATTGTAACTTGCTTTTGTAATTTTTCTTTTAAGTCAGTTTCTGTAGTTCCGCATGTTACATAAACATTATTAAACTGTAAATGCTTTATTTCTTTTATACTACATGCTAAATAATCTTCATTTAAAAGTTTTATAGCATTTTCTAAGTTTTTAACTACTTCATTTACTTCTTCTACCGTAGCATATACTTTCTCATTTATTTCCTTTGCCTTTTCAATTTGTAATTTTAATTTATTTACTTTTTCTTCTGCTTTATCTTCTAGATTTATGCTTTTACCAGCATTAATAGCTTGTAATAGTTTTAAATACTTTAATTTAACTTCATTATTATTTGTAAAAGCCTCATTTCCAATTTGCTTAATATTAGTAGGAATAGTTACCTTGCTTAAATTATTCCCATTAAATGCAGTATCTCCAATTCTTTCTACTGTTGATGAAAGATTTACAGTTTCTAAGTTGTTTCCTCTAAATGCTGCATCACCTATTATCTTAACGCCTTCTGGAATATTTACCTCAGTTAACTTATTCTTAGCAAATGAAGATACTTCTACAATTTCTGTATTTTTTGATAATTTTATATAGTTTAATTCATTTTGTTGAAATGCCATTTTTCCTATATTGATAACAGTGTCTGGAATATTTAAACTTTCTATTTTATTTCCTGTAAATGCACCTACTCCTATACTTGTAACGCCATTTGAAATAATTACAGATTTTAAATTATTCTTTGAAAATGATGCCATGGATATTTCTTTTATATTTTTAGGAATTTGTACACTGCTTAACTCATTACTTGAAAAAGCTCCTGCTCCTATGTATGTTAACCCCTCTGGAAGATTAATTGATTTCAAATTATTCTTTTCAAAAGCTTTATCTTCTATTGTTTTGATACTTTCTGGAAGTTTTACTGAGGTTAATTTTTTGTCTCTAAATGCCTTACTTCCAATTGAAGTTACCGCCTCGCCTTCAATTGTATCAGGAATTATTACATCTTTTTCACTACCTACATATTCCGTAATCTTTCCATTAATAAAATTAAAATCTTTTTCATCTATTAAGTCATATATGCTTTTATTAACATCATCAACTACCTTGTTTATAACTTCTAAATTAGCATTAGCTTCTTCATTTAATTTTTCAGCAGCTTTAATAAAATTTTGCAATTTTTGTACTTTTTCTTCTGATTTCCCAGTTACTTTAAAGTTTTGTCCACTTTCAATAACTTTAAGTAATTTACTATACGTTAGTTTTATATTTTCATTTTTACTGAAAGTGTTTTTTCCAATTTCTTTAGTTCTTTCAGGAATTATTACATTTTTTAAATCATTTTGACTAAATGCAGTTGCTCTAATATTTTCTACAGTTGTTGGAATAATTACATTTTCTAATTTATTATCTTTAAATGAAGATATTCCTATCATGGTAACACCTTCTGGCATTGTTACAGAAGTTAACTGATTCTTTGAAAATGCTCCTGTTGGTATAATTGCCAATGTCTTTGGAATTTCTATTTCTGTTAATTCATTGTTTCCAAATGCTAAATTCCCCATCTCTTCTAAATATTTTGGAAGTTCTACATGTTTTAACTTGTTTTTAGCAAATGCCTGACTTTCTATACACTTAACAGTATTAGGTATTTTTACTGTTTCTAAGTTCTTATTGTTAAAGGCATTACTTCCTATAGTGGTAACTATATTTCCATCTATTTTCTCAGGAATAATTACATTTACATCATTCCCATTGTATTTTATAATTTTTCCATCTAAAAATTCAAAACTTTTTTCACCATCCCTACCTATCCAAAGGATTTTGGCAGGACCACACCATACGTGCCACTTTCATGGCATACAGCGTTCTATCAATAATATAAACTTGCAAAGGTTATCTATATTTCTGGAGAGTTATATAGGGTTCCAAACTCAAATTCAAACTAATCTCTTTATCAAATGATAATACTACAGTTACAGTTTATTTTTATTATCATATTTGGAACTAAGTAAGAATTAATAGCGAAAAGTGAATAGTTATAGTATATATTACTCACTTTGTTCCTAATATCTAAAAATAGAAGCACATAAAAACTAGTTTTTTTATATGCTTTAACTAATTTGCTTAGCAAATTATAGTAAAAATTGATTTTAAAAACTGATACTTCAGTTTTATTCTTCATTGTTAATTGTTAATTTGTGTCTAACATTGCAACTATCTCATTATCAACTGAAATAAGAGTAATTTCATTTTTAAGCTTGTATTCATCTATGTTTTTAAATTAATATTTTTTCGCATAATAAAAGGCATATTAAGAATTGAATCTTATAATGCCTTCTACTTTTTAGTTTAACATTTTCAACATAAATACTCTAGTTAAATTCATATTTCCTATAAAAAAGAATTTACTATTACTAAATTAAATAGTGTTTAGTTTTGCTTCAAAGACTGTACTAATCTTTATAAAGTTATATTTTCTAAAACTAAAACATTCTTGACAATATTATTGCCTTATACTCGTTCCTTTTACTTCTTATAAGACATATTTAAATAATTTTTTTAGTGAACTTAAAAATTCATTTGGACTTCTACAATTTTGATTCTTAATGTATTCTATTGATAATTCTTTTACATATCTTTTATAAAAAATACTCTTCTTTGTAATAATTTATTATCTTAATTATTCATAGAAAAGAATACATTTTATTCAATTCACACAAATTTTTTCTTATATGTCCTTAATGTTAAATATATAACTCATGATCCAAAAATTTAGAACTAGAAATTAATATGAACTCAGTATAAAACTGAAATGCCTTTACTCATATTTGCATTCTAACTATATGCATTACTGCCTCTATTGATAATAAAGATATTTCTATATATTTTTTAGGATATATTTATGAATTTATTGATATGATGCTTTAACTTCATATTATCTTGCATACTTCAAACTCATTAATTCTATTCATTTATTTAATAAGAAAAGGATAACCCAAAGGCTATCCCTCCCTATTTACTTTATTAATTTTTTGAAAATAATTACATACCAAAGAGTTACTCTGTTACTGTTGTATTAATTGTATAATTAACTTTAGTTCCATCTTCTGCTGTAACTTCTACTGTCCATGTATTACCATCATCTTTTGTTACTGGTGTTCCTACTTTTGCATTACTATCTTTAGCAATTGCTACTACATCAGTTTCTTTAAGATCAGATAATACTGTTCCTTTTGCTAATTTTACATTATATATTTTTGAATCACTTGAATCAACAGTTGCCTCTGTTCCTTTTACAGTTATTTTTGTAACACTTGCATCATTTGATTTTGC
>NZ_JBWKMH010000031.1:56500-86539 GCF_056431285.1 Clostridium amazonense | reverse complement strand
TTAATTGTATAATTAACTTTAGTTCCATCTTCTGCTGTAACTTCTACTGTCCATGTATTACCATCATCTTTTGTTACTGGTGTTCCTACTTTTGCATTACTATCTTTAGCAATTGCTACTACATCAATTTCTTTAAGATCAGATAATACTGTTCCTTTTGCTAATTTTACATTATATATTTTTGAATCACTTGAATCAACAGTTGCCTCTGTTCCTTTTACAGTTATTTTTGTAACACTTGCATCATTTGATTTTGCACCATCCCTCACTATCCTATCTTTTTAACAGGATTTCGATCGGTCCACACCGTACGTGCGGCTTTCATCGCATACGGCGTTCTATCAATAGTTATATTTTATCAGTCTTTTAGCGGCACTCTCCAACACCTGATGACTGTTTACCTTTGCAAATATATAACACTGACTAGGTTCCTTCGCTCCTATATGTTTTATCCTTTTCTACTGTTACCAGTAAAATACAAACGGCATATAATCTACACTACTATGAACCTGCTGAGCCCGTATAAGGATCTTTAAATCTACTAATTCTCCCCTTATACAGCATCAAACGTTCCCCTTTATTTATCCCTTTTTTTAACTGCCTTAGGTCTCCACTAACGATATAGACAAATTAGGTTTAACAGCCTAAATTGTTCCTAATTCAGTAAGACATTATTTCATATAAAAGATACTAACTCAATTTATACGTTTTCAAAATTTTATTATATCTTTTCATGCTTTTTATTTCTTACTGGTTCATGCCAAGCCGAAGGTATGGTTATTAATTTAACAGCATGAACTTCTTCTATAACGCATTAAACATGGATTAGGATTTCTTGACCATAGCAGCCTTTTAAAGAACCCCGCACAGGACTCTCACCTGTTACGTCTTCACCTGGCTTCACATCTTTAGAGTAAGCAGCTCTAAAAATGTGCAGGAGGATTAGGCATAGGACTTTTTGGCTGTTGTCCCATATAGGAATTTCACCTATCAATTCAATAAAGAAGTTAGAAAGCTAATTTTCTAAAAAGTTTGCTAATACGAATATTATGACTTTTTTTGTTTTGAATACAAGGGGAAATACTCTTCCCCTCATACTCCATTAGCTCTCCACTCATTTCACTATCTCTAGCTTATAAAGTAACGTTTCGCACTTTTATTATTCGGCTTTAGTTCCATCTTGTTGAGCATCTGTGTAAGTTTTTACAGCTAATTTTAATTTTGCAGTTGCATCTTCTACATCTTTTGTAGTTGCATCTTTGTTTTCTACAACTGATTTTGCTGCTTCTACTTCATTTTCTAAAGCTGTTTTATCTGCTTCAGTTGTCCACTTCTCAGCTGTAGCTATATCACTGCCATCAACTGATACTTTTACATAGCCATTTTCAATAGCTTTAATTTCTCCAGCTAAAGCTGTTTTAGCTTCTTCTAATTTTTTAGCTTCTTCTGCTTTTATAATTCCAGCATTTTTTTCTGTTACATTTACATCAACATATATTTTTTTAGTTCCAACTAATATTTCTAATGTTGAACTTCCTACTGACTTTGGAGTTATTGTAACTGTATTTTTTGAATTATTTGCTAAAATAATTTCTTCATTAAATGGTTTAACTGAAGTAACAGTTGTTGTAGTACACTCATTTCCAAATTGATTGATACCATTTAATGTTAATGTTATAGTTCCATTTTCATTATTTTCACCATCAACAGTGTCTCCATCAAGAGAAATTTGTATTCCTTCTTTAGTTGCATCTGCATCAACTTTGCTTAAATCAGTAACATCACCTGCTGCTGTTATTTTCACTGAATCTTGCACTAAAGTTTCCTCATCTTTTGAAACTATTAAAGTTATTGATTTCTCTACTTTTCCTACTGATGCTGTTATTGTAACAGTTTTGTCTTTATCATCTTTTATATCTGCAGTTGTGACTACACCATCTTTTACTGTTGCAATACTTTTATCACTTGAAACCCAAGTTATATCTTTATCATTAATAGCTATTTCATTTCCTTTTTCATCTAATGCTTTTATACCAAATTCAGCTGCTTTTATATTACCTTTTTGTAATTTATATTTATAATTACCATCTTTATCAATATTATCATTTACAAATTCTATTGATTTTACTACTGATGCAGCTGGCACTACTTCTATTGATACTTTTCCTTCAATTTTTGAACCCTCTGTAGTATCTTTAACTTTTACATCAGCTAATCCTGATTTTAACCCCTTAATTTTGAATGTGTATGCAACTGTATCTTTCTCTTCTGTAGTTGCTTTTCCATCTTTATCTATTGGAGTAACTTTTACAATCTCTTCACTTTTTACTATTCCTAGTACATTAGTATCACTTATTTCAATATTTGAATTATTTATTTCAAATTTTTTAAAGTTTCCATATTGATCTACTGGAGTTACTTTAATTGTTGAAAGTCCCTCTTGACCTATAGTATTTGTATCTGTTGTAACATTTAATTCTTTAAGTTTTCTAGCTTCTCCAACTGTTACATTAAATGAATCTTTAACTTCACCACAAGAAATCTCAACAGTGTAAGTTCCTTCTTTTAAAGTTGAATTTGGAAGTATTTTATATGCAACTACTGGATTATCATCCCCTGTAGCCTGTTCTGCAATTACTTTGCCATCTTCTACTTTATAAGATTTTAATAAAGTGACTAATCCTGTATTATTACCAGTTACTGTCTTTCCTTCAGAATCTTTTACAATAACACTAATTTCAGATTTTTTAGTTTCAATTTCAATGCCATCTTGATCTAAAAATTTAATTTCTTGATACTTAGCTTTATCAGCAGCATCACCTGCAACTACACCTGTAATGTCTTTTCCTGCATCTATTTTGCTTAATTTTGTATCTTGGAATTCTAATGTATAAGATTTAAATGCTTTCATCTCATCTATTGTAATCTGATATTTACCAGCTTCAGTGGCATTTAAAGTCACTATATTTTTAGTTCCATCTTCATTTTTTCCTATTGATGCTGTTAATTTCGTTGAACTTGAATTAACTTTTGTATTGTTTGTAACTACAACTTCACCATACTTATTTCTAAATACAATATCTTTTTTAATATCTTTTTTAACTTTTAATTCTTTAGCATCAAATTTAATATCATCTACACTTACGATATTAGTATCTATTGTACTTGTTAATGAAATTGTTTTAGATTTTATTTTTGTATTTTTTGAATCCTCAACATAAGCAGTTACATCATATTTGCCTACTTTTGATGTTTTAGCAAGTAGAACTATATCATTTTTATTATCTTCTGTTGCCTTTTTATCAAATTCACTTCTTAGTTTAGCTGAAATTTCTATATCTTCACTTGTTATATCTACATCTGTTTTTTCTACTTTAACTTCAAATTTTATCATATTTGGAGTCAATACAGCACCATTATTTTGTGTTATAACTCCTATTTCTTTCTCTTCTTTATTTACTAAAGTATCTGCTGTTACTTCTAACTTATTATTATTTACTTTTATCTCATTTAATTTAGTTGCACCAATTTCTTTTTCGAAAGTAACTTTTTCACCATTTGTTACATTATATGCAGATATTTTAACTTTTCCTGGTTTGTTAGCTGTAAATGTTATCGCTTTTGCATCTTGTAAATCTACATTTTTTTCCTCTATTGTTATAAGATCTTTGCCTTCTTCAACAACCCATCTTAATTCTTGATTTTCCATTGGATTGTTAAATTGATCTTTAACTATAGCACTTAAATTCACTTTATCTCCTGCTAATATTTCTTCTGCATTTTTATTTAATTCATGTCCATTTACATTATTAGCATATATAGCTTTCATATCTGAAATAGTTGTTGCTACTGAATCTTCAGCCTTGATTACAGTATATAAAGTTTTTCCAACTTCAACATCATTTTCACCTATTTTATTAGTGAATGTTAAAGCGACTTTATTTCCTTCTTTTAATTCTGATTTTATTTCTACATACCCATCTTTAGCATGAGTTTCATCAACTTCTGTTTTTAGCATTGGAACGCCATTTATTGTACCATTTACATTAAGCTCTTTCGTATTCTCCTCTGTTATTTTTATTGTCTCACCATATTGGTCTTTAGTTGTAAAATATACTTTTACATTACTTATCGCTTGTATATTTTGAGTTGTCACCTCTAAAGTTTTAACATATGGAGCTACAATTTTAGCTACAAATTTATTATTAGTGAAAGTGATATTTTTTGCTGAAACTGTATATGTAGCAGCATCAACTAATTTATTTTCTCCGTCTAAAACAAAAGTTGCTTCTCCATCTTTTAAGCTTTCAGCTTTATATGTTGCAACTAATTTATTTTCACCTTCTAATAAAGTTATATTCATATCTTTTAAATCAGTATCTTTAATTTTTTCATCTAATCCAATTACTTTGAAACTTTTGTCATTAACTGCAACTACTTCTTTAGCTTTTATCATTTCTTTAATAGGATTTTCAACTATTTCACCATTTTCATTTATAGTTTCTCTTACTATTGTTCCTTCTGGTACTATTATAGCCTCAGCACTAGCAATTTCAGTATAATCATCTATTGCTATATGATTTCCACTCATTAACCCTTCTCTATATGCTTTATTCGCTTTAGCTGCATCTACATAATCATTTATTTTATCATCATGATAAGAATATACTTTTCCTTTTTCTAGTTTTTTAAGATAACTTTTATATAATTTACCTTCTCCGCCCATCATTTTTTGAATTTGAGATTCTTTTATTTCTTTTAAATCATATTGTGTTAATTTCTTTGTTTCATTATCTTGTACTATAATTCCATCTACTGCTGCAAATACTGGTGTTGACATTGTTGCCACTATAACTGTTGATATTGCAGCTAATGACATACCTTTAAATATTTTTTTATTCATCTTTCAACTTCCCTTCTCAATACATTTTAAGTCATTAAAATTTCAGACAATAAAATACTTTATTGTCTGAAATTTTTTATTAATTTACTATTTTAAAACTACTCTTAAAGCATCTTTTACTTGAGCTTCATTAATTTCACCATTTATCTCACATGAGAATTTTTTAAATTCTGAGTTGTATTCCATTTTTGTATCTTTTACAAATACATCATATACTGATGGATCTGCAACATCTTTAAGTTCTACAACTACAGCTTTTACTCCTGGAATAATTTGATCTACTTTTACAATTGCATTTTTAGCAATAGCTTCTAAATCAGTTCCTGGAACTTCTTTTTCTAAAGTTATAGCTTCTAAAACTACATCTTTGTCAGTGATTTTTATTTCTTTAGTTGCAGGTTTATAACCTTCTGCTTTAACTTCTAAAGTGTAATCTCCTGCTACAACTTTTTTAGTAAATGTGTATTTACCTTCTTTAGTTGCTACAGTTTCTACTTCTTTATCTCCTTGTTTAAGAGTTACATTTGCTTCTTTTCCTGGTTCAGTTACAACTGCACCTGAAACTGCAAATTCTTTAACTTCAGGAACTTCTACTTTTTCTACTTCTACTATATCAATTTGGAATATATCCATAGATTCTGTTTTGTTGTCATTAGTGTCATATATAGGTTTAGCTAATTCAACATCTATATCAGCATCATTACATGGTACACATGTTCCTTTTCCATCAAGGTTTAATGTGATTGTGTATCCATCTTTTGATACTTCTGCACTGTCTACATTGTATCCATCAACTTTGAATGTATCTTTGTCTACATATTTAACTGGAGTTGTTACTCTAAATGTAACTTTTGTAGCTGCATTAGTATCTTTTTTAACATACATTCTAGCTGATTTCTTTTCATATTTAACAACTTTTTTATCAGTTCCATCAACTACTTTTAATTGTAATTCTTTTTTTGCTGATTTAGTTTCTAAGCTTGTTGTTAATGCATCTTTTCCAAATTTTATAGATTCTGGTTTTCTTCCTTTAGCAAATACATCTTCTCCATTGAATGCTTTCTCATTTTTCACTTCTAATCTTAATCTAGTAGCTTCGATATATTGTCCTTCAGCAACTTTTAACAAGCAAGCTTCAGGATCTGCTTTAGTAGCATCACATTCTTGTCCATTAACCATAACTTTTATATCATTTTGAACTACTGCTGTTACTTTTCCTCTTAAATATACTTCCATTTCATCGGTATCAGTAACATTTACAGATGAACCAATTTCTAATATATCAGTATCATCAACACCTTTACCTTTGTTACTACCTTCTAATAAGAATATTTCTTTATCACTTACAGCTTTTTCATTATCACCAAATATATTTGTTATTCCATCTTTAATTGAAACAAAGTTACCATTTGCATCACAAACTCTTCCAACTTTAACTTTTACATCATCTTTTGCAATGCCATTATCATCAACTACTATATTTTCTGGAAGTGTTATAACTACAGAATTATTTCCATCTAAATCTATTTTAGCATCTTCTATTTCATCTAATGTTTTATTTATTTTAGAATCATTTTTAGTATCTTGAGTATATTCTAAGTGGTAAAGTGATTTATCTAATATAGATCCTTCACCTTCTGTTTTCATGTCTTCACTAAATTCTACATAGATTTTGTTAGTATCTTTGTCTCCACCATATCTTATAGCAGTCATTGAAGGAGCTAATGAATCTAATGTATCAAGTTCAAATGAAGTTTCTTTCATAGAATTTTTTTCTACACTTGTATCATGAATTTTGTTTCCTTTAATAGTTAAAGTATATTTTCCTGATAAATCTTCAGCATCTATTCTGTAAACTAAACTATTTCCTTCTTTTTGTTCTATTTTACCGATATTTTTATAGTTGCCTTTTTCATCTTTTAATTGATAGTTAGCAGCTTTTGTAGCATCTATATAATTTACTTTTTTACTGAATTTAACTTCAATTTTTTTATCATTTTTGTTATAAGTTACTGTAGCTGTTGGAGCAATTGTATCTTTAGAAACTTTGAATGATATTTCTCTTGAAGCTAATTCGTTTTCCCACAAATCTTGAACTTTATCTTTCTTTTCACTCTTATAAACAACTAAGATTTTGTGATCTCCTGATGGAATATCTCTATCAAATATAAGTTGTAATTTTCCATCAATCATTGTAGCTTCTTCTGCTTTGTATCCACCATTTTCATAATCTAAGTAGTAAGATACATTATCATTTTTATCTTTTCCTTTTGTTTCTGCATTTTCTACTTCTCTGTTGAAATCTAAAGTAACTACTCCTTTTCTTTCGCCATCAATTACTTCATTTGAAGTTTTATAAACTGAAGCTTCTAAATCCTCTGCAGCCTTTTTAGCATCAAATTTTGTATCTACTGCTTCAAGTTTTAATCCTGCATAGTCAGTTAACTTATTTTCTTTTATTGTTAATGTGTGTTCGCCTTCTGCAACTTCTGATGAAGTTGTTATTCTAACTACATTAGCGTCTATTTTTTTAGCTTCTGTATCATTATCAACTCTTGTTTTAGCTGTACAGCTGTATTTTCCACCATCTATTCTGATAGCTGAAACTATAGCAGAACTATTTTGAGCTGTTACTGGTTCTGAGAATACTAAGTTGAAATCCTTTGGACCAACTTGTTTTACTTCTTTTAATTCTGGTAATGTGTTATCAAATAATTTAATTTTTTTATTTTCATATTTTTCCATAACACTGCTCTTATCTGCAGTCATTACGTTTTCAACTTTTATTCTTATAGTTTCTTGGTTAAAGAATTTAGCATTATCACCTAAGTAAGCTTGTGGTAATGTTACTATAACTGTTTGTCCATCTTCCTGAACTTCAGCTGTTGCATCTTTTACCTTTGATGTTATTTTTTCTGTTGGTGCATAATTTTTAGCATACACTAAGTTAGCACTTTTTCCATCTTCTTTAACTTCATAGTTTCCTATATTTTCAGCACTGTCTTTATCTACTTTTTCGCTGAATTTTATTTCTATTTGGTTAGCATTTAATACTTGTACTCCTGATACTTCAACATCATCTGTTGGTTCTTCTGGAGTTACATCTTTAACTTCTAATGCTTTTATTATTTCAGCTAAAGTTGATTGGTTAATTCCTCCACCAACTTCTGTAACTACTTTAGCAGTTTTGTCTTTTAAATATTCTATTTGACCAGCACTTGCTTTAGCTCCTGCAAGCATTACTGGGTTTGCTTCTTTTCCTGCTAATGGTCCAACTCCTAGAGCATCAACTAATTCAGTGATGTTAGGGTTACCATCTTTAGCAACATAAAGATTTTTGATTTCTTTTTCATTGTAGAAATTCTTTAATATAGCAGCATTTGTTTCGTTTCTTGTTTCTCCACCAAGTCTTTTTGCTCCTATTTCTTTTTCTAATTTTTCAGATACAACGCCTGTTCCACCAATTACAAATTTTTCTTTAGCGTTTTTAACAGCGTCCTCAGATCCTTTTAATTCATCTTTTCCTGAAAGAACTATTGCCATTCCTTCTTTTGCTGCAGGTGCTGCTATTGATAGAGCATCTGATTCACCGTATCCATTAACTACAGCTACTTTAGAAACTTCTCCCATTTCTTTAACAACTGCTTCTGAAGTTTCGAATCTTGATGGTCCTGCAAGTCTTGAAACTTTTACATTCATTGCTTCTAAATCTTTTTCTACTTCTTTAGATACAACGCCTTCTCCTCCAACGATTATAGCATTTTTAGCTCCTAATCTTTTGATTTCGTCAGCTGTTGATTTTGTTAATTTATCTGTTTCTGTTAATAGTATTGGAGCATCTTTTTGCTTAGCAAGTGGTGTTGCTGCTAGAGCATCTGGGATTGCATATCCTTGTACTAAAACTACAGTTTCAGCTTTTTCCCATTTAGCACTTACTGCTAAGTTTGTTTCATATCTAGTTGCTCCTGCTAATTTCTCTTTTACAACTTTTTGTGATTCAACTGCGAATACACCTGTGCTAAAAGATGTAAGTGTAGCACCAAGTAATAGTGTTGAAATTACTCTTGAACTTTTTTTCATGTTTTTACTCCCCTTTTCCTTTTAGTAAAATTAATATTAAAGTCTAATATTTTAATTTGTCTCAGCATTGTATAGAACATTGTTAATACACAGCATCCCAGTTATAAAAAATCGAATTTAATTTAAATTTCGACTTTTTTATTTATTGTAAATATTCCTACTTTAAAAAGTTTTTTCTGTTAATCCTGCTCTAATTTATATCACAAAATAAATTCAGCACAATAAAAGCTTTAATTTATTTTCTATTTCTATTTATTATTTTAATTTTATTATTTTAATAAATATTTTTTAAAATAAATTTTTAACTTATTGCACTAATAGTATTTTGAATTATATATATTAAGGAGCATTACATATTCTTTATGTTCTTTTTAAACTAGGCAAATGTACTACTGATGTTCCATAATTATGCCGAGATTTTTTTGCAAATATATTGAATTTTTTATATATTCTTTAATTTGCAATTTTAAATATTATCTTCAATATTTAAACTCTATATAAATTTTTTAATTTATGATTTCATAATAATTAATATAGATGAACAAAATAAATTTTTACCCCTAAAGCAGAGCATCTAAATTAATTATATTCTGCTTTTGTAACAATTATTACAATTGTCATGATGGTCTATTTTTTCTATTTTTTTCATATCATAATATTATTTTACATTTTATATTTATTTTGTCAATACAAACCACCCTTAAATTTGATAGTTTATAGAATTTAGTTATTGACATTTTATTATTTTTCTGAATTCCAATGTGCGTATTAATAGTATATTTTATAGTATTTTTTCTATTTTATTTGATTTTTTACTAATTTTAACTATTAATCCACTATAGTTTTTTATTATACATTTATTTTTTTATTTTTTTAAGAGCATTTTTATATATTTTTAATAAATTTTATTTATTTTTCTTGATTTTTTATTCTTTTTATTATTTTTTGAATTGGATTAGGATAATTTTCAGAATTTTTTCATGGACTTTTTGAAACTTCGACCGTTATTTACAATTATTTCTTTTTGTTCTTACATATGGTTATGATTTATTGTTAAAATTCAACATCACCTATTTAGCCTATGAAAAAACTAGAAATAACGTTACAATGAATTGGACTAAAAACCCAAATTACAATTTAAAGTTTTGTCTTCGTATTAAGGATCACCGGGATTGAAATCCCGGCTACATAAAATAATTAATCCCGGCACGCTTTAAATAAATTCAATTTACGTTTGAAACAAATGAAATAAATTCCGCCTACTTTAAAAAACAAATCTCCAATATATTTTAATCATATTTTCAAGTAAATAAAAAAATCCCAATCATTATATTAATGATTGGGATTTCTTTAATTTATTATTTTCTACTATCCATTAGGGAGTAAACCTAAGTAGGATATTGTGTTAACTTTAATTATTTTTAATTATCTTCCAAATACTACAGAAATTTTATTTCCTGCTACTCCAGCAGCTTTTGCTACTATTGTAACTTCATTTTTTGCAACAGTTGCTTCTACGTTTGCTGCTTTATTCATTTCATCTTTTATAGCAGTTGCTATTTCTTCTACTGTTTTTCCTGCAGTTTCTATTTTTACAAAGCCAGCTTTATCTGCTCCAAATACTAATTTAACATTTTCTCCTACAACTAATGTAGTTCCGTTAACTGGTACTTGATTTATAGCTAAAACATTTTTAGCTTTTACTCCTGCTACTGCTTCTACTGCTTCTACTTTATCTTTTCCTGCTACAGCTGCTGCTATAGTAACATTAGTTGAATCTGTAGTTTTAGCATCTAGAGTTGCTTCAGCTCCAGTTGCTTTTGTTGTAAATGTAACTTTTGCTTCATTTACTGCTGCTGTTACATTTTTATCTGCTGCTACTGCTGTTTTAATTGCAGTTGCAATAGAATTTGCGTCTGTATTTGTAGTAGTATCTATTAATTCAAATCCATCTTTTGTTGTTCCAGTTGGTCCAAATACTAAATTAACATCTCCAACAGTTAAAGTTGAGTTATCAGTTGGTTTTGCTACTACTGTTATTTCTTGAGTTCCAGCAGTTGCATCTTTAGCTTCAACACCAACAACTTCATCTACTCCACCAGTTAAAGTAACTTCTCTAACTACTTTTTCTATTTGGAATTCATCTATTTCTACAGTTTTGTCTCCGTTTTCGTTGTATATTGGATTAACTAAATTTACGTTTATTTCAGCTTCTCCATCAGCATCCATACAAGAACCTTTTTTGTCAAGAGTTAATGTAACTGTGCATCCATCAGCTTCTACTTTAGCTTCATCTACAACATATCCCTCAACTGAGAATGTATCTTTATTTATTGCTTCAATTTTTGTATTTAATTTAAATTCTACTTTAGTTGCTATTTGATTTTCATCAACAAATATTTTAGCTGAATCTTTAACATATTCAACAGCTTTTTTGTTTGTTGCTGTTAAAGCTATAGCTTCATCAGCTTTTTTAGATTTTGTTTCTAAGTTAGTTGTGAAAGTTTCATTTTCAAAGTTTATTGCTGTTGGAGCAACTGCATTTGCAAATACTGCATTTTCGAATTCTACTGTTAATTTAGTAGCTTCAACATATTGTCCTTCTTTAACTTTTAATGTACAAGCTTCTGCTTTTGCTTTTGCAGCAGTTATTTCATTTCCGCCAATTGTTGCTTTTATTCCTTCTGCAACTACTGAACTTACTTTTCCTTGTACATAAACTTCCATTTTTTTATCGCTTAGTATGTTAACATTTGTTTTAGCCTTTAGTAAATCTGACTCATCTAATTGAGAACCATTTAATACTGCAACAGTATTATCATTTTTAGCTGTTACTCCTGCTCCTAAGATATATTCTATTCCACTAATAGCTACAAAGTTTCCATTAGCATCACATACTCTTCCAACTTTTACTTCTGGTGCAGCACCTTTTATGTTTTCTGGAAGTGTTATTATTACTGCATTTTTTCCATCTAAGTCTATTTTTGCATCTTCTATTTCATCTAATGTTTTGTTTACATCAGCATCATTTTTAGTATCTTGAGTGTAGTTTAAGTGATAAAGTGATTTATCTAATATTGATCCTTCACCTTCAGTTTTCATATCTTCACTGAATTCTACATATATTTTGTTAGTGTCTTTGTCTCCACCATATCTTACTGCTGTTACTGAAGGAGCTAAAGTATCTAATGTATCAAGCTCGAATGAAGCTTCTTTCATAGAATTTCTTTCTACACTTGTATCATGGATTTTATCACCTTTTATTGTTAAAGTGTATTTTCCTGATAAGTTTTCAGCATTTATTGTGTAAACTAAGCTGTTTCCTTCTTTTTGAGATACTGCAGCTATGTTTTTGAAGTTTCCTTTTGAATCTTTTAATGTATAGTTAGAAACTTTTTCAGCTTCTGATTTTTCTACTTTTTTGCTGAATTTAATTTCTATTTTCTTATCATTTTTGTTGTAAGAAACTGTTGCTGTTGGAGCAACTTCATCTTTAGCAACTGTGAATGCTATTTCTCTTGAAGCTAATTCTGTTTCCCATAAATCTTGAACTTTGTCTTTCTTTTCACTTCCGTAAACAACTAAGATTTTGTGGTTTCCTGATGGAATATCTCTGTTGAATGTAAGAACTAATTTTCCATTTTCCATTTTTGCTTCTTCAGCTTTATATCCATTAGCTTCACCATTAGCATTTTGATAATCTAAGTAGTAAGAAACGTTAGTGTTTTCAGCTGTTTCTGCATTTTCAACTTCTCTGTTGAAATCTACTGTTACAGTTTTTCCTGAAGTTTTGTAAACTGAAGCTACTAAATCTTCTGTTGCTTTTTTAGCTTCGAATTTTGCTTCTGTTGCTTCAAGTTTTAATCCTGCATAGTCAGTTAATTTGTTTTCTTTTATTGTTATGTTGTGCTCTCCAGCTTCTACTTCTGTTGAAGTTGTGATTCTAACTACGTTAGCATCTATTTTACTTCCATCAGCATTAACTCTTGTTTTAGCTGTACAGCTGTATTTTCCACCATCTATTCTGATAGCTGAAACTATAGCAGAACTATTTGTAGCTGTTACTGGTTCTGAGAATACTAAATCGAAATCTTTTGGTCCAACTTGTTTAACAGCTTTTAATTCTGGTAATACATTATCAAATAATCTTACTGATTTATTTTCGTATTTATCCATAACTTCGTTTTTAGCTTCGTTCATTACGTTTTCTACTTTAACTCTTACTGTTTCTTGATTAAAGAAATTAGCTTCTGAGTCTAAGTAAGCTTGTGGTAATGTTATTAAAACAGTTTGTCCATCTTCTTGAACTTCTGCTGTTCCATCTATTGCATTTTTAGCATTTACAGCCGCTACCGCTGAAGTTGCTTGATAATTAGCAGCTTTAAGCATATCTTTAGCTTCGCCATCTTTTTTAACTTCATAGTTTCCAATTATTTCAGCGCTATCTTTATCTACTTTTTGGTTGAATTTAACTTCTAATTGGTTAGCGTTTATAACTTTTACGCCTTCAACTTCTACTTTGTCTGAAGGTTCTGGAGTTACATCTTTAACTTCTAAAGCTTTAACTATATCAGTTAAAGTTGAAGCGTTTATTCCGTTACCAACTTCTGTAACAGTTTTAGCTGTTTTATCTTTTAAGTAAGCTGCTTGTCCATCGCTTAATTTAGCTCCTGCAAGCATTACTGGATTTCCTTCTTTTCCTGCTAATGGTCCAACTCCTAAAGCATCAACTAGCTCAGTAGTTTTTGGGTTACCATCTTTAGCAACATAAAGATTTTCTATTTCTTTTTCTGAGTAGAATTTGTCTAGTATTGCAGCATTAGTTTCATTTCTTGTTGCTCCACCTAGTCTTTCTGCTCCGATTTCTTTTTCTAATTTCTCAGATACAACGCCTTCTCCACCAATTACGTATTTTTCTTTAGCGTTTTTAACAACGTCTGCTGATCCTTTTAATTCATCTTTTCCAGCAAGAACTATTGCCATTCCTTCTTTTGCTGCAGGTGCTGCTATTGATAGAGCATCTGACTCACCGTATCCATTAACTACAGCTACTTTAGAAACTTCTCCCATTTCTTTAACAACTGCTTCTGAAGTTTCGAATCTTGATTGTCCAGCAAGTCTTGTAACTTTTACGTTCATTGCTTCTAAATCTTTTTCTACTTCTTTAGATACAACGCCTTCTCCTCCAACGATTATAGCATTTTTAGCTCCTAATCTTGTGATTTCGTCAGCTGTTGCTTTTGTTAATTTAGCTGTTTCAGTTAATAGTATTGGAGCATCTTTTTGCTTAGCAAGTGGTGTTGCTGCTAGAGCATCTGGGATTGCATATCCTTCAACTAATATTACAGTTTCAGCTTTTTCCCATTTAGCACTTACTGCTAAGTTTGTTTCGTATCTTGTTGCTCCTGCTAATTTCTCTTTTACAACCTTTTGTGATTCAACTGCGAATACGCCAGTGCTGAATGTTGTAAGTGTAGCACCAAGTAATAGTGTTGAAATTACTCTTGAACTTTTTTTCATGTTTTTTACTCCCCTTTATTTTTAAATTTTTTTATAAAAGGCATCTAAATGTTTATTTAGCTACCTAAACAATGCCTCTCAACATTATATAGAACATAAGTCCTATTTCGTACGAAATGACACTTTAACACTAATATCCTAAGTTTCCATATTTTTTAGTTAACTAGCTGTCTAACTTAATTTTTGAAAACTTTTTAGGTATGTTTTTCATACACAATATGTTCTATATTTATATTGAGAATCATATTTTTTACATTATTTTAAATTTATTATTTATTATTACAAATTTACAATAACATTAAAATTATTCATTTATTTTGTCTTTTTTATTATTTAAAGTCTTTTAGGTAATATTTAGTATTTCCTTTATGTCTAATATTCTTGCAAATTTTTTAGTTTTTGTCAATCTTTTTTTTATTTTTTTATAATCAAGTTCGATTCGTCAGACAAATTTGACTATTTTGTATATTTTTTCCTCTTTATCGACATTTTATTCTTATTTTTACCATTTTTATTTATTATTTTCCAATGGTCTGTTGTTTTTATTTGTTTTCTGTGTTTAAATATCAACTTTTTCATACTTATATTTCTAATAGTTAATTATATTTTTTCAACATGATAAAACCCCTATGATTTTGCATAGGGGTTTTTTATATCTAATTCTATCCTTTCGGGAGTAAAGCCTAAGGATATTTGTGTTAACTTATTATTAAGCTGTTGCTAATGTTACTTCGATTGTTCCAGTTTTTGCTCCAACTGTTGCAGTTACTGTAACACTTCCTGCTGTTGCAGTTTCATCTACAGTTAATTCTCCAGTTGCAGAATCTATTGTAACTCCTGTTGCTGATGATACAGACCAAACTATTGTTTGTCCACTCATAGCTTCTCCATTTTGATCTTTAACTGTTCCAGTATAAGTTTCTTTCACTGTACTTCCTGATGTTGGAATTGTGATGTTTGCTTGTCCAGCTACTTCTACTGTAGTTACAACTTTTTCTTCTTCAACTACTGGTGCATCTTCAACTTTAGCTTCTGCTGAGAAGTCTTTTAATTCATTCTCTGCCATATCAGCTATTTTTCCAACTTGTTTTACTGTTACTTTATCTAAGTGACATGGATCTTCTTGATCTTTAACGTCTAAAGTTAATGTTACTTTTGCGCCATCTTTAGCTGCAGAAACTACTTTGAATCCTTCAACTTCGAATGAGTATCTAGTTATAGCATCTAATTCTTCAGTGAATTCGAATTCAACTTTTTCTAACTTTTCATCAGCATTTTTTATAGCTTTTGCTGAATCTTTAACGTACTCTGGAGTTACTTTATCTACTATTGTAGTAACTTTTTCTACTCCTTTTGTAGTTCCTAAATCTGTTTCAGCTGCATCATTTGCAAATATAACTTTTAAGTTTCCTGTTGGATTAGTTGTGAAATTATCTTTTCCATCTACTTTAGAGAATGTTAAAGTTAATTTTGTTTTTCCTTCTTCAGTAGTAGCTATATCAGAGTTAGCTATTTTTAATTCGTCAGCAGCTTCTGTTGATGCTGTCCAATCGCTTCCTGATAATGTTCCTTTTTCAACTTTGATTTTAGAAACATCTTTAATTTTAGCTTCTGTTATTATCTCAACTTTGTTTTTACCTACAACATTGATTTCATCTTCTATAACTATAGCATCTGCTACTGTTTCTTCTATAGTTGTAGTTGATCCTATTTCAGCTTTGTTTCCAGATAAATCTTGAACTTGTCCGATTTTAACTGGTGTTGCTGTATCTAATTCATTTTCTTCTGGTAAAGTTATTTTAACTTTTGAACCATTTGATCCTATTGATTCTATTTTAGCATCTTCTATGTCATTTAAGTTTTTCCATTGAGCTGCTCTTGTAGTAGTTGTTACTTGAACTTCATATAATGATTTATCAAGTACTGAACCTGTTCCAGATGTTTTCATAGCTTCGCTATACTCTATAGTCATTTCATTAGTGTTTTTTCCACCAACTACAACTTTTTTAACTGTTGCTGCAGTTTTATCTGGAGCTGCTATTTCAAAGCTTGTTTCAGCTAATTTATTTTTGTTTATTGTAGTATCTGTGATTTTGTCAGCTTTTACTACTAAAGTGTGGTTTCCTTCTATTTTTCCAACTGTTAATGTTGCTTTTTTATCATTTGTATTGTAAGCAACGTTTGATATAGCTATTTTTTCACCTTTAGAATTTTTTAATTCATAAGCGTCAGCTTTATCTGCACCTTCAACATCTTTATCGAAAGTTACTTCAATGATGTTTGTATTTTTGTATTCAACTTTTGATACTGTTGGAGCTGCTGTATCATTTTCAACTTCGAAAGCCATTTCTGATTCAGCTAATTTATTTCCCCATAAATCTTCTATTTTAGTTTCATCTGCATCTGCATATCTAACTATTATTTTGTGATTTCCTGGAGTTATTAAATTGTTAAATTTAACATCTATTTTGTCTGTTGAACCTTCTACAGTTGTAACAGTTCCTTTAAATTGAGCAGACTCATTTACGTAGTCTAAGTAGAATTTAACGTTAGCATCTGTAAAGTTTTCTACTTTCTTGTTGAATTTTATAGTAGCTGTATCTCCTGATACTGTTACTTCATTCATTGCAACTGCTGAAGTATCTTTTTTAACTGTTAAAGTTTTTGTTATTTCGTCTGATTTTAATCCTACGAAGTCTACAAATGTTCCTTCAGCTATTTCTAAGCTATATTCTCCATCAGCTAAATCTACTCCAGTTTTGATTGTTACAGTATTTTCAGCATAGTTATACTCTGATCCTACTACTGTGTAAATGTTGCTTCCTTGTTTGATTTGTACATCGAATTTAGAACCTTTTTTAACTGGCTCAGAGAATGTTAAATCAAATTGTCTTGGTCCAACTTGCTTGATTCCTTCTAATGTTGGAACTTTTGTATCAGTCATTTTTATTGTTTCTTCATATTTAGGGAATTTTTCTTTTTTGTCTGCTGCTAATACATTTTCAACTTTAACATCTATGTTTTGTTGGTTAGTGTATTTAGCTACAGTTTCATCTAAAGTTACAACAACTGTTTTGTTGTCTTCTTTAACGATTATGTTGTCAGCTTTAACTGTTATGTTTCCATCTTCACTACCTTTTAATGTGTAGTTAGCTGCTGTTTTAGCTGAATCTTTATCTACTTCTTTGTTGAATTTGATTTCAACTTGTCCACCGTTTATAGCTTTTGCTGATAATATTTTAGCTTCTACATTTTCTTCAACGTCTTTAACTTCTAAAGCTTTTACTATAGCTGCTACAGTGTTTGTGTTTATTCCGTTACCTACTTCTACTACAGCATTTGCTGTTCTAGCTTTTAGGTAAGCTTCTTGTCCAGCACTTAATGCTGCTCCAGCTAATACTACTGGATTGTTTTCTTTTCCTGCTAAAGCTCCTGCTCCTAGAGCATCAACTAGTTCTGTCTCATTTGGATTACCATCTTTAGCTACATATATTTTATCTAACTCTTCGTTAGCATAGAATTTTTCTAAAACTTCTGCGTTAGTTTCGCCTCTTGTAGCTCCACCTAATCTTTCAGCTCCGATTTCTTTTGCTAAGCTTTCAGATACAACGCCTTCTCCACCGATTACATATTTCTCTTTAGCATTTTTAACAACATCTTCTGAATTGTTTAAAGCATCTTTGCTAGCTAAAACTATAGCCATATCATTTGATGCTGCTGGTGCTGCTACTGATAATGCATCAGCAAGTCCATATCCGTTAACAACTGCAACTTTTTCTACGTTACCCATTGCTTTAACAACTGCTGCTGAAGTTTCGTATCTTGTTTGTCCACCTAATCTTTCAACAGATAATTTCATAGCTTCTAAATCGTTAATTACGTCTTTTGAAACTACTCCGTCTCCTCCAACTATGATAGCTTTTTTAGCTCCTAATCTTTCGATTTCTTTAGCTGTTGAAGATGTTAATTTATCTCCTTCAGTTAATAATATTGGAGCTCCTTCTTTTTTAGCAAGTGGTGTAGCTGCTAATGCGTCTGCTATACCATATGAGTTTACTAATACTACTGTATCAGCCTTGTCCCATTTAGCACTAACTGCTAAGTTAGTCTCATATCTTGTTGCTCCTGCTAATTTATCTTGTACCACTTCTTTTGATTCAACTGCGAATACGCCTGTGCTGAATGATGTAAGTGTAGCACCAAGTAATAATGTTGAAATTACTCTTGAACTTTTTTTCATTTTGTTTACTCCCCTTTTTGTTTTAGATTTTTAAAATATTTAAATTTTTTTGATACCTTATTTTGATATCTTATAATGTTTTTCAACACTATATAGAACATAGTTTCTCATATGTAGATATACCTATTTAACACTAATATCCTGATTTTAAAAAATTTAAAATTTTGTAGGCTCCCTTGCATATATATGTTCTATATTTATATTGAAATTTTTATATGTATTAATAAACTTTTACATTATTGGTTTGCAACTTCTTACATGGTAAATTTTTATCAACTGTATATCTAACATTTTTACAAATTTCGAGTAAAATGTCAATTCATTTTTTGTATTTATTTAAAATAATTTTACTTTTTATTTGTTTTGTTAAAAAAATGTTAATTTTTCATTCATTTTTTATTCATAATTCGACATTTACTTTGTTTATCTACTTATTTTCGACTTTGTCTATATTTTTATTATCTTCTGACTTTACTAAAACTTTATGTTATAATTTTTGGTAATTAATTTGTAAATTTTTTCATTCTAATTCTACAGCCTTACTAAATTTCATCTTTTTAATATAAAAAATACTAATCAACAAGAGGAACAGACAACTCATGGGCTAATTACCTTTTCTTAATTTATCTACCCTCTTAGATGAAATAATTATTATAACAAGTAAAGTCAGTCCCCAGCGACTTGATAAATTTTATATCCGTATATAAGGACACCGGGATTGAAATCCCGGCTACAATATAAGGCAATCCAAAATATAAAGAGAATAATTCAAAATGAGATAAAAACAAATTTTCAATTTCCATGTAACCCGGAATTCATTCCGGGAGAATATCTATTTCATTTATTATGAATTCATAAGTTTATTTCCATATCAACAGACTTGATAAATTTTATATCCATATCAAAGATCACCGGGATTGAAATCCCGGCTACAATATAAGGCAATCTAGAATATAAAGAGAATAATTCAAAATGAGATAAAAACAAATTTTCAATTCTTACGTAACCCGGAATTCATTCCGGGAGAATATCTATTTCATTTATTATGAATTCATAAATTTATTTCCATATCAACAGACTTGATAAATTTTATATCCGTATCAAAGATCACCGGGATTGAAATCTCGGCTACTAAAAAAGACTCTTGGCTACAGTTAGAAATAAATTGTAGCTACGAAAAAGTAATTCGAGATACGTTAAAAACAAATTTTGGCTATAATAAAAAAATCACGATATATTTTTGTTTATATCGTGATTTTCTGTATTTCTATTTATTTTTAATCCATTCTTCAATTTAGTTTGGGACATTATTTATTTGATGAATACTACTTTTAAGCTTAAAGTATACCACTCAACAAGAGGGACAGACATTATATATTTGCTAGTTACCTTTTTTAAAATCATCTACCCTTTTGGATGAGATAATTAGCATAACAAGTAAAGTCATTCCACAGCGGCTTGATAAATTTTATATCCGTCTCTAAGGATACTGGGATTGAAATCCTAGCTACAATAAAAGGTAATACCGGCTACTTAAAAATAATCCATCTAAACTTTTAAAATAGATTCTGGTTACGTAAAACAAATTTCAGTTAATATTAATATAATTTATTTTACGTTTTCTTCTATTAATTTTGTTATCATTTCTTGGTTTGGTATATAAGGTAATGTTATGTGGTCTGTTCCTTTGTTTTGTTTATTGTATTCTATTGATGTTTCGATTGAGTGTTCATTTCTTGCCCAAGCTCTTCTTGCAACTCCGCCCATTACATCCCAAGCCATTGCTGATTTTATTATTTCGTCAACTCTTTCACTTCCATCAAGAACTAAACCAAATCCACCATTTATTGATTTACCAACACCTACGCCTCCACCATTGTGAAGTGCTATTAAGCTCATTCCTCTAGCTGCATTTCCTGCAAAGCATTGTACAGCCATGTCAGCCATTATATTACTTCCATCTTTTATATTTGATGTTTCTCTGAATGGTGAGTCTGTTCCACTTACATCATGGTGATCACGTCCAAGCATTATTGGTCCTACTTCACCATCTCTAACCATTTTATTAAATGCTAATGCTATTTTCATTCTTCCACCAGCATCTTGATAAAGTATTCTAGCTTCTGTTCCAACTACTAATTGATTTTTTTCTGCATCTCTTATCCAAATGTAGTTATCTCTGTCTTGTCCTCTTCTATTTGGATCTATACATTCCATAGCTTTGTGGTCTGTTTTTACTAAGTCTTCATGTTTTCCACTTAAGCATACCCATCTAAATGGTCCATATCCATAATCGAATAACATTGGACCCATGATGTCTTCTACATATGATGGATATATAAATCCATCTTTTTCATTTTCACCATTTTTAGCTATATCTTTTCCACCTGCATCGTAAACAGCTTTCATGAATGAGTTACCATAGTCAAAGAAGTACACTCCTCTGTCTACTAAGATTTTAACTAATTCATAGTGTTTTAATAATGTTTTGTCTACTAACTCTTTGAATTTTTCTCTATCTTCTTTTAATAATGCTGTTCTTTCTTCAAAGCTTATTCCCATTGGAGCATATCCTCCATCATATGGAGCATGGCATGAAGTTTGGTCTGATAATAAATCTATTTTTACATTGTTATCAACAAAATATTGAAGTAAATCAACTATATTTCCGTGATAAGCAATTGATATTCTTTCTTCCTTTTTAGCTTTTTCAAGAGCTATTTTTACTACTTCCTCAAGATTATCTGATACCATAGATACCCAGCCTTGATCTAGTCTTGTTTGTATTCTTGATAAGTCAACTTCTGCAATGATACCAACACCATTTGCTATTTCTATAGCTTTTGGTTGAGCACCACTCATGCCACCAAGTCCTGATGTTACAAATATTTTTCCTTTTAAGTCGCCATGTTCTGGCACACCGAGTTTTAATCTACCTGCATTTAATATTGTGTTGAATGTTCCATGAACTATTCCTTGTGGTCCTATATACATCCAGCCACCAGCTGTCATTTGTCCATAGTTTGCAATGCCTAGTTGAGTTGCTCTATGAAAATCTTCTGGATTATCAAACATTCCAACCATTAATCCATTAGTTGTTATAACTCTTGGAGCTCTTTTAGAACTTCTGAATAATCCTAGTGGATGTCCACTTTCAACTACTAATGTTTGTTCATCAGTCATGTTTTCTAAATATTTTTTTATTAATCTATATTGCATCCAGTTTTGACATACTTGTCCTGTTTCACCATATGTAACAAGCTCATATGGATATAATGCAACTTCAAAGTCTAAGTTGTTATCTATCATTACTTGGAATGCTTTAGCTTCAATACAGTTGCCTTTATATTCATCTATAGATTTTCCATAAATTCTTCCTTCTGGTCTAAATCTATATCCATAGATTCTTCCTCTTGTTAGAAGTTCATCCATGAATTCTTTAGCCATTTGTTCATGATACTCGGGCTTTATATATCTTAATGCATTTTTTATAGCCACTTCTGCATCATGTTTATTTAAATCAAATCCTCTATCTGGTGCTCTTCTTATGCCTTCTTTAAACTTAGGCATTTCAGGTAATTCGTCATCTAATTTGATTACCATTGCTTCTTCTACATTTAAATTTTCTATCATCTAGAATACCCCCTATTTTATTTATTTCTTAGTCCCCCAATTTTAAAATTGCCACGAATAAATTCGTAGCCAGTATATATTTAAATTGCATAATGCAATTATTTTAAATTTATAAACTTTAGATAGTAAATGTTTCTTTATAAAGAGAGAATGTTCATATAAAAAAAATATATATTATAAAATTATAAGATAGGATTTATTTTGATTATACTATTATATTTACTATCTAAAGTATTATATTATTTTTACATATTTAGAATATGCAAAAGAATGTATAAGATTAAAATTCTTAAAACTTCTTATTTTTTACCCCAATATTATTTAAAATAATATATAATTTAAAATTTCAGAATTTTCATCTTATTATCTTATTCTTTATTTCCTATAAAAATCCTTTTAAATTTCAACTTTACTTATAAAGAATTTTTGCTAGTTTGATAGCATAGTAAAGGATTTTAGATTAAAATTTAAAATTATTAAAGTAACTTTATAAAATTCTTATCATAAGGTACTTTTTAATTATCAATAAAAAAATCCTCATACAATTTTTAAATTTTATATGAGAATTTTTTTAATATTAGATTAAATTTCATCATGTTTATTGTCTGTATTGTTGTATTATACTTTCTACTTTTCCATTGCTTATTTTAAGATTAAATGTAAAACGTCCTGATATACTATCTCTATCTGTTAATGTATAAAAATCACTTGGAACTTTATCATTTAATATATCACTACTAGACCAATCCACTAATTCAACTTCTACATTATCTTTAACCTTTAACTTTACATCATCACTTATTCTAATATCACGACCAGCATCTAAAACTATAGGTCCATATACAGGATGCTGTATTACTCCTGAATTAGTTCCATAAAACTTAGCATATTCCTCAAGTTCTTTAATATCTTTGCTGAATTTGCAAAAATGTCCTTCTATATATTTTTCACCATTTTCTTCATAAGCTTGTTTGGCTATAAATGTAAATTCATTTTCTCCATTTAATAGTCTTTCTGAAAATTTATCTACTGTAAATTTTCCACCTGCTATCGTCACCTTTTTAAAGCTATCTAGTTCTGCTTTTTTATCATTAATACTTTGAGAGTTTGATAAAAGTATTGGTGAATTTGTTTTTATTGCTAAAGCACTTGCTGAGAGCGCATCTGGGAAATTTTCACCACTAGCAATAACTATATTATCTTTTGCTGTTTTGCCTTTGAAGTATTTTAATATCTCAAAGGATGTGTCATATCTATTATTACCACCTAATCTTACAATTTTACTTTTATGTAATTGAGGTGTTAAAGTTTCTATTTCATTTTCTACATCACTACTAATTGCACCAGTTCCTCCAGCTATAAAAATCTCAGTAGGTTTTATTGTTTCTATTTGATTTTTACAAGATTCACTTAAAGTGTTGCTTGGCGTCAAAAGTATAGGATAACCATTTTCTCCTGAAACTGTACATATACTTAATGCATCTGCAAAACTCTCTGAACTAGCTATTATAATTGGTGTACCTTCTTCTACCTTTGCTTCTTTTACAATTGCTTCATTGGTTTCATATCGGTTTTTACCACCTAATCTCACTACATTTTCAAATCCATTTTGTTTAAAATAAGAAATAAAATTATTGTTTATAGCTCCTTTTCCACCTAGTAAGTAGACCTTTCCCCCTGGGTTTAATCTAGATAAAATAAACTGTAATTGCTCTTCACTATTTTTTGTATCATAGTCTACTAATATTATTGGAGCATTGTATTTTTTTGAAAGTATTGATCCTGTTAAAGCATCGGGGTAATCTTTACCACTGACTAAAATAACAGAATCTATCATGTCGTTACCTACAAATTGTTTCGCTATATTTATTGATGTCTCATAACGATTAGCTCCATCAATTCTTAAAACTCTATCATTTGTTTGCGCTTTTGCAACTATTGGTAAAGCTGTTGTAACTGCTAGTAATGTAGTTGCTATTAAGCATTTTAATTTAGAATTCATACGCTCACCCTCTTATATATTACATGTACATGTATATGACATTGTTAATTAAATTATAACAAAAATTACATAGATTTGTGATTAATATATGATTTTATGTGTATTAATTTATTTTATCACCATAGTAAAATCCGCCAAGGTTGAAACCTCGGCTACGAAGGAAAAGATATTGAATTAGAAATACCAAAATTTGTATAGGCGAGAATTCATTCTTGCTTACCGTCGTTTTAATATATTATTCTAATTTTACATCCATATAAGAATCCGCCAAGACTAAAGTCTCAGCTACAGAGGAGTTTAATAAGTTTCAGCTATAAATGTTAAAACCTCCATTATAAACATTTAAAATAATATTTATAATGGAGGTTACTTTTATCAAAATTATATTTTCCAATCAACATTCTTAAAATTTATAATTCATTTAAATATTAATTTTATAGAAATCTCTTTTTATTACCAAAAACTCTTCCATGTCATTTAAGAATTGATATAACATTGCTCTGTTTTCAAATTCTTCTCTTGTTGTGGGAAGTTCACTTTCTTTTAACTCTTCTCTTAGATTTGTTAAATCCTCTAATAATGCATCACATGGATTATCTTCATGCAGGTTTTCCCCAATTTTCTGTGTAAGTTTTGCTATCATCTCAGTTTGTTCATATGTCATAAAAAATCTTTGAAAATGCTCCCTCATTCTTTTCATGCATTCAAATTGATTTATTCTCATTTCCATATACTTAACGTAATAGCTTTCATCTACTGTGAAGTAGTTGTTTAAATTTATGTATGCTTTCTTTCTTGTCTCATATAATTTGTTTTCCAAATCTTTAAAAAGTATATCTTCTTTTAAACTTACTGATAATTTTTGCAGTGACTCTGCCATTTCTAAAAATATCTTTCTCATTCGTTCTTCTATATATTTTTGGTCATTTTTTATACTATTTGATATGTCCGGCATGTATAAATTTAATAGTAAAGCTACTCCAACACCAATTATTATAAGTCCTATTTCATTTAAGACTAGATTTGTCGTTATTTTTCCTTCTGTTAAAAAGTGAGTAGCTAACACCGAACTCATTACTATTCCTTCTGATATTTTAAACTTTACTGCTATTGGTATAAAAATTATCATAAATACCCCAAAAACAGCAGCATTAAATCCTATAAGTTCAAATAGCACTCCTGCAATAGTTAAACCTATAAAACAAGCCATAACTCTTTGAGATGCCACTTTTAGAGATTTTCGTTTTGTGTTTTGTATACTTAGTATTGTTATTACCCCTGCTGAAGGATAAAACTTTAATTTCAATAATTGAGCTATAATCATAGCTAATGCTGTACCTAATCCAGTTTTTACAACTCTGTCTCCTATCTTCATAATTTCTCCTTTCTTATCATTTAATTAATAATATAAATATATATAATTTCATTTCAATAATATATATCGTCATTTCATCTCCAGATTAAAGACCGCCAAGACTAAAGTCTCAGCTACAAATGGAAAAATAAAATTTGTGCCAATATTTGTAGGCGAGAATTTATTCTTGCTGTTACACGTTAGTAATTCAAATTTTATATCCATATCGAAGCCTGCCAAGGTTAAAACCTCGGCTACAAAATGAAAATTTGCACCGACCTAGCCTACGAAGAAAAAAAGATTTATACCAACCTCTGTAGGTGAGAATTCATTCTTGTAAATCGTTATTTAATTTTATTATTTTTTTAATTCATTCACATCAAGCTTACCAAGGTTAGAACCTCGGCTACAAAAGAGGAAAAGGGAAATTCATTCTTACAAAATGTTATGTAATTATATTTACATTCAATTCATAATGAAAATATTAATTTTGTAAAAAAAAGCAAAGCTTTGAGGCTTTGCTTTATCTTTGACCTAATTTTAAGTTTGGTACTGCATTTAATTTTAAATCTGCTATTCTTCCACATTTGTATTCAAAGTAAGCAGCACTTCCTATCATTGCAGCATTGTCTGTACATAATATAGGTTTTGGGAATAATACTTGTATTCCTTCTTTTTCACATCTATCTATCATTGTTTGTCTTAAACAACTATTTGATGCAACTCCACCTGCTATAGCTATTTTATCCACTTTTTTTATTTTACATGCTTCTATTGCATTTTCTACTAATACATTTACTACTGACTTTTGGAATGATGCTGCTACATCTGGAACATGTATTTCTTCATTTTTCATTTCAGCCTTATTTAAATAGTTTAAAACTGCTGATTTTACTCCACTAAATGAAAAATCTAAACATTCTTTATGAAAATTAGCTTTTGGGAATTTTATAGCATTTTCATTTCCTTCTTTAGCTATTTTATCTATTTTAGGACCACCTGGATAACCAAGTCCTAATGCACGAGCAACCTTGTCATACGCTTCCCCTGCTGCATCATCTTTTGTTTCACCCATTACTTCAAAGACACCGTAGTCTTTCATATGTACTATAAATGTGTGCCCACCAGAAACTACTAAAGTTACAAATGGTGGTTTTAACTCTTTATATTCTATAAAATTTGCACTAATATGTCCTTCAATATGATTTACTCCTATAAGTGGAATATTAAGTGCATATGCTAATGATTTTGCATATTGCAATCCTACAAGTAGTGCTCCAACAAGTCCTGGACCATATGTTACACCTATAGCGTCAATATCTTCAAAAGTTACATTTGCTTCGTCTAAAGCTTCCTGAACAACTGCACTTATTGCTTCTATGTGCTTTCTTGATGCAACCTCTGGAACAACCCCACCAAACTTTTCATGAGTTGAAATTTGTGATGCTATTACATTTGATAACACATCTCTTCCATTAACAACTACGGCTGCAGAAGTTTCATCACAACTTGACTCTATAGAAAGTATTTTGAAATCTTCCTTCATTAAAACTTCACCTCTTCTATCAAATAAAACAATTTAAAATTGCTTTTATAAATTCATATATTATAACTTCTATTTTAAAATCAATATTTACATTATATACTTTTATACTACATATATTCAAATCTAAATTTAGAATTGTATATATCCATACAAAATAAATAGATGCTTATTTCTAAGCATCTCCAATTTTCTTATTATAAATATACTAAAGCCTTATTTCCACAAACTAATTTTAAGTTTAATTTTTTAAAATAATTTTTTAAAGCACTGTTTGCATAGCATTGTTTTTCCTTTATTTGCTGATATTGCATTTTCTTTCGTTATCGCTTTTTGACATATTTCACAACGTATTTTTGCATCATTATTCTTTTTAGGCTTTTCTACTTTTTCTTTTACTTCTCTATTTTTAGAATTTGGTGGTGGTGCATATTCAATCTTCTCGTCTTCTATTTCTCTTTTTTCAATACTATAGTTTACTTTATATTTACTTTCACCAAATAACTCTAACTCAAATCTAGGATTTTCTTTATCATAAAATTCTTCAACTACTATTCTTCTTATCTGCGCATCATTAATTATTAGTCCACTCTTTTCAATTCCATCAAATATACTTTTAGTTATATTATTTGTGTCTGGATGTCTTTTTTCTGATTTATAATAAACCTTTAATATTGCTATTACTGCTTCTGATATAACTATCCCTGGATTTTGTACTCTTGTTTCATAAGCTATTTCTTCTTCATACAATGCGTATCTATCATGATACTTCCCTGAATTATATGGTAAAATTGCTCTTCCTTCTAAATTGAAAAGTTTAAAGTTTGATTTAGATATAGGTGAACCTTTTACTATAACTTTTGCATAACTCATCTTTAGTTGTCATCTCCTTTCTTTATTACTTCTTTTCATTTTACAGTATTATTTTAAACTTTGCATTTGTATCCATCATAAATTCTACTCATTAAATTTCTTAACTACATTATATAAGATACATAGCTATCATGCGCAAGCTTCCTTTTCTTAATTTAGTTTTTATCTTAAATAAAGTTTTTATAACAACAAATAACATTAGCTCTAAATACGAAAATTCATATTCTGTTGTTGCTTCGATTAACCCTACCTCAATTGTTGGTGAATATGTAGCCTCATTTTAATCTTGAGTGGCCTGTCCCTTTTGTGACGACCTAAAGAGTTTACTTGTATGTTTTATTTATTTTTTTGTTCTGTATCCTCTATAAGTCTTATATCTCTATTAAAGAACCACTAACATTAAAATTCAATTACATAAATATAATCCTATTATTTGTACTTATATATTATCTTTTTGCATATTTATTTATAAGGTTTCTAAATATCTTTCTTTTGAGGGTGGTATTATTATGATTAACTTTAAGAAGTTATTTTCAAAGTATAAGATTACAATGATATTATGTTTAATAATTGTTTTATTATTATTCTTATTAAGTTTTAATTGGTCTATACAGCATGATAATAGCAATAATGTTGATTTAATCTTTGAACGCCTTGTTAATTCTAATGAGCTTACAACTGTTAAATACAATTATTCAAATGTTTTATCAATAAAAGATAATTTAAAATTTAAAGATATAAACATTCCATTCACTGAAAGAGTAATTATTCTTAAATATGATGGTCACATAAAAGCTGGTGTTGATTTAGATAAAGGTAAAATCAAAATTCATGGAAAAACTCTAACAATAACCCTTCCTAATGCAACAATACTAGACAACATAATAAATGAAGAAGACATTGAAGTTTTAAATGAAAAGGACACCATATTTAATCCGTTGCAAAACCAAGAAGTCTTTAATGAACTATCTAAATGTAAAGCTGAAAAGGAAAAAGAATTAATTAATAATGGATTTTTAGATGATGTAAACAATGAAACTAAAGCATTCATTGAAGATTTCTTTAAAAACTTAGACTTTGACGTAAAAGTAGTATTCCATTCATAGGTGACAGTCATCACACATTAATCATACATTGATGACTGTCACTTATATATGGAGTTTTATTGATTAAATGTTGTTGACCGTCACCTATGTTTAACCTATATTTACTTATTTATAGTGCATTTTAAGATTATTTTTCATTTTTTTGCTTAAATTCATACAGCTTGTACACTTTTTTCAATATTTAAAATCGTTATTATAAATTTCAAAAATTTTTTTGTTATTTATTTTCACTATAAAATTTTTCAATTATGTTTTTGTATTTATCTTCATGTAGTACTAAGTGAATGCCTTCATTGCTTAGGGCATTTACTTCTTCTATGGACATGTCTTCTAGTATATGTCCAATTTCATAGGTTGTTTTTTCTGTGTATATTCCTGTTAGTAGTATGAATAATGCTTTTGGTGTTTTTACTCCATGATCTGCTTTTGTTAAGAATGAACTTCTTGTTATTCCTGTTTCTTTTTCTACGAAGTCTATTATTTGTTCTACATCAAAGTTTCTTTTTAGTATTCTTCTTGTTATTCCAAATTTCTTATCGTTTATTTTTATTTCTATTTTTCTGTTGTTGATTGTTAGTGTTGTTGATAGGTCGAGTTCTTTAAAGTGTGATACTTTTTGTATTAATGTGTGTTTGAATAGTTTTACGTATGATTCCACTGCATATCTAGAGTTTATTGATAATATGCTTAGTATGAAGTCTGTGTCTAATATTCCAAATTCATCTTCATTTCCGAGGTAACAACGCATGCTTGAAAATCTGTATGTTTCAGGCATTTCACTGTAT
>NZ_JBWKMH010000031.1:0-56375 GCF_056431285.1 Clostridium amazonense | reverse complement strand
TGCTTTTAGTAAGTATTCATCAGTGTTTATTAGTTCACTAAAAAATCTTTCTTTTAGTAGTGGTCCGTTTGTGTCATATTTAGGATTATAGTATTTTACATACCTAAGTCCTATACTTTTCATTATGGTGCTAATTTCTTCTCCATTTGAGTCTATTATGAAGTGTGCATGGGTGTCCATTAAACAATATGCATAGATTTTAAATTGATATTTTATTTGACTTTCTCTTATTTTTTCCATCATCATTTCTTTATCTGATTCTGATGGAAATAATGGTTTTGATTTTGATTCATGGATTACTATGTGATATATTCCATTTAAATCTGTTACTCTTGCTTGACGTGACAAAACAATCGCTCCTTTTTATATTTATACTTATTTATAAATATTGACAAAGGAGTTTTATTTAAACATAAAAACTATGAAAATTAAATTTCCATAGTTTTTATGTTTTTATATTATGCTGTTTTCTTTTCAGACACTGCTTTTTCCACTGTTTTTTTTGCAGCTTTTTTATATATAAACCAATATACAAGACCAACTAATACTGCTCCACCTATTATGTTTCCAATTGTTACTGGTAATAAATTTTTAGCCACTCCTGCTACATTTAAGTTTGCAAGTTTTTCTGGTGATATATGTGATGCTTCTATGTATACAGGATTTCCTTTTGCTAGTAATCCAATTGTGAAGTAATACATGTTTGCAACACAGTGTTCAAATCCAGCTATTACGAATACAAATATAGGAATGAATCCCATTAATGCTTTTCCAGCTACGTCTTTTGCTGCATATGTTGCCCATACTGATAAACAAACTATGATGTTACATAGTATTCCACTTGATAATGCTTGTCCCATCGGTAAGTTAGCTTTTGTTGCAGCAACTTTAACTGCATATCCACCAACAGCTCCACCATTAAAATCTAAAAGTCCTGCACTATAAACTAAAAATGCTATTAATGCAGCTCCTATAAAGTTTCCTATAAATACTATTAATAAGTTCTTAGCCATTTGACCTACTGATATTTTTTTATCAGCTACTGCTACTGATAATAAGCAATTTCCTGTAAATAATTCAGATCCACAGATTAAAACAAATAGTAGTCCTACTGGGAATACTACCCCTGCAATTACTTTTTGCAATCCAAAGTTTGTTACACTATGTGAAGCTACTGATGAACCATATCCACCTAGTGCAATGAATATTCCTGCTAGTATTCCTAAAAATAATGTTTGTACTGGTCTGTTTTTCGCCTTTTTCACACCAACTTCTGAAACATATTCTGTTATTTCAAGTGGTGATAACATGTTTTGACTCATATAACTTTCTCCTTTGCTTTTTATTAATTCAATTACATTTGTATTTGTAATTAAATTGTTTTTATATATTCTCAAATTACATTTTATAAAATATTAATATTTTGTATTTTTTACCATTTTTCTTAATAATTCATTAACTATTTTTGATTTATTCTTATAGCTACAAATTTATATATTATATGTAATATTTTTACATATTTCTTCCGACTTTTTCTTTTTTATAACAACAAAAACTATTATATTTTAAATTTTATATAAAAGTCAACTGTAATTCTATCATATTTATTCAGATTTTACCTTGTTTTTATCTTACAAAATGATTTTTGATTTTTTTCTCAATTTTCAATATTCATTTTATTGTTTTTCCTAGGAAATATTAAATTCTTTTAATTATTCCTATAAAATACTCCTTTCCTAATTTTATATTTTATATTATTTATAATATTATTAAATATATATTTATATTTTTACTATTTATTTTTAATTATTGTAATTTAATACTTTATTGAGAATTAATTGAATTATTTGTGTTATAGTCTATTTATACAAAGAAAATACTAAATTTAGTGTTTACATTTTATATTTTCCTACTAATTTTAGAAATTAATTTCTTAATAAATATCATTAAAAGCTTTTATTTTGTTATCATTAAAGTTTATTGACATTGTTTTATATTTTAAATTAAGGAGTTGTAGTGATTTGAGTAAAAATTTTTTATTTAATTATTTAGATAAAAATACATTAGATAAGAAATCTTATGAAGATTTAAATGAACTTGTATGTAAGGCAAAAGTAGGCAATGATGATTGTAAGTTAGAACTTATGAATTTAGTTACAAGGTATATTCATAAACTTTCAAAGTCCTCTTTTATCCCAGATTCTGATAAAGAAGATTTTGTTATGATTGGATATTTAAGCGTGCTTAATTCTATAAAAAAATTTTCTCCTGATAAAGGTGATTTTGTTAATTATGCAATTAGAAGTATTAAATTTAATTTTTATGATAATTTGAGAATTAATAAATATAATAGTACCGTAAGTTTGTCAACGGAAATTGATGATGGACTAACATTAGAAGATGTGCTTGCTTCACCTGAATCATCATCTAATGTTTATATGCGAGATGATATTAACTTAGCTCTTCATTCTCTTACTGATGAAGAAAAAAAGCTTTTCTATCATTGCATAATTAAAAATGATTTTACCTTAATGGAATATGCCAAATTTTTAGGTGTTGATTATAGACATGTTTTATATTTAAAGAACAAAGCTCTTTCTAAAATGAAAAAGTTTTTAAAATAATTAGTTAAAAGAAAAACAGAAGTAATAACTTTCATTACTTCTGTTTTATAATTTAAATTAAAAAAATTTTATATTGTATATTTGTAATTCTTCCATTTCTAAATAATCTTTTATAAATTCATTTGGAAATTTCTTTGATAATATTTGTTTAAATTTTGTTAATTGCTCTTCACTTGGTTGATCTAATTCTTGTTTGTCTAATTCTAATTCTGTTTCTGTAAATAAGTCTCCATTTATTTTATAGCTCACATCACGATTATATAGGTACAATTGATTATCTTTTATCTTCAAAGAGCCATACAATATTGAAGGAAGTTCAATTTCCTCAATATTAGATATTTTATAATCTTTGCTAAAGTCTCCATAATAGATTTTATCTTTAACTTGACCTGAAAGTTCATCTACAGTAAAAGTTTTTAGTGCAATTTTTGAATAATCCTCCGATAATATAGAATCTTGTATTTGTTCTTCACTATTATCTACTTCATATATAAGAGTATCATTTATATAAATATTAGATTTATTTTCTGATGCTTTTCTAGACGTTTTGCTATATAAAAGTTTTTCTCCTTCTTCATAAACACCTAGTAATATTCCCATCACAAAATTTTCTTCTTTTTTAGTATCTACATTGTATACTCCATAAGCTAATACAGATGGATTTATATGAGATGTTATTAATATTCTTTCATCATTAATCCATTCTAAATCTGTTATTATTCTAAGACTTTCATTGTTCAATTCAATTTCTGATGTCTTTTCACTTTTTATATCCTGAAGTATAATCTTTGGGGAATCAGGTTTGTTCTCTTCATTTCTTTCCATATATACAATTTGCTTGTTATTAGGACTTACTGCCAATAATTCTTTAGAAATACCCTTATCACCTATTTCGTTTATCTGTTGTTTTCTTTCATCATAACTGTAAATTTTATTGTTTCTTTCAAATACTGCATTTAGATATTTCTTATCAGAAAGTTTTACAATACTTGCATTGCTACAACCAACTAAAAATAAAATTGCTACCATTAAAATAGTCAGTTTAAATTTTCCCAATCCTTTTCTATGAACAACGCCTTCACTTTCCATTTGCTACACTGTTGCCTTATTAAATAGGTTATAATTGCAACAGCACACCTCCCCCAACTCTTATTTAGAACATGATTATAATATTTTAATAAATGCTAAAATCTACATTTATTAATTTTTAGATTTATGAATAATTTGCAATTTACAAATTCAACTTTATTAGTATACTCCTATAATTTTCTTCATTCAATATTATTAACTAATAATTATGTATTAAAAATTAAGTAATATTTCCCTAACTTAATTATATCCTAATTTTAGGAATTTATTATTACAAATAAGATACAATCAGAAATTATATATATGTTTTAATTATTATCAAATATAAAAGTTTTTATTTATATATTCTCCTTATTTTATTGCACAAAAAAGCAAGAGAGAAAAAATCCCTCTTGCTTAAATTTTACCAACTACCTGATGATCCTCCACCATTTGACGAACCTCCTCCGAAGCCACCAAATCCGCCGCCATCAGAGCCACCGCCACCGAAACCTCCAAATCCACCAAAGAAGTCATCATCATCATCATCTTTTTTCCTTCTTACTGTTGGAGTTCCATAATAGTGAGTGTTGCTTGTTCTAAATGCCCTTGATATACCTCTAAGCATTCTTCCTTTATTGAAAAATGAATCTCCGAAAATTGTAATTAAAGCTATTATTACAATAATTGTTCCTATGTCTATTCCGTCATCATCTTTTTTTACATTAACATGTACTTGTGGAGTATACTCATTAGTAAGTTCTACTTGATATTCTTCTGCTATATTACTTGCAAAAACTGCATATGCATCTAATAATCCACCTGCATAATCGCCTTGTTTAAATCTTGGCTTTGCAGCCTCTTCCATAACTTTGTTGCTATATATATCAGATATTGCCCCTTCAAGTCCTCTGCCAACTTCCACTCTATATTTTCTATCTTCTATAGACATTAGTATTAACAGCCCATTATCTTTTTCTTTAGATCCTATTCCCCATTCTCTAAACAATTTGTTTGCATAATCTTCTATTGGGTAATTATCTAAAGTATTTATAACAACTATTGTTGCTTCTGCTGTAGTTTTGTCTTGTAATTCTTTTCCTATTGCTATTATTTTATCTCTAGTTTCTACATCTATAGTATTTGTATAGTCATTTACATATTTATATTGCGTTGGCTTTTCAAATTCTATTCCAAAGGCTTTAATAGGAATTGCAAATATAACTAAAAAAACTAAAAAAATCGATATTAATTTTGAAAACTTTTTTATATTATTTTTCATAAATTATTTATTAAACTCTACTTTTGGAGCTTCTTTAGCACCTTCACTAGCTTTAAAGTATTCTTTTTCTTCAAAGCCAAACATTGATGCTACTATATTGCTTGGAAACTTTTTAGTTTTCTTATTATATTCTGCAACTATTTTATTATAGTCTTCTCTTTTTATTGTTATTCTATTTTCTGTTCCTTCTAATGCTATTGAAAGGTCTTTAAAATTTTCATTAGACTTTAATTCTGGATATCTTTCAACAACTACTAATAATCTTGATAATGCACTTGAAAGTTCTGAGTTTGCATTTGCCTTTTCTTCCATTGTTCCTGCACCAGCTAGTTTTGATCTTGCATCTGCTATTGATGTAAACACTTCTTTTTCTTGACTTGCATATCCTTGAACAGTAGCTACTAAGTTAGGTATAAGGTCTGCTCTTCTTTGAAGTTGTGCATCTAAATCGGATGCAACTGTGTTTACCTGCTCATCTAAAGCTACAAACTTGTTATAACTTGAAATGAAAGGCATTACTAGAATTGCTATTACTACAATTATTGCTATGATTATTCCCATAGTCTTTTTTTTCATAAATAATACACCTCTCTTTATATTAATGAATTTTACTTTCAAAAATAAAAATCTTAAAGTACTTAATATAGGGTTCTAAGTTCAAGTTTTAAATTTTAAACTTGTATTCCTATATATTATATTAAGCTTATCCTTAAGTTAGCATACATTATATTACTATTGTAAGTATTTTTCAATATAAATATAACTTCTGTTATTTAAATTAAAAATTCCACCTATTTTATAGATGAAATTTTATTATTTTTTATATTGAAGTTTTATTGAAGTTCTACAAATGCACAATGGCTAGCTTCTATATTTAGTCCTAATGATTTAGCTTTTTCTAAAACTTCATCATTAAATGAACCTGGTTGAAACCATACATTTTTTATTCCCTTATTTTTTATATCCTCTAACATTGTTATGGCTATATTAGGATTAACTATTATATTAGCTACATCGATATTTTCTTTTATTTCATTTATATTATTATATATTTTTATCCCTTCAATTTCATTATATTTAGGATTTATCCCACAAACACTATATCCTTTATCTTTCAATTTCTTTAATATTTTATACCCAAACTTACTTTTGTCATCTGTTGCACCTATTACAACCCAGTTTTTTAAAGATATCATCTCTTGCATATTCTTACTCCTTTTCATTTGTAGTGTTACTTAATTTTATCTATTTAACTTAAATATATCAATGAATAAGATGAACATACCCTATTATTGAATAGTTTATTTTAATTTAGTTTTCCTTTTGAATACCATATTTATTCTAACACACACAATAATTCCTAATATGCTTATTTAGATATATTTTGATTTTAAATTTATATCCACATAAAAGTTCTCCGGGATTGAAATCCCAGCTACGATAAAAATCATAACTATGGTTACTATAAAAATATCATTTCTAATTTATTTTGATTTTTTATAATGAACTTAACCTTATAATTAAAGTCATTGCAACGAGATTTATTTTTTAATTTTTTACATTTTTTCTTTTTATTTTATGTTACATTATTTATCGATATATTATATACTATTAATATTAGTGCTATATTATATGTTTTGCACTTTAATTACTTAAGAAATTTGAAAGGAGTTTTGCTATGCTATCAATTGATGATATAAGTGTTGATATGCTTGAAGCAGATATACGTTATCTTACTCTTTTAGCTAATAAATTTCCAACAATTTCAGATGCTTGTACAGAAATTATTAATTTGCAAGCAATTTTAAATTTACCTAAGGGTACTGAACATTTTCTTACAGATATACACGGAGAATATGAAGCTTTTAACCATGTTTTAAGAAATGCTTCTGGTGTTATTAAAAGAAAAGTGAATGACTTACTTGGAAATAGTTTAAAAGAAAGTGAAAAGAAAGATTTATGTACATTAATATATTATCCTGAACAAAAATTGGATCTTATTATAAACGAGGAAAAAGAACTGGATGATTGGTATAGAATCACTTTATATAGACTTATTGAAATTTGTAAAATAGTTTCATCTAAATATACAAGATCTAAAGTTAGAAAAAATTTACCACCTGATTTTTCTTATATTATAGATGAACTTTTAAATGAAAAAGAAAATAGACCAAATAAACAAGATTATTTTAATGGTATTATAGATACTATTATTAGAATTAGACGTGCAAAGGAATTTATTATTGCTATTTGTACAGTTATTCAACGTTTAACTGTTGATAGACTTCACATTATTGGTGATATTTACGATAGAGGTCCTGGTGCACACATAGTTATGGAAAGTTTAATTAGCCGTTCTTCTATAGATATTCAATGGGGAAACCATGATATTCTTTGGATGGGAGCAGCTGCCGGTAATGAGGCTTGTATATCTAACGTTATTCGTATATCTACTAGATATGCAAATCTTGAAACCTTAGAGGATGGATATGGGGTTAACCTTCTTCCATTAGCTACTTTTGCTATGGAATGTTATAAAAATGATCATTGTAAATCATTTAAACCTAAAATTTCAGCTGGTAATTATAAAGAAACTGATTTAAAATTAATGGCTCAAATGCATAAAGCTATTTCTATTATTCAGTTTAAGCTTGAAGGTCAAATTATAAAAAGAAGAAAAACATTTAATATGGAAAATAGACTTCTTTTAGATAAGATGGATTTAGAAAAAGGTATTATAACTATAAATGGAAAAGACTATACTCTTAATGACACTAATTTTCCAACTGTTGATCCAAAAGATCCATATAAGCTTACCAAAGAAGAACAAGCTTTAATTACTAAATTAAAATCTTCTTTTATTAATAGTGAAAAGCTTCAAAAACATGTACGATATTTATATTCTAAAGGAAGTTTATATTTAGTTTGTAATTCTAATTTACTATATCATGCTTGTATTCCACTTAATAGTGATGGTACATTCAGAAAAACTACTATTGCTGGAAAAGAATGCTGTGGTAAAGCTTATTTAGATATTGCTGACAGACTTGCTAGAGAAGGTTATTTTAATAAAGGTGACTCTGAGGAAGATTTATATTCATTAGATTTTCTTTGGTATTTATGGTGTGGTGAAGATTCTCCCCTATTTGGAAAATCTAAAATGGCTACATTTGAAAGATATTTCTTAGATGATAAAGAACTTCACAAAGAACCTAAAGATCCTTATTTTAAATTTAGAGATAAAGAAGAAACTTGTGATATGATTCTTAGAGAATTTGGACTTGAACCAGATGAATCTCACATAATAAATGGTCATGTTCCTGTAAAAGTAGTTCAAGGTGAAAGCCCTATTAAAGCTAATGGAAAACTTTTAGTTATTGATGGTGGATTTTCTAAGGCTTATCAAAGAGAAACTGGTCTTGCAGGTTATACATTGATTTATAATTCTTACGGCTTACAATTAGTTTCTCACGAACCTTTTGAGTCAACGCAAAAAGCCATTGAGGAATGTCAAGATATACTTTCTTCAGCAGTAATACTAGAAACTACTAAAACTCGAAAAAGTATAAAAGACACCGATATTGGAAAAGATTTAATAAACCAAATATATGATTTAGAAAAACTTCTTATGGCATATAGAAAAGGTATTATAAAAGAACAAAAATAGTTTTTATATAGTAAAAATAAAAGATAGCTAATTGCTATCTTTTATTTTTTAAGGGAGATGACTTTCTTATATTTCAATTTTTAGTATTATACCTCTAATTTCATAGTTGCTGTCATTGTCTTTCCGTCTCTTACAAATTCTACACTAACTTCATCATTTTCTTTGTGAGTTTCTTTTATTTTGTTTAATTCAGCTACTGTAGTAACTTTTTTACCATCAAATTTTACTACTACATCTCCTGGTTTTAATCCTGCTTTTTGTGCAACACTAAAATCTTCAACTTGTGCTATATATATTCCTACTGGTAAGTTGTTTCTTGATGCTAATTCTTCATCTAAATTCCTACATTGTATTCCAAGTTTTAATATAGGTTTTGTTAGTACATCAAGTTTTGCTATTGCTTCATTTATTGGAATTGAAAATCCTAAACCTTCAACTCCTTCTGCATTTATTTTTACTGTATTTATTCCTATAACTTCTCCATTAGAATTTATAAGTGGACCTCCACTATTACCTGGATTTATTGCTGTATCTGTTTGTATTAATTTTAATGTTTTTCCTTCTTCCACTTCTATTTCTCTATTTACTGCACTTACTATACCTGTAGTTACAGACCCAGAAAAATCTTTAGATATTGGACTACCTATTGCCATTACTTGTTCTCCAACTTTTAAATTATCAGAGTCCCCAAAGCTTAGTACTCCTGGAACTTCTACTTTTGGATCAGTTATTTTAACAACTGCTAAATCTGCTTCTTCTGAATAATTCACAACTTTTGCAGCTACTTCTTGACCTGTACTAAATATAACGCTTACCTCTGTTGCACCTTTTACAACATGGTAATTAGTCAGTATTTGTCCTTCATCATTAAATATAAATCCTGAACCTATACCTTCTTGTATATTACCTGTTTGCCAACCCATAAAGTTTGTTGCTACTGATTTAGTTGCTACTCCAACTACTGCTGGTGAAACTTTTTCTGCAATATCAGGTATGTTCATATAATTCCCTGAACTAATTTGAGTTGTATCTACTTTTTTTGAACTATCTTGATTTTTCTTTTCTGCTACTGATTTTACACTTTTATTATTTGAATTCATTATTGAGTATGTTGTAACTCCACCTATTCCTCCACCTAATATAGAACAAACAAGTGCTATTGCTACATAACTTCCAACATTTCCTCTTGTCTTTTTAGCTTTTTTAACCTTTTTAACTTTAGGTTCCTTAGCTCCTTCATAATTGTTAAAATTCATTGTTTCTGTATATCCAGTATTGCTATTTGTATCTTCATCACCTATTTTATAAGATGCATTATTTATATATGTTTGCTCTAATTTTTCACTAGAGTTTAAATTATCATTATTTATATTTTTATCTATATCATTATTCATATTATCATTAAAGTTATTTTTTTCATTCATATATGATCAACTCCTTGATTTACTTTATGTTTAAATCTTATTACTTTTTTATGACAGTATTGTGTCTTGTATTTGACAGTTTTATGACATGTAAAATTACATAATTCCATTGTTATATTATTAGCCTTAGAAAGTTAATTTATCCGTTCATTAAAGTTGAAATTTATTTTAAAACATATTTTTAGTTTAATGATTATACTAATTTAATTTATGTTTCATTTTTTATTTTGAAGTTATCAACAGTTTTTTATTTATACACAATAGTTATTAACATAATTTACTGAATTTTTGTTTATAACAATAATATTTGTGCATAACTTTTTGCATATCCTTATTAAGTTTTATTTTTTAAGCTTGAAATATACCAATGAACAAGAGGGACAGACATCTTTTCGGCTAATTACCTTTTCTTAATTTGCTTTTCCTATTAAATAATATAATTATCTAAACAAGTAAAGTCAGTCACTGCATCTACTTTATTTATTAGTGGATATATAAGTAGGTTTTAGACTTCTCTTAATGTATATCTAAAATATTGAATTGCCTGTCCTTTTTGTTACGTCTTAAAAACCTAAGTTACAATTTTAAATTTATATCCATATCAAAGAGCACCGGGATTAAAATCCCGGCTACATAAATACACAATCCCGACTACATAAAAACACAATCCCCACTACATAAAAACACAATCTTGACTATCTAAGAGCATAATTTGGGATACGAAAAACCATAATTGTGGTTATAGAAAAAAATAAGAGAGAATAAAAATTCCCTCTTACTTTGCAAAGTTTATATTAGCGTTTTAATTTTAAGGTATCAATGTCTTTTAATTTATTATTTTTGAGCATACATTTCTACGATTTTTAATACTACTTCTGTAGCTTTTTCCATTGATTCTGCTACAGTGTACTCAAATTTACCGTGGAAGTTGTGTCCACCTGTAAATAAGTTTGGTGTTGGAAGTCCTTTGAATGAAAGTTTTGATCCATCTGTACCTCCTCTTATTGGTAGTACTAATGGTTTTACATCTACTGCTTCTATAGCTTTTATAGCTGTTTCTACTATATGGAATTGTTCTTTAACTTTTTCAGCCATGTTGTAGTATGTATCAGACATTTCTAATACAACTGTTCCTTCACCATATTGTTTGTTATATTTATTAACTAATTCTTCTAAAAGAACTTTTTTAGCTTTGAATTTGTCCATGTTGTGATCTCTTATTATGAATTCTTGAACTGTTTTTTCTACAGTTGAGTTCATATCTGTTAACATGAAGAATCCTTCATAATCTTGTGTTTTTTCTGGTCTTTGGTCTTGTGGTAATTCATTGAAGAACTCCATAGCCATTATTCCAGAATGAATCATTTTTCCCTTAGCTGAACCTGGGTGAACATTTCTTCCGTTAAATGTTACAACTGCTCCAGCCGCATTGAATGTTTCGTAAGATATTTCTCCTACTTCACCACCATCTAGTGTATAAGCAAATTCTGCACCAAATGCTTCAACATTAAAGTTATTACATCCTGTTCCTATTTCTTCATCTGGAGTAAATGCAACTTTAATATCTCCATGTTTTACTTCTGGATTATTTATTAAGTATTCCATAGCTGTCATTATTTCAGCTATACCAGCTTTATCATCTCCACCTAATAATGTTGTTCCATCAGTTGTTATTATTGTTTTTCCAACATAGTTTTTGATTTCTGGGAAATCCTTTACAGAAAGTACAGTGTTTTCATTTAATTGTATATCGTTACCATCGTAATTTTCTATTATTTTAGGATTTACATTTTTTCCTGAATAATCTGGAGCTGTATCCATATGAGCTAAGAATCCAATTGTTGGGACTTTTTTGTCTATATTTGAAGGTAATGTTGCAGTAACAAATCCTTTATCATCTACTGTTACATCACTCATTCCTATAGCTTTTAATTCTTCTATAAGAATTTTTCCAAACTCTAATTGGCTGTTTGTACTTGGAACTGTTGATGAAGTTTCATCACTTTGTGTATCATATTTTACATATTTTAATAATCTTTCAACTACTTTTGACATATTTTATCCCTACCTTTTTTCAGAATTCGTAATATTTTATTAACATTATAACATGTTAGAATAATAATGAAAAGTATGTATATTCTATTAACATATTCTTATTTTTACATAATTTTTATATAAATTTATAAAATCATTAAAAAATATAAGCATTTATCTAAGCTTTATTGTTAACATTTTATTAATTTAAATAATATATTAATATATACAATTTATTGCTTTTTTAGTTTTTGAATAATTAAATGTTTATATACTCAAATTATTAATTAATTAAAATTTTTTAAATATACTTTCATTTTAACTGTTTTCGTTTTATAATTTTTATAATAAATTCAATTTTTTAATTTGAAATCCATATGACCATAGAGAATAAATACTTTGTTCTCTATATTAAAATATAAGAAAAGGATGTGTTATTTATGATAGACTTATCAAGTGCTCTAAGTTTTGAACAATATTTAGCAAAATCTAAAGAAAGTTATGGTGATATTCAAGATAAAAAATATATAGCAACTACCTTATCAGAAAATTCTAAGTCAGAAATTAAAAACTTAAATGACACCGTAAATGCAATTGTTTTTACAGAAGGTTTTTGTCCTGATTGTATTGCTACTATACCTTTTATCCAAAAACTTAGTGAAGAAAATTCTAATTTAAAAGTTCACTATCTTCCAAGAACAGGCTATGAGGAGTTTCTTGAAGAGGCTGTTGGTAGAGTTTCTATTCCTACAATAATAACTTTTGATAATGATATGAATCCAAAAGGTGCTTATGTTGAAACACCTAAGGAACTTACCGAAAAAATGATTTCTTTATCATCTGAAGATAAAAAATCCTTGATTGAAGAATATAGACAAGGAAAATATAATAATTTAATCGAAAAAGATTTGCTTGAAATAATAATATAAAAACTATATGTTTTTATATCATTTTTAAGATTTAACTTTCTATAAAATAAAAAATGCTCATCCTTTCGGATGAGCATTTTAAGGGTAGTTTGAGAAAATTGGAAATCATCAAATTAGACATCAAAACAATTTTGATATTCTACTTTAGATGCCTCTTCTTTTGTTTAATGTAATTAAGATGGGTATTAGTATTATATCCGCATATTTAAAATATTATTCACTTCATTACAAATTGTTTTATTTAAAATTAATCTTCTGTAAATCTATATCCTACACCAACTTCTGTGTATATATATTCTGGTTTTACCGTTTGTTTTTCTATTTTTCTTCTTAGACTTGCCATAAATACCCTAAGTGTCTGAGTTTCACTACCTACTGGTGCACCCCAAATTTCTTTTATTATAAAGTTATGCGTTAAAACTTTTCCTGGATATTTTGAAAGTAATACTAAAAGTTTATATTCTATAGGTGTTAAATGAATTTCTTTATTTTCTATAGTAACTTTTCTCTTTTCATAATCTATAATTAAATCTTTCACTTTAAATGTTCCATTAGTTTCATTTAAATTTTTCTTAGTTTCTTTGTGTCTAAGCGATACTCTAATTCTAGCTAATAATTCACCAATGCCAAATGGCTTTGTCAAATAATCATCTGCACCTTTATCAAGTGCTTCAACTTTTTGCCTTTCATTATCTCTTGCTGAAACTATTATTATTGGCACACTTGACCATTCTCTTATATGCGTTAAAACCTCTATTCCATCAATGTCTGGAAGTCCTAAATCTAATATTATTAAATCTGGACTATTTGACATTGCAAGACAAATACCTTCTCTGCCTTTTTCCGTTTCAATATATTTATATCCCTGCACACCTAGTGACGTGGTTATAAAATTCCTTATTGGTTTATCATCTTCAATTACTAGAATGTATGCATCATTCGTCATTTTTACACCTCCACTTAGAGATATTAATTTTATTTAGGGATATTAAACCTAAATATTGTCCCACCTTGTTTTTTGTTTATAGCCTCTATTTCTCCGCCATGAGCTTCGATTATAGATTTACATATTACAAGACCTAACCCTACACCCCTCCTAGAGTCAGACACTTTTCCACCATCAGTGAAAAACCTATTAAATATATAAGGACGTATTTCTTCTTTTATTCCTATACCATTGTCTTCTACTTCAAAAACTACTTTTTTCCCTTTATCATATATATTAATATTTATTTCTTCATCTTTTGGTGAAAATTTTGTAGCATTGTCTATTAAATTTATAAGAACTTGTTCTATTAAACTACCATCCATATTTGCTATTAAGATATCTTCTGGAACATTTACACTTATTTTATTTTTATTAAAGTACTTTTCACTTCTTTGAACGGCTTCATATACTACTTCTTCGACAACTTCTGGTTGTTTTTTTACTTGCATTTTACCCTCATCTACTTTAGTCATACTTAAAAGATTTTCAACTAATCTTATAAGCCATTCTGTATCGTCATAAACACTCTCAAGTAAGTTTTTCTTCATTTCCTCTGTAATTAAGTCTCCATTTTCAAGTATTGTACTTACAGAACCTTTAATGCCTGCAAGAGGACTTCTTAAATCATGAGATATTGATCGTAATAAGTTACTCCTTAATCTTTCTCTTTCAATTTCTATAGTAGACTCTTCTTGTTTTCTAAAGAATATTTCCCTTTCAAGTGCAATTGCTATTTCACTAGTAACTGTTTCAAAGATAAACTTTTGCTCTGGTTCAAGTATTCCTTCTTCACAAGATACACCAATTACCCCCAAAATTTCCTTGTTACCTTTTATTGGCATATAATATCCCTTAGCACCATAAAAAGTACTTGTACCTGTGCCTGATTCTTTTCCATTTAAAAAAGTCCAATATGCAACTGCTTCTTCATTTCTAGTTAATAGTTCATTGTTTTTTTCATTTTCATTATCATTATAAATAAATGGTGCTGCTAGTGCTTCTCCATTGGCTAGATAGCAAATTACAGTTCTACTAGTAAGTCTTGATATATATTTTATCCCTATTGCCACTAAATCTGTGGTACCTTTTGCACTTAATAGTTTTTTACTAACTCTATAAAGTATCTGCGTTCTTTTTTCTCTTGCTACAGAATTTTTAGCTTCTTTTTGAATTTTATTGGTAAGCATTCCTATAATGAATGCTACTATTAACATTATTATAAATGTAAACAAATAATTTTTATCATAAAATTTAAAAGAATATCTTGGTTCTGTGAAAAAATAATTAAATAGGAACACTGCCATAACTGATGATATTATACCAATTGCATGGCCTGTTGTAACTATATACGTAACTATTACACCTAAAATGAAAAACATTATTATATTAGCTTCTGACCCACCTAACTTCCAAAACAACAATGTTATTGCAGTTGTTATACCCATTATTAAAACTGACTTTAACAACTCTCTGATTCTTATATAATATTCTATTGGTGGTTTTATATTAAATTTATTTTCCTTTTTAGTATAAAATAAATTTGGTATAACATATATATCTATACAATCACTACGTTCCATAAGTTTTTCTGCTATATCTTTTGAATATAATCTACTTATTTTTTTTATCCTATTTCTATCTTTTCCAATTATTATTTTTGTTATATTTCTAAATTTAGCATAGTCTATTATTTGTTCCACTATATTGTCACTATATAAAGTTACAATTTCTCCACCTAGTTCCTCTGCTAAATTAAAATTTTCATTTAAAATTTTTTTATCTTCTTCACTTAAATTTTGTGCATTAGTTTCCTCTACATATAGAGCTATCCATTTACAATGATGTGCTTCTGACATCCTTGCTGCTGTTCTTATTATTCTTCCAGATGATGGTGATTTACTAATACAGGCTAATATTTTGTCTGAAGTTGGCATAACGGTTATTTGTCCTTTTGCTAATCTAACATTTTCAACTTCATATTTTACTCTATCTGCTGTTCTTCTAAGTGCAATTTCTCTTAATGCAAATAAGTTGCTTTTCACAAAAAAATTTTTAAATGCCCTTTTAGTTTGCTCTTTACTATATATTTTTCCATCACTAAATCTATTTAAAAGTTCATCTGGTTCAATATCTATAAGTTCAACCTTTTCAGCTTCATCAAAGATTTTGTCTGGAACGGTTTCTCTTACAAACACATTTGTAATGCTCTCTACTGCATCATTTAAACTTTCAATATGCTGAACATTTAAAGTTGTATAAACGTTTATTCCTGAATCTAAAAGTTCCTCTATATCTTGCCATCTTTTTCTATGTCTTTTTCCTCGAGCATTTGTGTGCGCAAGTTCATCAACTAAAATTATATCCGGTTTTCTTTTTAATGCAGTATCTAAATCAAACTCTTTTATTTCAATGCCTCTATACTCAATTATTTTGGGCCCTATATTTTCAATTCCATTTATTAATGCTATAGTTTCTTTTCTTGCATGAGGCTCTATATATCCAATTACAATATCTTTTCCTAGTGCTTTCATATCATGTGCTTCCATGAGCATTGCATAAGTTTTACCAACACCAGCTGCATAGCCAAAAAATATTTTTAGTTTACCTCTTGTAGAACATGCCTCTTCCTCTTCTTTTTCAATTTGAGTTAAAAGATATTCTGGATTAGGTCTTTTATAGTCATTTATGATAAACACCACCCTAACATAATAAATTTGTCATAACTCCAATTTAAGACAGGGTTATTATAACTACTCCCTGTCTTCTTTAAATATTTCTTTTAAATTTCAATACCTAATTTTGATGCTATTTTTAAATTAGCTTCTAAAACATTTACCCTATCCTCACCAAATATACCAAATGATTTTTTGTCTGTACATTCATCTACTATTTTTTCAACTTCTTCTTTACTAAGTCCAGTTTCTCTAACTACTCTTGCTATTTGAATTTCTGCTGCTTTAGGGCTTATGTTAGGATCAAGTCCTGAAGCTGAATTTGTAAGAATGTCTGCTGGAATATCTTCTTTTTTCACACCTGGGTTATTCTTTAGAAACTCATCCATATCACTTTTTACTCTCTCTACAAGTTCTTTATTACTTGGTCCATAATTTGAAGAACCTGATGCTGCTTTTTCGTAAGATTCGTCTTTTTCATATGTGTTATAATTTATGCTTGATATTCTTCCTACAAAAAATCTTTTATCAGTAAACTTTTGTCCTATAAGTTTAGAACCAACCTTTTTACCATTAATTTCTATAATACTACCATTTGCTTTATCTTTAAAGACTATTTGACTTACTCCATTTAAAAATAATGGATATATTACTCCACACAACAATAATAGACATAAAGTCACAACTATTGGCTTCCTTAATTTTTTCATTTTAACTCCTCCTATGGGGTTCCAAATTTAAAGTAATATCTTTCCCAAATGATATTACTAATCTTACAATTTATTTCTACATTTATATTTGGAACCAGTTGACAATTGAAAATTGACAATTGACAGTTATGGTTAATATTACTCATTTCATTCCTAATATTTAAAATAGAAATACCTAAAAACTACGTTTTTATATTATTTTCCACTAATTTGCTTGAAAAAAACTGAGACTTCAGTTTTATCTTTCACTATTAATTATTCATCATTAATCACTTTTTAAAATTTAGTAATTAACTCTTATTTTGCTATATTCCTAAGCAAGCTACTAGTGGAGTTATTAAAACATCTATTAATTTTATTCCTATAAAAGGAACTATAACTCCCCCAAGTCCAAATATAAGCATATTTCTAAGTAACATTATTTCTGCTTTCATAGGTTTATATTTAACGCCTTTCATTGCTATTGGAATTAAAATTGGTATTATTATTGCATTAAATATTAATGCTGATAATATAGCACTATATGGTGTTGATAGTTTCATTACATTTAATATTTGCATTTTAGGTATTGCTATAGTAAATATTGCTGGTATTATAGCAAAATATTTTGCAACGTCATTCGCTATACTAAATGTTGTTAATGCACCACGTGTTATTAAAAGTTGTTTTCCTATTTCAACTACATCGAGTATTTTAGTCGGATCTGAGTCTAAATCTACCATATTGGCAGCTTCTTTTGCTGCTGTTGTTCCACTATTCATAGCAAGTCCTACATCTGCTTGTGCAAGAGCTGGAGCATCATTTGTTCCATCACCAGTCATTGCAACTATTTTTCCTTCTGCTTGTTCTTTCTTTATCGCATTTATCTTATCTTCTGGTTTGCATTCTGCTATGAATCCATCAATTCCAGCCTCTTTCGCTATTGTTGCTGCTGTTAATGGATTATCTCCTGTACACATTATAGTTTTTATTCCTATTTCACGAAGTCTTGCAAATTTTTCTACAAGTCCTGGTTTTACTGTATCTTTAAGGTAAATTACACCTAATATGTCATCATCTACACATACAACAAGTGGTGTTCCCCCGAGTCTTGCAACCTTATTAACTGTGCCTTCTAAGTTTTTAGGAATATTTCTTCCATTTTTTGATACTCTTTCTTTTATTGCTTCATATGAACCTTTTCTAATTTCTGTTCCATTCTTTAAATTTATTCCACTCATTCTTGTTTGAGCTGTAAATTCTATAAATTCATCATCCTTATATAAATCTTTATCTACTTTTATACCTAATTTACTACTAAGTTCTACTATTGATTTTCCTTCTGGAGTATCATCTTTTAATGAAGATATAAGTGCATATTTTACAAGTTCTTCTTTTTCTACATCTTCTACTGGTATAAAATCTGATGCAAGTCTATTTCCATAAGTTATAGTTCCTGTTTTATCAAGTATCATAGTATCAACGTCACCACATGCTTCAACTGCTTTTCCTGACATTGCTATAACATTAAATTTTGTAACTCTATCCATTCCAGCTATACCTATAGCAGATAAAAGTCCACCTATTGTTGTTGGTATTAAACATACTGTTAATGCTATTAGTGTTGATATAGGTATTGAAACCTTTGAGTATTTAGCCATTGGATAAAGCGCTACTATTACTATAAGAAAAATTATAGTAAGACTTACAAGTACAGTGTTAAGTGCAATTTCATTTGGTGTCTTTTGTCTTGAAGCACCTTCAACTAAAGCAATCATTTTATCTAAAAATGATTCACCTGCAGTAGTTGTTATTTTTACTTTTAACCAGTCACTAACTACTTTTGTTCCACCTGTAACTGATGCAAAATCTCCACCAGATTCTTTTATAACAGGAGCTGATTCTCCTGTTATAGCTGACTCATCTACTGATGCAATTCCATCTATTACTTCACCATCAGTAGGAATTATATCTCCATTTTCTACTAAAACTATATCATTCTTTTTTAATTCATTAGCATTTATAATTTTTACTTCACCTGATTGATTTAATAGCTTTGCTTTAGTATCTTTACGAGTTTTCTTTAATGTTTCTGCTTGCGCTTTTCCTCTACCTTCTGCTACTGCTTCTGCAAAGTTTGCAAATAGAACAGTTATTAATAAAATTATAGCTACTACTAAATTATATATTCTTAAACTATTGTCTTTATCTCCAAATAACTGTGGAAATATTGCAAGTACAAGTGACATTACAAAACCTATTTCCACAACAAACATAACTGGATTTTTTATCATACATTTAGGATTTAATTTTTTTAAAGCTTCTTTAATTGAATCTTTTAATATGGATTTTGTAATAATTTTTGATTTTTGATTTTTGCTTTCCATATATATCTTCTCCTTTTAGTCTTTATATCATCAATACCATAATGTCAAATGCTCTGATATTGGTCCAAGTGCTAATGTTGGTAAAAATGTAAGAGCACCTATTATTAAAACTATAAATACAAGTGTTATTGTAAATGTTAAATTATCTGTTCTTAATGTTCCAATGCTCACATTTACAGCATTCTTTGAAGCTAATGAACCTGAAACTGCTAAAAGTATTATCATAGATAAATATCTTCCATAAAACATTACAAGACCTGTTGTTGTGTTCCAAAACATAGTGTTATCAATAAGTCCTTCGAAGCCTGATCCGTTATTAGCTGCTGAAGATGTAAACTCATATACGATTTCTGATAATCCATGAAATCCTGAGTTTGCTATTGCACTAGTTCCTGCTGGTATTGATACTGCAAGTGCTGAAAACATTAATATTAGAAGTGGATGTATGATTATAGCAAGTGCTATAAGTTTTACTTCTTTCGCTTCTATTTTCTTTGATAAAAACTCTGGTGTTCTTCCAACCATAAGTCCACATAAGAAAACTGTAAGAATAACATACATAACCATATTCATAAAGCCTACACCAGCTCCACCAAATACAACATTAAGCATCATATTCATTAATGGAACAAGTCCACCTAGTGGTGTTAAAGAGTCGTGCATGTTGTTTACACTACCTGTTGTGAATGCTGTTGTTACTGTTGTAAACAACGTAGAACCTTCAATTCCAAATCTTAATTCTTTTCCTTCCATGTTTCCCATTGCTTGATTTAGACCAATGTTTGCAAGTGCTGGATTTCCAGCTGACTCTGCATTAAAGCATATGATAAGTCCAATTAAAAATATAATTGACATAGCTGCAAATATTGCAAATCCTTGTTTTTTGTTTTTAAGCATTAGTCCAAAAGTGCATATAAGTGATCCTGGAATTATCATCATTGCTAACATTTCTATTACATTTGTAATAGGTGTTGGGTTTTCAAAAGGATGTGATGAATTTGCTCCAAAGAATCCACCTCCATTGGTTCCTATATGCTTAATTGATTCGATAGCTGCAACTGGTCCACGACTTATTTCTTGAACCTTTCCTTCTATAGTAGTTACTGTTTCTGGTCCTTTAAATGTCTCAGGAACTCCTTGAGACACTAGAAGTAGTCCAACTATTATTGCTAATGGTATAAGTACTCTTGTAGTAACTCTTACTAAAGTTACATAAAAGCTTGTCATTGTTTTTTTCTTTCCTATTATGCCTTCCATAAAAGCAATTGCTACTGAAATACCTGTAGCACCTGATGTAAACATCATGAATCCAATAACCATAACTTGACTAAAATAAGAAAGACCTGTTTCTCCTGCATAGTGTTGAAGGTTTGTATTAGTCATAAAACTTATTATTGTGTTAAATGATAAGCTTGCTTCCATTCCTTCCACTTTGCTAGGATTAAAAATATGAAAGCTTTGAGTTCTGAAAATTACATATCCTATTAGTATCATTGTTATATTAACTGCCAACAATGATAAAACATATTTTTTCCAACCCATCTCTTCATTTCTATCTATTCCGCTTACTTTATATATTAAATTATCTATCTTATCGAAAAATTTATCTCCAAAACATTTTTTATTAGTAACAACTAAGTACATATACTTACCTAATGGTATGATTAAAAGTATAAATAATAATAGTGTTACTATTATTTGCATCCATTTCATTTTGCTCCCCCTCTTAAAGTGTTATTTTTAAGTAATTTAAAATTTTTCTGGATTAAAAAGTGCATACCCTAAATATCCAAATAAGAAAATTACTACTCCTACAACTATCCACATAAAACTTCCTCCTACATCTAGTTCTTATTGATTTGTTTTTCACACCAATCTAAAAATAACTTTAATGTTCCAAATGTTCCTATCAGTACTATAATAAAAACTAAATCCATCATTTTTTAATTACCTCCGCGCTCTCCAATTACTGTATTAATATTAGCATCAGCAATATAAATTTAGGATTAAGATTAATCATAGCAGTATAAAGATTATATAAAGATTTTTAAGATAAATTTCTTATATAAAATAAAAAATAACGAATACCAATCAATGGTATTCGTTATTTTTCATTCTTATTCAATATAAATTCATATAATGTTATTTATTATATAGATTAACTATTTTTTCTCCTTTTTTTAATAATTCTTCATAATCATTTTCACTTTTAACATTTGAAATTTCATCATAATTTTTATATGAAATATCATAATAGTATTTTAATATTTCATATTGTGTTTTACCTCGTTTCTCTCTACTATCCTCTATATATTTTTTCCATTCAATATTTAATTTATCCATTATAAGACACACCGCTGCTCCAGTTTCATATTTTATTGGTCTCTCTAGATATGCAGGGGACTCTGCTATATTATCAGCTATACAATTATATGCATGAATAAAAGTTACATGGTACGGTGCTTCTTTATTTGCTAAAACTGTTAATTTTCCACCTGACAATTTGCTATATTTATATTCTATATACCTTGCTGTTCCTTCTATTGCTTCTGTATTAGTCTCAGCCAATAATTGTGGCCATTTTTTATACCTATAATTTCTTATCAGAGTCCATTGTCTTAAATATTTACTTATTTCACTTTTATTATTTGATTCCATACATTTATCTAAAAGTTTAAATTCCACTCCCATCAAAGCATAATTTTCAATGTTTACTGGATAATTTTCTACATACTCTCCATCATTCTCATCATATATCCAATTTTTTTGATTATATGTATGAAATGACTCATGTAATAGAAATGATGAAAAGTCAAAATATAATTCAGGATTTTCCATCATTTGAGGATTATATTTAAAATAGAACACTTTATTTGTATTAATATTTACAGTACCAAAATTTGAAGGAATCCAAGTAGAAATCATATTTAAATTTAAATTATTAACTCTATAAACCGTTGGTAATTTCAAGTAATCTGGAATGTTAACTTTTTTTGAAAAAATACTATTTTTAAATTCTTCTACATTTATAACATATGAATACTTTCTTACTATACCCTTTTCTCTATTTGTTCTTATTAGAATCAATGGTTTTTCATTAAACTTATAATTATTGTTCCATAAATTACTTGAGCTTTCATTGAATTTTTCATATATTTTAGAAAGCTCTTCAAACATTTTTTTATCTATAGTATCCATTTTTTCATAATCCACTCTATAAATCTTATTCAATCCTAAGCTGATTAACATACAAATTAGTATTATCAAAAATATACTTATTGTTGAACGATATAACTTCTTATTTTTTTGAACGCCCATTAAATTTAGTTCACTTCCCTTAATAATCTTGTATCATAGTTTATTATGTTCATTTTCTATATTTAAAATTACTTTTTATGGCATTTGTAGGACATATTTTTATACACTGTCCACATCTAATACATTCTAAACTATTTGGATTTTCATGTATTTCTATATTTATTTTACATTTATTTGTACAAGCATTACAGCCTGTACATTTATTCTTATCTATTTTATATTTATAGAAACTTATCTTATTAAATAGTGAATAAAGTGCTCCTAATGGACATATATATCTACAAAATGGTCTATATATAAATATTGATAACACAACTATGACTAGTAGTATCATTAATTTCCAGTAAAATAAAAATCCTATAGTTTTTCTCAGAGATTCATTCATTATAATTAATGGCAATCCACCTTCTAAAGTTCCCACAGGACATATATATTCACAAAAATACGGAGGACTTATTCCGAATTCATTAACTAAAAATGTAGGCAGTATTATTACAAATGTTATCAATACAAAATATTTAAAATACTTTAAAATATTATTTACGCTTCTATTGACCTTAAATTTTTTAGTAGGTATTTTATATAATAAATCTTCAATAAGCCCAAATGGACATATCCATCCACATATAAATCTTCCGAATATAACTCCTAGTAATGATATAATCCCTAACACATATAGTGAAACATTATATTTCATTTTCCCTACAACAGCTTGTAAAGCGCCTATTGGGCAAGCCCCAATAGCACTTGGACATGAGTAACAATTTATCCCTGGAATACACATCTTTTTTAAATTCCCCTTATATATTTCTCCTTGTACAAACCCTTTTATATTTGCATTAGTCAGTGTCGCTGAAATGATTTGTGTAATCCTTCTTTTATCCAATTCCTATACACTCCAAACATATGTTTACTGCTTTTCTTAATACAATTTCTCCTTCTCCTCTGCATATCCCCATAAAAGTTGAGAAAATGCTAATTGTTAAAATACCATACTTTACAAATGATTCAATCTTATTTAGTTTCATAAATTTCACCCATATTATATTTTTACTGTGATATTATTAAATTATTTTATACTTGCTAACCTATCTTCAATTGCTTTTTTATAATCTTCTTTGTTATTTGCTCCTACTAAAACTTCTCCAACAACCTTTCCTTCGTTATCAACGAATATCGTCGTAGGTACCCCTTGAATATCACTTAATATACCATTCTTAATAGTTTCATCTGGAATAATATTTTGGAATTTAACACCCTTTTTAGATAAAATACTTTTAGCTACTTCTTCATTATCCTTATCTGGTGTATCAGATATAATGCCAATTACATTTATTTTTTCACCTACAACTTCTTCATAAAGCTTTTGTATATCTGGCATTTCTTCTATACATGGTCCACAGTATGTTGCCCATATATTTATCATTGTAAGCTTATTTTCTTTAAAAATACTACTATCTATTTTTTTACCATCTATAGTTTTAGTATTAAATTCAATTTTATTGTATTTGCTTAATTTTTCTTGTTCTGATACTGGTTTAAATATTTTAATAGCATTTTTTAGATTTTTAACTTCTTTATATACTTGTTCATATTCTTTTTTTGTTTCTTCTGATAAATTACTGATATTAGGTTTGTTATTATATAAAAAATAAAAGTCTAAGTCCCCCTCTTTACCTATTAAATCATTATTTTCATATTTCGAAAATAATTCTTTTTGAAATGTTCCTTCCTCCCTCCCCTTATCTATGCTTGCTATAACACACATTTCTTTAAACTCATCTGTTAAATCCATAATTTTTTTTGCTGCTTCTTCTATTTTGGCTTTTTCTGTCTCTGGAATTTTATCTGCTTCTTCATTCATTTTTTTAGCTTTATCCATTACCTCATCTGGTATAAAACTAATAATTAATTGTCCTTCTACATTTTCTCTTGGTGCTGTGCCATATATATCTATACTTTTCTCTATATTTTTCCATTTACTAGGTAGATTGAACTTAATTCCTAACTCTTCAAAGAAAACATCCTCCTTTTTTATATTTTCACTCAAAACTTTTTCCTTAGGTTGATTGCTTTTTTTATCATTTACTACATCACAACCTAACATTGTTAAAGATATCATCCCTATTATTAAAGTCATTAAAAAAATTTTTTTCATTTATATTTCTCCCTTACATGTTTATATTTTTAAAATTAATATTAATTTTCTAAAATTCTATTATATACATTAAATGCATCTGAAATATTAAATTGCTCTGTTCCAGGATTTCCATGTGCATTCGCAGTTACCAAAATATATTCCTTTCCATTTATTTTTGATAAGCTGGCAAGACACAAATTAGCCTTTTCAGTATATCCAGTTTTTCCACCCTCAATAATCCCTTTACTTTCATATTCTTCATTAATATGCTTGAACATTGTACTCTCAAATGTAATTCCATCGGGATGCAAATTTGTTGATTTTGTACTGTGAATTTTTGATGTATATATCTGTCTAAATGTATTATTCTGTAATGCATATCTTAATAATTTTGAAATATCATTTACAGTACTATAATGATTTCTATTATGCAATCCTGTTGAATTTGTAAAATGAGTATCATTCATACCTAATTCTTTAGCCTTATCATTCATGAGTTCAACATAGTTTTTTTCTGAGCCTGCAATTTCATTTGCTAATCCAATGCAACTCTCTGCACCTGAAGGTAATAACACTCCATAAATTAAATCAATAGCCTCTACTTCTTCATTAGGTAAAAAACCTGCCATAGATGCATCCTCTTCATATAGTTCTCTAAACATATCCTCTTGTAATTTAATATTTTTTTCTAAATTAGGAATACTTTCAATTGCTAAAATTGCTGTCATAATCTTTGTAAGTGATGCTGGATATATCTTTTTATCTGCAAATTTATTTAAAAGTACATTATTGTCATCTAATCCAATAAGAATTGCATTTGAACTATATAATAAATCATTATCCATAAATTCATTTGTTTCACTTTTTATTTCTATACTCTGAAGTTTTGAAAATATAACTTCATTTAAATCAATTTTATTTATTAAGCAATTTGATAACATTAATGTTGTAATACATCCTGCACACATTGCTAAAGTTGTATATTTTAGCTTTCCAATTTTCTTTTTATTTTTTTCTCTATATATCATCATTCAAAATCCTCCTTAAGTGTATATCTCAATTCCTTATGAATTAATTTTAATAAATTCTAAAATTTTTTATCTAAATATGAACTTATATATTTCTTAAGATTTTCTTATGAAGGACTTAATCTTTTCTTTTTATGATTTTAAAACAAAAACACTATCCTTTTATGACTATAAGTCATAAAAGGATAGTGTTTTAACTATTTATTGATTTTTCTAGGTAGCTTTATGTAAAACGTAGTATATTCATCATTGCTTTCTGCATAAATTGCTCCACAATGTAGTTCTACAATTTCTTTTGCAATTGCAAGTCCTAACCCTGCATTTCCATTATCAGTTCCCCTGGACTTATCCACTCTATAAAATTTCTCAAATATACTATTTAATTCATCAGAGGGTATTTTTCTTCCATTATTTTTGATTTCTATAGTTATATTATCCTCTTTAATATAAGCATTTATTATTATTTTACTATTATTATTTCCATAAGCAATTGCATTTTTCAATACATTATTAAATACTCTAGCAAGCTTCTCAGAATCACCATAAAATATAATATTTTCTTCAGAGTTTACTATAGCTTCTTGTTTTTTTTCCGAAAGCATTGGATAAAACTCATCTGTAATTTGTAATAGCATATATGATAAATTGAACTCTCCTTTATCTAGTATAATTGTTTGTAGATTATATCTAGTAATTTCAAAGAATTCATTAATCAATGCTTCAAGTCTATTTGCCTTTTCTAGTGTAATTCCAATGTACTTTGCTCTTTGCTCTAGAGGCATATCTGGTATTTGATCCATTAACTCTAAGTATCCTATAACTGAAGTAAGTGGTGTTTTTATATCATGTGCCAAATAAACAACTAAGTCATTTTTTCTTTGTTCTGCTTGCCTTGCATCTCTTTCTCTTTTTTCCATAGCATGCCGAAATGTATTCAACTTATTTTCCATGAAATTCATTTCTGGTGAAAGTTCAATCTTGTTATTAGTATTTTGTATTAATGATTCCATTCCTTCATTAATCTCATCAAAGTATTTTGTAACCCATGATATGGCAACTCTAAATATGATTAAAAATATAATTGCACTCAAAATTAACATAATTTTATCTGCATTATTTCTAAATATGTAATGATTAATAATTACCGCATCTGATTCAGACAAATAAAATGTATCTCTTAAAAAATTTACAATCCAATTACCAAAATGTCCCCTTAATAATAAAGTTAATGCTAATAAAAAAGTAAAGCTAAGCAAAACAAGTATTAAAACTTTAAGGAATATTTTTCTTTTAAATGCTAAATAATCACTTTTTCTAGTTTTATTATCCTTCAATTTTATATCCAACTCCCCATACTGTTTTTATATATTTAGGGTTTTCTGCTGATTCATTCATTTTTTCTCTAATATGTCTAATATGTACCATAATAGTATTATTACTATTACTAAAATATTTATCGCCCCATACCTTTTGAAATAATACATCTGAACTTATTACTTGACCTCTATTTTCACACAATACCCATAAAATAGAAAATTCTGTAGGTGTTAAAGACAATATTTTTTCATTTAAAAAACATTCATGTGTATTTTTATCTAGTATTAATCCACCAATTGAGATTGTATCATCATTTGAAGTCTTATTATTTATATTATATTTGGTAAATCTCCTTAATTGCGCTTTTACTCTCGCTACTAACTCTAATGGTCTAAAGGGTTTAGTTATATAGTCATCTGCTCCTAAAGTTAATCCTGTAATTTTATCCATTTCCTCATCTTTCGCAGTAAGCATAATTACTGGAAATGTATATGAATCTCTTATTTTTCTACATATAGTAAAACCATCTATATCTGGAAGCATAATATCTAATATAGCCATATCCAACTCCTCATTTTCTATAATCTTCATTGCTTCTGCTCCTGTATAGCATTTAAATACTTTGAAATTCTCATTTTCTAGATATAATTCAATTAAATTCGCTATTGTTTTTTCATCATCAACTACTAATATCTTAGTACACATATCTATCTCCTTCCTAATTATAATTCTGTATATAAATATTATTAAGTTTAATAATAATTTATAAATATATTTTATTCAATATATAAGTATTTTTTAACATTAAATTGTATTAATCAATGCATACAATACTATGCATGGTGTTAGTGATTTAGTTTTTATATATAATTTTCCTAGCATATACCCTACAATTGCTTGAAATGAAATTCCCAATATTCCTATGATGCCATATTGAGTGTAATAAAAGTAATGAATTGATCCAAATAAAACAGCTTGAATTATATTAGCATTTTCTATTTTAAAATTAAATCCTTTAAGTCCTGACATAAGTAGTCCTCTAAAAATCATTTCTTCTATGAACGCTGGTGAAATAAGATTAATGACAAAATTTATAAATATATAAAATACTTCTCTTCCATTAATCAACATATCAATTCCTAAAAAAGAACATTCTATTACTTTTTTTATTGCTATTAATAGTATAACTAGTAATAATTCCTTAATTCCAATTTTAAATTTAAAATTCTTTATATCTATTTTTAACATTTTCATTGAAATTAGTAATATTCCATATACTACGCCAATCATGATTATTGGATAAATAATATAGCTTATTTTAGTCTCATATAAACTTATATTATTAACTTGAGACTTATTATTGGATAATATATTAGTTAGAATTAAGTAAATATATAGAATTGCAAATGCTATTATTGCTTTTTTATTTGAGTATATAAAATCCTCATCGTATTTTTCTGTATCATTCCTTATTAATGAAATTAAAATTATATCTATCCATATATAAATTATATGTCCTAAGTAATTTATTATTGGTTGTTCTCCTTCTCTATTTAAAATAAAAATAAAATATAATATTGATATAATTATTGTGAAAATAACTTCTTTTTTCTTCATGCTGTTACCCCCCTTTATTATAGAATACATAAAAAAATTATTTATAGTTGATTTCATTGTAATTTTTATATTTATTTTACATTTGTTTCATTCACAAACTTCCAATCTTTTTTTGTATATCTTTTTAGTCTTAAAATACTAATTAACAAGATGGACAAACACTTTATGGACTAATTTACTTTTCCTTTTAAATGAGATACTTAACTTAACAAGTAAAGTCACTTCCATTTTTCTTTTTAGCCCGGAATTCATTCCGGTATATCTCTCTTTAATTTATTTTAAATTTTCAGCTTTATATCCACATTAAAGAACACCGGGATTGAAATCCCAGCTACGACAAAACATAATCCCCACTAAGTTTAAAAATAATTTCTGATATATTTAAAACTCAATTCCATTTACCTCCGTAACCCGGAATTCATTCCGGTATATCTCTCTTTGATTTATTTGAAATTTTCAGCTTTATATCCACATCAAAGAACACCGGGATTGAAATCCCGGCTACGACAAAACATAATCCCCACTAAGTTTAAAAATAATTTCTGATATATTTAAAACTCAATTCCAGTTACCTCCGTAACCCGGAATTCATTCCGGTATATCTCTCTTTAATTTATTTTAAATTTTCAGCTTTATATCCATATCAAAGAACACCGGGATTGAAATCCCGGCTACGACAAAACATAATCCCGGCTACGTTTAAAAATAAATCTTGTTTACATAGAACATATTCCATAATATAAAAAAATCCGTTAAGCTTATTTAGCTTAACGGACTTTTCTATTTATATTATTTTATTCTAGCAACGCCACTTTCTCTTGCTATTCTTTTTACTTCTGATGATACAGATTCTGCAACTCTTTTATCTAATGTTTTTGGAATTATATAATTTTCATTTAATTCTTCCTCAGTTATTAGATTTGCAATTCCTCTTGCTGCTGCAAGTTTCATTTCTTCTGTTATTTCTGTAGCTCGTACTTCTAATGCTCCTTTAAATATTCCTGGGAATACTAGAACATTATTTATTTGATTATCAAAATCTGAACGTCCTGTTCCAACAACTCTTGCTCCACCTTCTTTTGCAAGGTCTGGCATTATTTCTGGTGTTGGGTTTGCCATAGCAAATACTATTGCATCTTTGTTCATTTTTGATACCATTTCTTTTGTTAATATGCCAGGTGCAGAAACTCCTATGAATACATCTGCTCCTTTTATTACATCAGCTAAAACTCCTTCTTCCATATTTCTATTAGTTACTTTAGCTATTTCTTTTTGAGCATCATTTATGAAATCTTGATTTTCTGTTATGGCACCATGTTTATCACACATTACCACATTTTTAGCTCCAGCATTCAAAAGCAATTTACAAATTGCTATTCCTGCTGAACCTGCTCCATTTATTATAATCTTAACGTTTTCTATTTCTTTATTAACTACTTTTAATGCATTGTAAAGTCCTGCTAAAACAACAATTGCTGTTCCATGTTGATCATCATGAAATACTGGTATATTTAATTCTTCTTTTAATCTTTTTTCTATATAAAAACATTCTGGTGCTTTTATATCTTCTAAATTTATTCCACCAAATACTGGACTTAATAATTTAACTGTTTTTATAACTTCTTCTGGATCTTCTGTATCTAGACATATAGGAAATGCATCTATATTTCCAAATTCTTTAAATAATAATGCTTTTCCTTCCATAACTGGTATAGATGCCTCTGCGCCAATATTACCAAGTCCTAAAACAGCTGTTCCATTTGAAACTATTGCCACAGTATTTCCTTTTATAGTATAGTCATAAACTGCATCTTTATTTTTTGCAATCTCTAAACAAGGCTGAGCAACACCTGGAGTATATGCTAAAGATAAATCTTTACTACATTCAACTTTCATCTTTCCAATTACTTCAAGCTTACCTCTCTTTTCTTTATGTACTTTTAATGCTTCTTCTTGTATAGACATGTCAAACACCCTTCCCTTGCTTTACTTACTAATTTTATATTGAGTCAATAAAATAATTATTTTATTTTAAATCTTCACTTATTTTTAGTATAACGTACTTTATTTATTTTTTCCATTGTAATATTCACAGTACTGTACTATTGGGCATTCTTCACATTTAGGTTTTCTAGCATTACATATTTTTCTACCATGCCATATTAAGTAGTGATGAGCGTCACTCCACATTTTTTTAGGTATATTTTTCATTAGTTTCTGTTCTACTTCTTCTACATCTTTCCCTTTTGCAATACCTATCCTATTAGATAATCTAAAAACATGTGTATCTACAGCTATTGCAGGTATTCCAAATACATTTGCCATAACAACATTTGCTGTTTTTCTTCCTACACCAGGTAATTCTATAAGTTCTTCCATTGTTTTAGGCACTTCTCCATGATACTTTTCTAAGAGCATTTTACAGCAACCTAAAATATTTTTACTCTTATTCTTGTAAAATCCACAACTTCTAATTTTTTCTCCAAGTTCTTCTTCACTTAAAGTTACTATAGCTTCTGGAGTATTGTATTCCTTGTATAATTCTTTTGTAACTAAATTTACTCTTTCATCAGTACATTGAGCTGACAAAATTGTTGATATTAAAAGTTCAAATGGACTATTAAAATTTAATCCACAAGTTGCCCCTTCATAAACTTCACTTAATATTCTTAAAACTTCATCTCTAGTCTTTTTATTCATTATAATTTCCTACTTTCCTAAAAACTATATTTTAATTTCTAATCCGAAATAGTATTTTCTAATAATTTATATTTGTTAACATTTATTATACCATTTTAAATAACTTAATTATAGGGTTCCAAGTTCAAAGTTTAAATAACCTCTTTATCAAATGATATTATTAAGCTTACAGTTTATTATGATTGAACCTAATTAAGAACTAAGAGTGAAAAGTGAATAGTGTGATGGTGAATATTTTTGGGATTGAAATCCCCGCTACAATGTTTTATTTGTACTTCAAATAAAATCAGTATAATATTTATCCATAAAAAGTTCAGTTTGGAGAATAAATTCCCTATTATAATATTCATACTTACCATAGTTTTAATAGCAAATATAACTATTACTTTGTGTATTTTATAAAATTTATTTTTTATATAATTTCTCACTTTAAACATAAATAACTTAATTTATATTCCCATTCCTATTTTATTGTTCCCAATTTATTAAAACGTAAGTATTTAATGTTTTATTTATATAGTTAAACATAATCTTTATCTTATCTTTATATGTTTCTTGGTAAAATTTATATATTAAAACTTGGGGGTGATTTTATATGAGTTTTGATGAAAATATTGAAAAAGCAATTTATTTAATTAAAAGTAAAAAATATGATGAGGCTTTAACTTGTATTCATTTAGCTATGCTACAAAATGATATATCTGCTAAACCACACAACTTACTTGGAATTATATGTGAAATCAATGGTGATTTAGATTCAGCACTAAAACACTATAATGTTGCATATTCTCTTGATGCAACATTTAAATCTGCCTATAAAAATTTAGAGAGAATATCTTCTTTTAATTATGTATTTAACTTTAATGATTTATATTATGAAGACTTTAAAGATGATACTGCTGATAAAAATCTTTATACTTTGGAATATACAAATAATATTGGACATTTAATATTAAAATAATTTTTTGTATATTTTATTTTTATTAAGGAATACTATTTATAATACGATTTTGAAAGTTTCATACTTTTAAATTTTATCCTAAATTTTAAAAGTTACAATTTTAGTATTGTAACTTTTATTAAGACCCATGAAGAAAATTTTTTAATGAGTCTATTACTAAAGAAAAAATTTTAAATAACTACAGAAAAAGAGACTACAAAAGTTTTTGTGGTCTCTTTAACTTGTTATATTTTTAACGTCTTAGTATAAAATTCATTATCTTTTTTTATCATTGACCACACTTCTACAGTTATATATGCCTTTCTTTTAAAACTATAATAGTGCTCTCTTAATATTCCTTCTTCTGCAAAGCCTAATAATTTTATAAGTCTTTTAGATGCAATATTATGCATATCTATAAGTGCAGATACTTTGTTCATATAAAGCTCATTAAATGCAAAATTTAAAACTCTTAATATACATTCAGTTGCAATCCTTTTTCGCCAATTTTTTTTGACTATAGTATATCCTAATTCACATCTATTAGAATACAAATCTATGCTGTATAACCTAATCTCTCCTGTAAATTCACACTTTTCCTTATCTATTATAACCCAATTAAGTGCTGTCTTATTCTTATATTCTTCATCTATATGCTCCAAATAAATGTTGCACTCTTCTTTAGCATTTACTACTTCAGTTCCTGTGTATTTATTAATTTCTTCATCACTTAATAGTTCTTCAAAATTTCTTTCATAATTTTTATCACATTTTAATAATAAAAATCTTTTAGTTTCTAAGGTAGGAAATGTTAAAAAGTGCCTCTCTCTAAATTTACCATAATAATCAATTTTACTTGGCATAATATTCCCCCTTTAGGCTAATTAAATTCCCTATAATTTATAGTTATTCTCTGCTTAAACATACTTGCTAAGTAATTTGTCAGAATTATCTTTATTATATTATATCAAAAATTTATTGTTATTTTTAAGTTTTTTTATTAATATTTTTATATTATATTAATTTTTTTTTTGCTGTACTCGATAAACTAATTGATTAGATTGTAATTATAGTTTTTTAAAATTATGTTTTAAATTATATTTTTTATCAATTGTGGTTTCAAATTATTATTTTTTCTGCCTATAAAAACTTTTAAATTTACATCAATAACCAATCTTAAAATTTGATTATAAATTCTATATTTATTTCATATTAATACTTTATATAATATATGTTTAAATTTACTTATAAGTACTTAAGAAAGGATGATTTTTATGACTTTAAATAAATTTTTTATTAAAGATTCTAGTGATAAAAATATTCACATTTATAAATGGACCTGTGATGTAAAAGATCCTATAGGGGTTATTCAACTATCCCACGGAATGGCAGAGCATGCCCTTAGATATGCTGAGTTTGCAAACTATTTAAATGATAACGGCTATATAGTTTACGCTAATGACCATCGTGGTCATGGCAAGACAAGCCCTGATGAACTTGGGTATATGGGTGAAGGTGATGCATTTCATCTTATGGTAAACAATTTAAAAGATGTGACTGATTTAATAAAAAGTGAAAATCCTAATTTGCCTATATTTCTTTTAGGTCATAGTATGGGTTCTTTTTTATCTTTAAGATATGCTGAACTTTTCGGAAATGGCTTAGATGGCTTAATTCTTTGTGGCACTAATGGAAACCAACCTTTCATATTTTCATTTGGAGAAAAAGTAGCTAAATATCAAATGAAAAAGCATGGTGCCAAAACTGCTGGAATTACAATGGACAAGCTAAGTTTTGGTAATTTTAATAATAACTTTAAACCAAATAGGACAAATTTTGATTGGCTTTGCAGCGATGAAAAGGAAGTTGATAAATATATTGAAGACCCTTTATGCGGAACAATACACTCTAATTCATATTTTTACTATTTACTAAAAGGCCTACGAACTAATCAAAAGAAAGAAAATCTAGATAAAATCCCTAAAAACCTACCTATCCTTTTAATTGCTGGGCAAGATGATCCTGTTGGTTTGATGGGAAAAGGTGTTACTAGGCTTTATAATGATTTAAAAAACATGAATATTAAATCTGTGGATATGATTTTATATCCTGATGCTAGACATGAAATTCTAAATGAAGCTCAGAAACATAAGGTTTTTAATGATTGTGTTAGTTTTTTTAATAAAAATAACAAAAATTGCTCAACTGAAGCTATTGAAAAGAAAGAAACCATTTTTGATATTTAATAATTAATTAAAAGGTAGTAAAATTTTACTACCTTTTCTTACTTTACAAAATAAAAAAACTAGTAGTAAACTACTAGTTTATATGGCAGGGGCACGAGGACTTGAACCCGGAACCAACGGTTTTGGAGACCGCTACTCTACCAATTGAGCTATACCCCTAAGACAAGATTTATTTTATCATCAACATTTAAACTTGTCAATACTTTTTTGATATTTTATTTGGATATGTGAAAGGACTTGGAATGAAAACTCCAAGCCCTTAATATAGAATTCTAATTTAAACTTTGAATTCTTACTATATTTTATAATATTTTAAAACCTGCTGATTTTATTTTTGATAATATATCATCAAAGTTTTCAGCTCTTAATCTTACAACTATTTCTTTTATATCTGTTTTAGTTTTTGGATCTACAACTACAAAACTTATTATGTCACCTTTATTTTCAGTTATTATTTTAGAAAGTTTTGATATTTGTCCTGGGATTTCATATGCTATTACAGCTAACCTATGTCCTTTATTTAATCCAAATAATTCTGTAAACTGATGGAATATAGCATAATGTGTAACTATTCCTTTAAAGTCGCCAGTATTATCTACAACTGCTAAAAATGAAACGTTTTTAGTTTCTAAATAATATGCAGCTTCTTCTATTTGCTCCATTGGTTTTATTTCTGGGACATCTGTTCTCATAACATTTTCAACTAAAAAGTCAGATAATAAGCACTTTCTTTCTACACTTTTTTCATAGTAATATGTGTATATCTTCTCTTTTGATATTGCCCCTAAAAACTTATTTTCATCTGCTACAGGAATTGATAAAAAGTTGTTTTTTTCCATAAGTTCTAAAGCTTCACCTATTGTCATTTTTGGTGTGGCTGTTACAAGCTTTTCTCTAGTTAACATTAAATTACTTACAAACATGACATACCCTCCTCCATATACTAAACCCCTTATTTAAATATAATAAATAAAACTAGAAATTTAATATTATAAAACAATTATATATTATTTTCGTATTATTGGGAATATTTTTTAAATTTCATTGTATATCTTTTTCTATTCTTCTTTTTAAAATGTATAATAGACTTAAGACAATATGTTTTTACAAAATTATAGATATTATAGTATTGAAATTTAATTATTACTATACTATGATAAAAACCACACTAACATGATATAGGGTTCCAAGCTAATATTTTAAATAATAACTTTCTCAAATGATACTAGAAGTACTATAATTTATTACTATATTCATATTTGGAACCAAGTAAGAGTGAAAAGTGAATAGTTATGGTTAATATCCCGTGGATTGAAATCCACGCTACAATGTTTTATTTGTACTTCAAATAAAATTAGTATAATATTTATCCATAAAAAGTTCATTTTGGAGAATAAATTCCCCATCATAATGTTCTTACTAATCATAGTTTTAATAGTAACTATCACTATTACTTTGGATATTTTATAAATTTCAGTTTTTATATTATTTTCAATTAATTTGCTGTGCAAATTTAATAAAAAATTATTCTTCAAAATTGGAAATCCAATTTTTACATTCACTTTCAATTTTCAATTTTAAATTAAATTAATTAGAGTTCTCAACTGAAATATGAATAATTGCATTTTCAAACTTATTTCCCTATATAAATTCACCCTATATATAATATATACGTTTTATTACATAATTGTTACTATCTTTTATTACGAAAATACTTATCACATATAATATTTTCACCTTCTAAAGCTTAAATAATTTTGATATATTTATAATTATGATTTTCTTTTTCATGATTTTGGGCTAAAATATTAAATGAGGTGAACATAATGGAATTTATCGTTAATACTGTAGAAGAAACTGAAAAACTCGGTATTCAATTAGGGAAGCTTTGTAAAAGCGGTGATGTAATTTGCCTTGTTGGTGATTTAGGTACTGGCAAGACTCATTTAACAAAGGGCATAGCTTTAGGACTTGGCATAGAAGAAAATATAACTAGTCCAACTTTTAATATTGTAAACGAATATGACACTGGAAGATTAAAATTTTATCATTTTGATGTTTATAGAGTTAATGACCCTGATGAAATTGCAGCAATTGGCTTTGATGAATATATTTTCGGAGATGGTGTAAGTGTCATTGAATGGTCTAACTATATAGAAGAACTAATTCCTGATGAGAATTTAACTATATATCTAGAAAAAATACCTCAATTAGGATCTTCTTTTAGAAAAGTTACTATTAAATATGATGGAACTAGATATGATTATATAAAGGAGTTAATACTATGATAATTCTTAGTTTAGATTGCGCTACTGAATGTGCTACCGTTGCTTTATTAAGCGAGGATAAGTTACTTGGTGAAATTAATATAAATAATAAAAAACAACATTCTACTATACTGATGCCTATGATAGATGAGCTTTTAAAAAGTACCCAACTATCCTTGGATGATGTTGATGGATTTGTTGTTTCAAAAGGTCCTGGTTCTTTTACTGGACTTAGAGTTGGTATGTCAACTATTAAAGCTTTATCCCAAGCTTCTAAGAAACCTTTTGTTTCTATTTCTACTTTAGACGGACTTGCTAATAACCTTTATGGTACTAATGGTATTATTTGTCCTATAATGGATGCTTTAAGAGGTAATGTTTATACTGGATTATACAAATTTGATAATGATAAACTAATAACTCTAAAAGAACCTTATGTTGTATCTATTGATGAGTTATTAAATGATTTAAAAGCTAAAAATGAAAAGATTTATTTTATTGGAGATGGAACTTTTAAGTTTTGTGAAAAACTTAAAGAAGAAATTTCTACTTGCTCAATAGCTCCATGTCATTTGAATGTAGCTAAAGCTTCATCACTAGGTCAAATAGGGTTAAATTTAATTAAAGATGGTATAGTTGATGATATTTATGCAGCTTCTCCTATTTATTTAAGATTATCTCAAGCTGAAAGAGAGTATGAGGAGAAAATGAAAAATAATGGATAATATCATTGTAGAACAGTTAAATGATACTAACATTACTGCTGTTGAAGAAATTTCTAAACTTAGTTTTCATACTCCTTGGAGCTTAGATTCTATAAAAAAAGAATTATCTAATCCTCATGCTAATTACGTTGTTTTGAAAATTTCAAATACCTATATTGGTTTTGGTGGTGCATGGATATTGTTTGATGAGGCTAATGTAACTAATATTGCAGTTCATCCTAAATATCGTGGTATGGGATATGGAAATATAATTTTAGATTCACTTATAGATAACTGTAAAAAAAATAATGCTTCTTCAATAACATTAGAGGTTAGACAATCTAACATAATTGCGCAGAAACTTTATGAAAAACATGGATTTGAAGTTGAAGCAATTAGAAAAGACTTTTATTCTAACCCAAGAGAAGATGGTTTAATTATGTGGAATAGAAAAATATAAAAAGATATGTGATAAATTTAATTTTGAAATCAAGTTTATCACATATCTTTTCTATATTTTATGCTTTTTTAGGCTTTCCTAACATAGGCTCTACCTTAAATAAGGCTACTGATAATCTTTTATACAATAGAAATGTTATCACTGATACAAGCAAAGCCTTTATACCATTGAATGGTAATAAACCTGCTAATACATATGTTGTTAATTCTTTACCTACCATTTTCATTCCATATGCAGGCAATAATAAAAATACATTTGAAAGTATTCCTACTACTTCTATCATAAAAAATCCTAAAGCCATACCTAAAATCGCAGTTTTTTTACTTTTATTTCTATGATATATCATTGCTGCTGGAAAAACTAATGAAATGCCAACTAAAAAGTTAGCTGTTTCCCCAACAAATCCTGTTGCAGTTCCTTTAAATATTATTATTAAAATATTTTTAAATAATTCAATTCCTATCCCTGTTAAAGGTCCAAATGCAAAAGCCCCCATAAGTGCAGGTACATCACTTAAGTCTATTTTAAGCCATGGAAATGCTGGTAATACTGGAATGTCTATATACATCAGTATAAAGGCAATTGCTGAAAGTAAAGATATCTTTACCATTCTGTGTAATTTTTGACTTTGTTCCATTTTTAAATACCCCCTAATAATGCTCTTCTAGGAATTAATAGGTTTAATACGATATATAAAAAAATAAAAAGCTCTAACAATAGTGTTAGGGCTTTGAATACACAAATAAACATCGTATCAATCTTCTTTCATCCAGACTATACTGTCGGCTTCGGAATCTAACCGAATCATGCCTTATTAAGGCTCGCGGGCTTTACCGCCGGTGGGGATTTTCGCCCCGCCCTGAAGAGTATTTAATATTTTATTTTCATATTTATTATATAATAGCACTATACAAAAAGCAATATTCAAAATGTTGAGAATGTTTCCCTTGCTAACTGTTATTAATTTTATCTGCCAATATATAAATTAGCAAGATTTATACACATATGATGTGCTACTTATCTTATAATAACTTATTGCCTCTTTTAATATCATATTCCTCTAATCATATAAAGTCAGTCCCTTACAGTTTGTAAGTTACTTTTAATTTCCTCTTTGGAGCCAATTTAAAATTAAGAATGACTATGAATATTATTTAATTCATTTCATTCCTAATTTTTTATATAATAATTTATTTTTATTCTTTATTTAATTCATACTATATAAAGTAATCGCTCTAAGTTTCTAGATTATATATATTTTTAATTTTTTAATTCAATCTATGCAAAAAATACTCTAACTGTAGAACCTAGTTTATTATATCTAGCTGATTTTCTGATTAATTTTTCTATGTATGATAGAAAGTGTTTGTCCTCTTTTTCTATGTATTCTTCTCTAAAGAAAGAGATACACTCATAACATATTCTAATATCACACTCTTCTTCTACAATTAAATGTTCTAGTACACTATCATATGTAAGATTATTAAATTCATCAGATTTTGCCATTGATATTAATTCTGAAACATCTTTCATATTATGTAACTTAGTAATTAAAGGTTCTATTTCGTCTTTTACCAAATCATAGAACTTTAACTGATTTTTTATAAATTCTTCCATACATTCTAATATTACTTCATCTTTTAATGTATATAATATTATTTTCTCTGATTCTTTCTTATTATAAAAAGTCATATCTATTTTCTTATCTAATTCCATAACTACTGTACTTAAATCTAAGTTATATTTTTCTAAATCATCCTTGCATATTATTATATTATAGCAAGTTCCCCCAATTAAATTTCTTATCATTTTAGTAAATCTCCTTAAGTTAATCATATTATTTATTCTTTAATTTATACTTAATTTACTTTTAAAATAAATCTTTACATTTTATATTTATTCGACATTTTTCTTCATTTGTTGATTTTTTTATGCATGCATTTTCAAATATAATATAAAATACTCCTATTTTTTGTTAAAATCAATTTTCAAAAAGTCTTATATTTACTTGTTTTTTATTCTATATTCCTATTTAACTATATTTATCTTGTTTTTCTTAGGTTTTATTCATTTTATTTCATTATTTGATTTTCCATTGAATCTAATTGAACATATTTTCAAATAAATTCAATTAAATTTCATTTCATTTCTTTTTTTATAATTCTCAATCTAGCATTTCTCACGGTTTTACTAATTTGTAAAAAATATAAATGAATAATTTTTATTTTTACAGTCATTAAATTGATAATTCTTGAAAATTATTTAACATTCTTTTAACAAAAAAATCTATGCAAATTGCATAGATTTTTTTATATTTTATTCTTTTTTCATTGAAAGAGAAATTCTTTTTCTTTTTTCATCAACTTCCATAACTCTAACTTCGACTATATCTCCTACTTTTACTACATCTAATGGGTGTTTTACAAACTTATCACTTAGTTGACTTATGTGCACAAGCCCATCTTGATGAACACCAATATCTACAAATGCTCCAAAATCTGACACATTTCTTACAGTTCCATTTAACATCATGCCTGGTTTTAAATCACTCATTTCAACTATTCCACTTTTTAAAATAGGTTTAGGTAAGTCTTCTCTTGGATCTCTTCCTGGTTTCTTTATTTCTTTTATTATGTCATTTAGTGTAGGAATTCCTATTTCTACTTCCTTTGCAAGTTTCTCCACTCCTATACTATTAATTTTTCCATCTATATCTTTTAAATTATTGTCAGCTATATCTTCTTTTGTATAACCTAATATATCTAATAATTTTTTACAAGCATTATAACTTTCTGGGTGAACTGATGTGTTATCTAGTGGCTCTTTGCTTTCCATTACTCGTAAAAATCCTGCACATTGTTCAAAAGCTTTAGCCCCAAGTCTTTTTACTTTTAATAATTCTTTTCTATTTTTAAATTTTCCGTTTTCTTCTCTATAATCAACAATGTTCTTTGCTATTGTTGAATTTATACCTGAAATATATGAAAGCAATGATGGAGTTGCTACATTTAAATCTACACCAACATTATTTACACAATCTTCAACTACACCTTTTAAAGATTCATCTAATTTTTTAGGTGTAACATCATGCTGATACTGTCCAACCCCTATAGATTTTGGATCTATTTTTACAAGTTCAGCAAGAGGATCTTGAAGCCTTCTACCTATTGATATAGCACCTCTAACAGTAACATCTAAATCTGGATATTCTTTTGTGGCAAGCTCTGATGCTGAGTATACAGATGCTCCAGCCTCTGATACAACTACATAATATATATCTTTGCCTGATTTTTCTTTTACATTTTTAATAACTTCTACTAAAATTTCTTCTGATTCTCTACTTGCTGTTCCATTTCCAAGTGAAATTACATCTACACCATATTTAATTGCCATATCAGTTAAAACTTTTATAGATTCTTTTACTTTAGATTCACTACTTGCTGTTGCATGTACAGTTACATTATCTAAAAACTTTCCTGTTTCATCTAAAACTGCTATTTTACACCCTGTTCTGAATCCAGGGTCAAATCCCATTATTGTCTTACCTTTAATCGGTGAAATCATAAGCAATGCCTTTAAGTTAGCTTTAAATATATCAATTGCCCCAGTTTCTCCTTTATCTGTTAGCTCTGCTCTTATTTCTCTTTCTATTGATGGATATATTAATCTTTTTAAACTATCCTCTACCGACTTCTCTATATATACATCCGTATTATTATTTCCTTTTAAAGTTTTAGCCTTTAAATATTGTATTATTTTATCATTATCACAAGTAATTTTTACGCTAAGAACTTTCTCTTTTTCTCCTCTATTTATCGCTAATATCCTATGAGCTGGTATTTTTTTTACTTCTTCTTTATATTCATAATACATTTCATAAGGAGTAGTTTCATCTGAAGCTCCCTTTGACTCTAAGAAGCCTTCTCTAAATACTAATGCTCTTATATATTTTCTATAATCTGCTTCATCTGATATTTTTTCACTCATTATATCCATTGCGCCTTGAAGTGCTTCATTTTCATCTTTTACACCCTTTTCATCATCAATGAATCCTTTTGCATATTCCTCTATATCACCTTTATACTCCCCACTAAATATAGCTTCACTTAGTGGCGTTAAACCTTTTTCTACTGCTATCGTAGCTCTTGTTCTCTTTTTAGGCTTATATGGTCTATAAATGTCTTCAACTTCTGTTAATGTTTCAGACTTATCAAGAGCTATTTTAATTTCTTCTGTTAATTTCCCTTGTTCTTCTATTAATCTTACTACATCTTCTTTTCTTGATTGTAAATTTCTAAGGTAAGTTAATCTTTCAGAAAAATTTCTTAAAACTATATCATCAAGACCACCAGTTCTTTCTTTTCTATATCTAGCTATAAAAGGAACTGTATTTCCTTCATCTAACATTTCTATTACATTATTAACTTGATTTTCAGTTAAAGAAAATTCTTTTATTATTTTTTTAATTATAATATCCATTTTTTCCTCCATTTTGTTTCTCATGTATTATTTAACATTAATTTAATAGTTGTTTAATAGTTAATCTATTAATTAATACTATAGCTGAGTTATAACTTTTCATAATTATATATTTTCCAATCATGATAAAATTAAATCTTATTTAACTATACAAGCTCATGTCTTTCCTTTACTTTCCAATATAATTTTATCATAAGGCACTCTTTCAAACAATTAATTAAAATTTATTTAATATTATACTACATAAATAAATACACTTATAATATATTGATTAAAATTTATTTTATAGGGGGGGAATTTTAAAAATGAATACAACCTTATCAAAAAAAGCGCATTTCAAAAATGTAATTTATATATTACTACTATGTTTTTGCATTTTCGTTACGTTTTTATCTATTTATTATTTTCATAAACATAATAACATATATAAATTTAGCTCTGATGTAGCTAAAGAATACACTAAATACTTATCTTCTGATGAATTAGAAGGTCGCCTTCCTGGAACAGACGGTAATAAAAAAGCTTGTGATTATGTTGAAAATCACTTTAAGTCATTAGGATTAGAACAGTTTGATGGTTCATATGAAAATCCTTTTGATATGGAGTATCCTAAACTTCTAGATTTTAAACCTAAATTTACAATCACTAAAGATAATAATAACTTGGATTTAATATATGGAACAGACTATATGGATAATGGTTCTAATTATGATATAAATGAATTAACTTTTACATCTAAAGATATAATTGAATCTAAAGAATTTAGTTTTGTTATAAGCAAAAATAATTCACTAGTACTAATCATTGCTCATAATACTATAGATTCCAGATATTCTTATTGTAAAGATTTTAAATATGATTTGTGTATTTCAGTATCACTTGAAATGTTTAAAAAATTAAAAACCGATCTTGATAATGGAGCATCAGCATATATTCATATTCCCTTTGAACCTGAAAATACAACTGTTAACAATATAGTTGGATATATTAAAGGAAAAGATTCTTCAAAAAGCCCTGTAATATTCTCTTGTCATTTAGACCATGTTGGCACTGATTCTTTAGGAAATATTTATAATGGTGCACTTGATAATGCCTCTGGAACTGGCTTTCTTATGGAATTTTCTAAGTATGTAAAATCTCTCGGAACACCTAATCGCGATATTTTATTTGTTGCATTTAATGGTGAAGATTCAGGTCTTTTAGGTTCAAAAGCTTTTGCAGACAAATATGCAGATAAATTTAAAGATAGCACAGTTTACAACTTTGATATGATTGGTGGATCCAATAATATTGAACTTCGCTTAGTAGGTAGTGATGGCGATACAAAGAATACTGAACCTATAAAAAGCCTTAGCAAAATAGCAGAAAAACAAAAAGCATACTTTAATTATGAATTTGCTCCTCTAAGTGATCATGATCCATTTAGGCAACATAATATTGACGCTGTAACATTTTGTGATAATGACGATGTAAGAATACACAAACCATTGGACACAATAGATTTCATAGATACCAAATCTATTGATAGAACATTTGCTATAATATCTGAGGAAATTAATAATAAATATTATACTAAAAATATTTTTTCTGAATACTCATTATTTTTCCTTATTGCTGGAGGTTTATCATCAACTCTTTTCATTGTTCTTATAATTAAAAATAACAAAAAAAAGGTTTCTTAATTATAGAAAAAAGGTCGTAAAATTTATTTTACGACCTTTATTTTCATCTATTTTAAAGTATTTAAATATCCTGTTATAAATTCATCAATCTCGCCATCCATAACAGCATTTATATTGGCTGTTTCTATACCTGTTCTATGATCTTTAACAAGGTTATATGGATGAAATACATATGAACGTATTTGACTTCCCCAACCATTGTCTTTTACTTCACCAGCTAAATCTTCTATTTTTTCCTTATGCGCCTGTTCTTTTAAATCTACAAGTTTTGATTTAAGCATTTTCATTGCATAATCTTTATTTGTATGCTGACTTCTTTGATTTTGGCATTGAACTACTATTCCTGTTGGAATATGAGTTATTCTAATGGCTGATTCTGTTTTGTTTACATGTTGTCCTCCAGCACCACTAGATCTATAAGTGTCAATTTTTAAATCATCTGATTTTATATCTATATCCTGGCTTTCTGTAAGTTCTGGTAAAACTTCACACCCAGCAAAAGACGTTTGTCTCTTTCCATTTGAATTATATGGTGAAATTCTAACTAATCTATGAACACCTTTTTCAGCTTTTAAATATCCATACGCATATTCACCACTTACCTTTAATGTAACACCCTTTATACCAGCTTCATCTGCTGGTATATACTCTATAACTTCTAATTTAAACCCTTTGCTCTCACAGTATCTAGAATACATTCTATATAGCATTTCAGTCCAATCTTGTGCATCATTCCCACCTACACCTGTATGTAATGCTAATATGGCATTATTTTTATCATATTCGCCACACAAAAGAATTTCTATTTTAAATTTATTTATTATCTCTTCTAAATCTTTAACTTCTTTTTTTATTTCTCTTATACTTTCATTGCTATCTTCTTCTATACTAAGTTCTATTAAAACTTGTATATCCTCAATTCTATCACTAACCTCTTTTATTTTATTTATTCTATCAGAAATGCCCTTAGCTTCTTGAGTTATTTCTTGAGCTTTATTTATATCATCCCAAAAATTAACTTCTTGCATCTTCATTTCTAACTCACTTAATTTTAACTCCATACTAGGGATGTCAAAGAGACACCTTCACTTCTAATAAATTTTGTTTAAGTGAATTTACTGAGTTTAATGCTTCTTCTAATTGTATTATCACTGTACTATACCTTCTTTCTATAGGGTTCCAAGTTCAAATTCCAAATAATCTATTTATTAAATAACGATTTTTGGATTACAGTTTATTCCTATTTGTATATAAATAATAGATAATAAATATAAATTAATATCCATATCTATTATCTATTATCACATATATTTTAAATTTATTTTCCTCTACCACAGCAGTTTTTATATTTATGACCTGAGCCACATGGACAAGGATCATTTCTATTTGGTTCTGCTTTTTTTCTTACTGGTTGATTAGCTTCTTCACTACTATCATTTGTAGCTGTAACCTTTGCTACTCTTTCTCTTTCTGGAGCTTTCTCTATTCTTACATGGAATAAGTATTTAACAGTTTCAACTTTAATGTTTGCTATCATTTCATCAAACATGTCACTACCTTCCATTTGATAAGCTTGAGCTGGATCTTGTTGTTTATAAGCTCTTAGACCTATACCTTGTTTTAAGTGATCCATATCATCTATGTGATCCATCCATTTAGAGTCAACTACTTTTAGAAGAACAACTCTTTCTATTTCTCTCATTTGTTCTGATCCAAATGCTTCTTCTTTTTCGTCATATTCTTTATTTGCATACTCTACATATTTAGATATTATTTGTTCATTTGAATCTTTCTCTAAATCTTCAAATGTAAATGTTCCTTTTTCTACAAATAATTCCTCCATGTATGCTATAAGTTTTCTAAGTTCTTCATCGAAAGTATCGTCTACTCCACTAATATGAGCATTAACAGTACTTTCTATCACATCTTGAATCATACCTTTTACTTGTTCTTTTAAGTCTTCACCAGTTAAAACTCTTTCTCTTTGAGAGTATATAATTTCTCTTTGTTTATTCATAACGTCATCATATTTAACAACATTTTTTCTAACATCAAAGTTGTTTCCTTCAACTTTCTTTTGAGCACTTTCAATGGCATTACTTACCATTTTGCTTTCAATTGCATCTTCGTCAGTTAATCCAAGTTTTTCAACTACTGAAGCTAATCTCTCTGAACCGAATATTCTCATTAAATCATCTTCTAATGATATATAGAATCTTGATTCTCCTGGATCTCCTTGACGACCAGCACGACCTCTAAGCTGATTATCTATACGTCTAGATTCATGTCTTTCAGTACCTATTATTTTTAATCCGCCTAAATCAACTACACCTTCACCAAGTTTTATATCAGTACCACGTCCAGCCATGTTAGTCGCTATAGTTACTACGCCTTTTTGTCCAGCACCTGCAACTATTTCCGCTTCTTTTTCATGATATTTCGCATTTAATACTTGGTGTGGCACTCCTTTTTTCTTAAGCATATAAGAAAGTATTTCTGACTTTTCTATACTTACTGTACCAACTAATACTGGTTGACCCTTTTCGTGAGTTTCTTTTATATCTTCAACTATTGCATTATACTTTCCTGATACTGTTTTATATACCGCATCTGGTTTATCCATTCTTTGAACTGGTTTATTAGTTGGAATTACAATAACATCTAGTCCATATATTTCTCTAAATTCCTCTTCCTCTGTTAAAGCTGTACCAGTCATACCTGCTAACTTTTTGTACATTCTAAAGTAATTTTGGAATGTAATTGTTGCTAAAGTTTTAGATTCTTTTTCTACTTTTACATTTTCTTTAGCTTCTATAGCTTGGTGAAGTCCATCACTATATCTTCTACCTTCCATAAGTCTTCCTGTAAACTCATCAACTATAACAACTTCGCCATCTTTTACTATATAGTCTTTTTCATTTTTCATCATGTAATTTGCTTTTAACGCTTGAACAACATGGTGTTGTATTGTCATATTTTCTTGGTCTGCATAATTCTCAACATGGAAATATTTCTCTGCTTTTTCAACACCTGCATCAGTTAACATAACTGAGTTTGCTTTTTCATCTATTGTATAATCTTCCTCTAATAATGATTTTACAAAGAAATCTGCAACCTTATAAAACTCTGTAGATTTTTCTCCCTCTCCAGATATTATAAGTGGTGTTCTAGCTTCATCTATTAATATTGAGTCAACCTCATCCACAATAACATAGTGTAATTGTCTTTGAACTTTTTCTTCTTTATAAATAACCATGTTATCTCTTAGGTAATCAAATCCAAATTCATTGTTTGTTCCATATGTTATATCTGCATTGTATTGTTCTTGTTTCTCAGCTTGGCTTTGTCCATGTACAATAACTCCAACTGTAAGTCCTAAAAACTCATGTACTCTTCCCATCTCATCTCTATCTCTTTTAGCAAGATAGTCATTAACAGTGATTACGTGAACACCTTCTCCTGTTAACGCATTTAAATAAGCAGGAAGTGTTGCAACTAATGTTTTCCCTTCTCCTGTTTTCATTTCAGCAATTCTTCCTTGATGAAGTATAATTCCACCAATAAGTTGAACATCATAATGTCTCATTCCTAAAACTCTTTTTGATGCTTCTCTAACTACTGCAGCAGCTTCTGGTAATATTTGCTCTAATGTTTCTCCATTTTTTAATCTTAATTTAAACTCTTCTGTTTTTCCTCTTAATTCTTCATCGCTTAATGGCTCTACAGTTGGTTCTAACTCATTTATTTTTTTTATTGTAGGCATTATACGTTTTATTTCTCTATCACTATATGTTCCAAAAATTTTATCAAAAAGTTTCATACCTTTTCCTCACTCTTTCATACTAAATAAAATATTAAAAATTCAATTGTTCCATTTTATACAAAATTATATATCAAACTTCTCATATAACTCATATTAGGCTTTATTGTAATTTTTAATACATATTTTTGTTTTTATCTTTTATATTAACTTCTAGTAAATTCTTTATTAAAATTAAGATAACATTCTATTTTCATCTTAATTTGCACTTTAAAATTATATCATTTATTTCATATTCCTTCAACTTAATATATATCCATGTATCGACAAAATTAGGCCTTTTCAAATTATATAAACTTAATTACCTTATTCTTCGTTTTTATCATGTATTTTTTTCATTTTTTTATATTAATATGTTTTTATCGAGAATATATTTACAAACACACTTTAAATTGCATTAAAGTTTTATACAAAACTAAAAGTAGTGCTAAATTTAGCACTACTTTCTAATTTTATATAAATTTTAAATCTTAAAATTCTTGTTCTATTAAACCATAATTTCCATCTTTTCTTTTATAAAGAACATTCACTGCTGATGTTCTAGCATCTTTGTAAACAAAGAAATCATGTCCTAGCAACTCCATTTGTAGTATAGCTTCTTCTTCTGACATTGGCTTTGGTGCAAATCTTTTTGTTTTTACAATCCTTGGTTCCTTATCATCTTCATATTCACTATCATCTATATTATTAAAATTAATTATTGAATTCTGAACTCTTCTTTGTAATTTAGTTTTTTGTTTTCTTATTTGACCTTCTAATTTATCTAACACTAAATCTATAGCTACATACATATCTCCTTTTCTTTCCTCTGCTCTAAGTGTCACTCCATTAAATGGGATAGTAACTTCTACTCTATGATTATTTTTTTCAACACTAAATGTTGCTGTAGCCTGAACCTCTTGTGAAAAATACTTATCTAATTTGGATAATTTTTTTTCAATTGTCTCCTTTAATGCAGTTGTAATTTCTATGTTTTTTCCTATTGATTTTACTTTCATAATAGTACAACCCCTTTCTAGAGCTGGAAAGCATTTTAAATGCTTACTTGCAGTGTTTATTGTATTTATATTTTAATGTTATTATTGACTATTTTCAAATTAATATTTCTTAAAATTTAGAAAGTTTTGCACAATCATTCTTGTTTATTTCATTCTATCTATGTTTTTTTTTAATTTTACTATAAAAGTTGTGAAATGATTTTTTTCATCCTATATGTTATAATATAATAGTTGGGTTAATTTTATGCATAAAAAAACTCTATACTTTCGTATAGAGTTTTTTTATAAGTTGCTTGACCTGGTCTTTGACCCCACACTCGCCTGCTGGAGTTTTCGCTACCCAGATTCACCCTCTCACTACTAACCCTCTCGCTTTATAAAGCGGCAGGACTTACTTCTAAGCCGCACCATGCTCATTAAAACTTTGTTTAACTTACGTGGATCGTTTTGCCTGCGACTGGCATCGACTTTCAACCACAAACACAACTTACCGTTTTATATTACACTATACTTTTACTTGCCGTCAAGATATATATTTTTCTAATTTCACACTTTTTTAATTCATCTACACAATTAATTACAGTTGCACCAGTAGTTATTACATCATCAACAAGTAGTATTGAATTATACTTTTTAGCCTTTTTTTCATATACAAAAGAACCATTTATATTGTTCCATCGTTCACTAGAACTTAGCCCTATTTGATCTTTAGTTATTCTTTTCTTTTTAATTAATCTAACACAAGGCTTATTTAATTTTCTTGCTAAAAATTCAGCTATAACCTTTGAGTGATTAAAACCTCGTCTACTTTCATCTCTTTTTGCCATTGGCACAAAAGTGATTACATCTATTGAAAGTTTTTTATTTAAAATTAGTTTTTCCATATAATCTGCAATTATACTAGCTGCATTAAAATTTTTATTATATTTTAATGCTATAACAATATCTCTCATTGCCTTTTTATGAGTTGCTATTGAGTAATATTTGTACAAATTCTTGTTATGCTCAATGCTGAAAGAAGAATTTAAAAATTCTATATTTTTTTCACATTTTCTGCACAAATTCCTAGTGCTATAACATCCACAAACTACGCACTTTTCATCATTTGGATAAACAACATTCAAAAAACTATTAATTATAAATTCTAAAGTTTTAAAAATCCATCTTCCCAACCTTTCTTATTTAAATTTCTCATTATGGATTTAGCTTTTTCTATATCCTTAGTTTCTTCTTTACATAAAAATATAACTTCTTTTTTAAAGTTAGATCTTATTCTTTCAACTTTACTTGTTATGTAGATAAGTTTTTTGTAATTAAAAAAATAATCATCCGCAAAAAATACCATTACATTTAAATTGTCTAACTCATCATCATAAGATTCATGATAATCATTAGTTATTATTATTCCATTTTGAGATTCTAAAAATTTTTTTATAGAACTTTTGTCTTTTTTTCCATTTATATAATAAAAAATATCAGTAATTATTTTATCTCTTATTTCATAAATATATCGATACACATTAATAACCCTAACGCTATCTGGAACATATATTATAGTTTTCTTATTACTTTGTACTGACCAAATCAAATAATCATATGCTACTAATGGTAAATCATTTTTCATATTTATTTTTGTACTTATTACTCGTGGTTCTATTAGCGGAATGTTTTTCTCATTATATGGAAAATATATAGTGTCTGCTTTTTCAAAAACTGATTCTACTGAGTATGATATAGCTGTACCAAATTGACTAACTAGCTTCAATAAAATGAGTTCGATACTTCTTCCATTTTGACTTGGCATATATCCAAGTTCATCATATATAACCAAGTCATATTTGTACTCTAAGTATAAACTTCTATTGTAATCTGCTAAATTAAGCTTTCCACGTACTTCTTTGCCATTATCATCTAAATATATATAATTTTTTTTTTCTAAATACTTTAATATTTCTATTCTATCTTGTTTTTCATTAGTAATATATAAAACGCTTTTACCATTTTCAATGCAATATTTAATTGAATCTAAAAAAATTATTGATGTATTATAAAAATATGACACAATATTAACTCTATCCACTTTTTCCTTAACATTTTCTAAAATATCTTTACTTACAGATTCCTTGCCTCTAGTTATTTTTTTCTCTTTAATTAAGTGCCAAAAATTTCTTTTATTCTCCATTTCAAACCTGAATACCTTTCAAATATTCTATCATTATCTTTCATAAATGCTACTGCATTTAATTCCCCAACTAAAACCACTAATTGTTTTGCTCTAGTCACACCTGTATATAAAAGATTTCTATTCATAAGCATTGGTGGCCCCATATACATCGGTATTATAACTACTGGAAATTCACTTCCTTGACTTTTATGAATTGTCACTGCATATGCTAAAGTTAATTCGTCTAAGTACATATCTTCATATTCAACAGTTTTATCATCTTCAAACATTACAACAACTGTATTTTTATCATCATTTATATCTATTACATATCCAACATCACCATTAAATATACCTGTTCCTGAAATTTCAGTAAGTAATGTACTTTCTTTTTTAGTCCATGCAAGGTTATAATTATTTTTAGTTTGCATAACCTTATCACCAACTCTAAATATTATATCTTTTATCTGTTTTTCTTTCTTTGATTTTAATTTTGGATTTAAAATTTTCTGAAGTTCAATATTCAAATTATCTACTCCAACTTCACCTTTTTTCATAGGAGATAATATTTGAATATCCCTTATTTTATCCCATGATTTATTAAATTTAGGCAGCCTTGTGTTTATTAAAGAAATTATTAATTCTAAAGTCCCTTGTCTATTTTCACCTTTTAAAAAGTAAAAATCACTTCCCTTAGAATTTAAAATAGGCATTTTACCATCATTTATTAAGTGAGCATTTACTGTTATCATACTTTCTTTACCTTGCCTAAATATCTCATTTAGTCTTACAGTTTTAACCACTTCACTCTCTATTATATCTCTTAATACATTGCCGGGACCTACTGATGGTAATTGATCCACATCTCCAACTAATATAAGTCTAGTTCCTATAAATATAGACTTCATCAGTGTATTCATTAAATTTATATCTATCATTGATGCCTCATCTATAATTAAAACATCACATTCTAACTTTTTATCTTTAAATTCCTCTATTTCTTCATCTTCTTCACCAGCTCCCATTTCCAAAAGCCTATGAATAGTCTTTGCTTCTCTTCCTGTTGCTTCACTCATTCTTTTAGCAGCCCTTCCTGTTGGTGCCGCCATATTAACTTTCATTCCATATTTTTCAAATATACTTACTATACAATTTATTATAGTAGTTTTACCTGTACCCGGACCTCCTGTTATAACCTCTATTCCATTCATCATAGCGCCTTCAATTGCTTCCCGTTGAGACTTCGCTAATTTTATTTCTTCATTATTTTCAAATTCTTTAATTTCATTTTTATAATCTATTTCTAATTCATCATAACTAGTAGTGCATAATTGAACTAATTTTTTCGTTACCCCCATCTCAGCATAAGCATATTGAATTGTAAATACGCACTCGGTATCTTCTATGTTTTCAATTTTTATTTTTCCATCTAAAATACTTTCTCTTATAGCCGTATCTATTATTCCTTCTTCTACTTCAAGATTCTCCTTACACTTATTTATAAGCTTATCTAATGGCATATATGTGTTTCCTAACAAACAAAATTCATTAATTATATATCTAAGTCCACTCTTAACTCTAAAAAGTGAACTCTTCTCTACACCTAATTTCATAGCTATTCTATCTGCTATTTTAAAACCTATTCCCGAAATCTCTTCAGTTAAAACATATGGATTTTCTTTTACTATAGATATAGAACTTGCTCCAAACCTTTTATATATTTTCATACACTGATTTGCACTAACGCCATAAGTCTGAAAGAATATCATTATATCCCTTAATTCTATTTGAGATGAGTATGACTTCATTATAAGATCTATTTTCTTTTTCCCAATTCCATTTATTTCTCTTAATCTTCCTATATCTTTATCTAAAATTTCTAAAGTTCTCTCACCAAAAAAATCTACTATTTTCTTTGCAGTAACAGGTCCAATACCAGAAATAACTCCACTGCACAAGTATTTTTCTATACCAATTTTGCTCGTAGGCAACACTTCACTTATAGATTCTACTTTTAATTGTTCACCAAATTTATGATGAACAACCCATTCACCAGTTATACTATAGTTATTTCCTTCTTTAACATAAGGTATAATTCCAACTATAGTATGTGTTTTACTACCCTCTTTTATATGTGCAATGGTATATCCATTTTCTTCATTTTTAAATATTATTTCTTCTAATATCCCTGTTAAATCAGCCATAAAAAATCTCTCTCCTAAAAAATAATCTTTTGAAATATTATACCATATATATATTAGCAAACTCAGTTTTAAAATTATGCTTTAATCAAGTTATAACTCATACTATTGTTTTAATCTTATATTTGTACTGTACACCTCTATATTATATCTTATCCATTTTAACTTTGTTACAAACATATAGAAATCTACATTTGAACCTTAAGTTATTCATGTTTAAATTAGGAATTTTAATGTACATTTTTTAAATTGACAATGAACAGTGAATATAAAAAGCATCTCAAAATAATAAATTATTTTGAGATGCTTTTTTATTATAAGTATTTCTTTATTTCATCTACTTTATTTAATTGTTCCCAAGGAAGATTTAGATCGTTTCTTCCAAAGTGTCCATATGCAGCTGTTTGTCTGTATATAGGTCTTCTTAAATCTAATTCTTTTATTATTGCACCCGGTCTTAAATCAAATACTTTTTTAACTATTTCAACAATCTTTTCATTTGATATTTTCTCAGTTCCAAATGTATCTACTTCTATTGAAACTGGATTTGCAACTCCTATTGCATAAGCAACTTCTAATTCTAGTTTATCTGCAACACCAGCCGCAACTAAATTTTTAGCTACCCATCTTGCTGCATAAGCACCTGAACGGTCAACTTTTGTTGAATCTTTTCCTGAGAAAGCTCCACCACCGTGTCTTCCATATCCGCCATAAGTGTCAACTATTATTTTTCTTCCTGTTAAACCAGAATCTCCTTGTGGTCCTCCAATTACAAATTTTCCTGTTGGATTTATATAGTACTTAGTATTTTCATCTAATAATTCTGCTGGAACTACAGCTTTTATTACTAACTCTTGTAAATCCTTTGTTATTTGCTCATGTGTTACATCAGGACAATGTTGAGTTGATATAACTATTGTATCTATTCTTACTGGTGTTTCATCTTCATATTCAACTGTAACCTGTGTCTTTCCGTCTGGTCTTAAATATTCTAATGTACCATCTTTTCTTACTTCTGATAATCTTCTTGCTAATCTATGAGACATAGCTATTGGAAGTGGCATATATTCAGGAGTTTCTTTTGATGCAAATCCAAACATCATTCCTTGATCTCCAGCCCCTACTGCTTCAACTTCTGTCTTCTCTGTTCCTCTATTTTCTATTGAATCATCTACACCTTGTGCTATATCTGGTGATTGTTCATCTATAGATGTTAATACTGAACAAGTTTTATAGTCGAAACCATATTTAGCTCTTGTATATCCTATTTCTTTTATTGTATTCCTAACAACTTTTGGAATATCAACATAGCAATTAGTACTGATTTCTCCCATTACTAAAACCATACCTGTAGTTACTGCTGTTTCACAAGCAACCCTAGCATTTGGGTCTTTCTCTAAAATACTATCTAATACTGCATCTGAAATTTGATCGCATATTTTATCTGGATGTCCTTCTGTTACTGATTCTGATGTAAATAATCTTCTCATTACTATTCCCTTCCTTCTCTCTCTTAAAATTTGTTAATAGTTTTAAATCAATTATGCTTGTATTCATATGTTAATTGTTAGTTTCTAACGTGTATCTTTTTATTATTTAATGAATACAAGATATGTTGCATTATTGCCACATATGTATAAATATATTTCACACAATAATTTTAAACTTGAATTTATTACTGATTTCTTATCTTTTGCACAATAATGTATAAAAAAAACCTCTTCGATAAGAAGAGGTGAAAATTTCTATTATCCACTTTCTTATCTTGCAGAAAACTCTGCAGGAATTGGCACCTTAGTGCTTAGCACCGGTTGCCGGGTTTCATAGGGCCTTTTTCCCTCCACCTCTCTTGATAAGAGTTACAGTATTAAATTTATATTGTAATATTATCACCTTGTAAATTTATTGTCAACATGAATATTATGAAAACATTGTAAATAACATTAATTAAATTTATCCACAAATTGAAAATTAATTTTTGAATTTATCCACAATCTATCATTTTATCAACAATATATATTGTTCCAAGCTAAAATTTAAAATGATAGATTTATCAAATAATGCAACTAAATTTACAGTTTATTGCTATTCTCATGTTTGGAACCAAGTAAGAAGTAAAAGTGAATAGTGAAAAGTTATGGTTGATAATTAAAATTTGATTTTTTTAAATATACTTTATCTTAGACAACTAACTCCCTATGTAATATTTATATCAATCATAGATTTAGTGGTTGAAATTATGAGTCAAAAATAAAAACACCTTAATTTTCACTAAGGTGTTTTATATGGTGGAGGAGGACGGATTCGAACCATCGAAACGAAACGTAACAGATTTACAGTCTGCCCCCTTTGGCCACTCGGGAACTCCTCCATTTATGGAGCTGGCAATAGGAATCGAACCTACAACCTGCTGATTACAAGTCAGCTGCTCTACCGTTGAGCCATGCCAGCATATTTTTAGTTTTAAAGTTTTATGGTGGTCACAACAGGGTTCGAACCTGTGACCCTCTGCTTGTAAGGCAGATGCTCT
>NZ_JBWKMH010000030.1:0-700 GCF_056431285.1 Clostridium amazonense | reverse complement strand
GGAATTGCTAAAGATATAGATCCTGAAGTTATTGAAGGTTTAAGAGCTAATTTTATTGGGGAATGTACTGAAGTTGGTATGTACATTGCTATGAGTCGTCAAGCTGATAGAGAAGGTTTCCCTGAAGTTGCTGAAGCTTATAAGAGAATAGCATGGGAAGAAGCTGAACATGCTGCTAAATTTGCTGAAATTTTAGGTGAAGTTGTTGTATCTGATACAAAAGCTAATTTACAAGCTAGAGTTGATGCTGAACACGGAGCTTGTCAAGGTAAAAAAGACTTAGCTACACTTGCTAAAAAATTAAACTTAGATGCTATTCATGATACTGTTCATGAAATGTGTAAAGATGAAGCACGACATGGCTTAGCTTTTAATGGATTATTAAATAGATATTTTAATTAACAATAATTATTTGTTTCTATTCAATATCTAATGTTGCATAATAAATTTTATAAGGATAAAAGATTAATAAAACATTATAAATTATAAATAAAAAAAGTATTGAATTTTGAGGAGGATATATTATGAAAAAATTTGTTTGTACAGTTTGTGGTTATATTCACGAAGGAGAAAATGCACCAGAAATTTGCCCAGTTTGTAAAGTAGGTGCTGATAAATTTGTTGAAAAGAGCGATACTATGGTTTTTGCTGATGAGCATAGAATAGGAATTGCTAAAGATATAGATCCTGAAGTTATTGA
>NZ_JBWKMH010000029.1:0-1606 GCF_056431285.1 Clostridium amazonense | reverse complement strand
AAAAAGTCTTTTAAAATAATTTAAGTAATTGGGATATCGCCAAGCGGTAAGGCACCAGACTTTGACTCTGGCATTCGTAGGTTCAAATCCTGCTATCCCAGCCATATGGTTCACTAGCTCAGTCGGTAGAGCACATGACTTTTAATCATGGTGTCCGGGGTTCGATTCCCCGGTGAGCCACCAACCTAAGGCTCCTTGGTCAAGCGGTTAAGACACCACCCTTTCACGGTGGTAACAGGGGTTCGATTCCCCTAGGAGTCACCATAGTCTTCATTTTATGAAGGCTTTTTTTTTGCTTTAAAATAATAAATGGAAGATTAGAACAATAAAGTCTTACATGAAAATTATGGCAAATAACATTTTGATTAATGTATGTAATATGTTATAATGAGTGATAAGTAGAGAATAAAATAAAAGGAGATAACTTATGGAAAATAAAGTACTAGCAATAGTTAATGGAAAAGAGATAACAGAAACAGATTTAGAATTTACTATATCAAGATTTCCACAACAAAATCAACAATATTTCAGATCAGAACAAGGAAGAGCTCAATTATTAGATCAAATTGTAAGTTATGAATTAGTTTATAATTTTGCAAAAGATTCAAAACTTGAAGAGGAAGAAACTTTTAAAAATCAATTAGAAGCAGTAAAGAAAGATTTATTAATACAAGCAGGAATAACAAAATCTTTTGAAAATGCTAAAGTTACAGAATCAGAAATAGAAGAGTTCTATAATAAAAACAAAGCTATGTTCCAAACAGAAGAAACAGTATCAGCAAAACATATACTAGTTGATTCAGAAGAAGAAGCAAAGAATATAGCAGAAGAAATAAAATCAGATAAAATAACATTTGAAGATGCAGCAAAAAAATACTCTAAATGTCCATCAAAAGAACAAGGTGGAAATTTAGGTGCATTTGAAAGAGGAAGAATGGTTCCTGAATTTGAAAAAGCTGCATTTGATTTAGATATAAATACAGTTAGTGAACCAGTAAAAACTCAATTTGGTTATCACATTATAAAAGTAGAAGAAAAAAATGAATCAGATGTAAAACCATTAGAAGAAGTTAAAGAAATGGTATCAGCTAACTTATTACAAGAAAAACAAAATAAAGAATTCTTAACTTTAGTTGAAAAGTTAAAAGAAACTTATCCAGTTGAAGTAAAATAGAAATAATAGAAAAGTTAGAGATATACATTGGAATATCTCTAACTTTTTTATTGTTTTAACAGGAAACATTACCTAGTGTGTCAATATATAATTTATTAAGTATTTATTAGAAAAATAAAGTATTATAATTATAATTCAAGTAAATAAAGTATATATAATAGAATAATAGATAATAATATAGATATAATAAATATCGTTGTCAGGAACACAAACGAAAAACTTGAAAAAATGTTTAAAAAAAAGTGTTGACAATATAAAATGTATTTGATACAATAATCAAGCAGTAACAAATACTGAAAAAAAACGAATTGGTCTTTGAAAATTAAACAGATAATATATAGGTAAAACCAGTTAATTCATTGAGATTCTAATCAATTAGAAGATCACATCGAAAGATGTAAAATTGACTATTATAGTCAGCAAACTTGAGAT
>NZ_JBWKMH010000028.1:188530-271028 GCF_056431285.1 Clostridium amazonense | reverse complement strand
GCCTTGTTCGCCTCTCGGTCCCCTTGGACCAGTTGGTCCGGTTGGTCCGGTTGGTCCTGTTGGACCTGGACATCCTCTAAATCCTCTTTCTCCTTGGATTCCTTGTGGTCCTCTTTCTCCTTCATCGCCTTTTTCTCCTCTTGGTCCTCTAAGACCCATTGGACCTTCTGGGCCTTGTTCTCCTTGTTCACCTTTTTCTCCTTGTGGTCCTCTAAATCCTCTAGGACCCACTTCTCCCTCTGGTCCTTGTGGACCTCTAACTCCTTGTTCTCCTCTTTCACCTTTTTCGCCTTGTAATCCTCTTGGACCTTGTGGACCTGGATAACCTTCAGGTCCTTCTGGACCTTCTGGACCTGGAACACCATATATACAAATCTTATAATTACATCCGTCTATACATTTATCATAACATTTACATTTGTCTGCATTTTCGCAAAAGAAGTTCTCATCTATTTCAAGATGATCAAATCCGCATTTTTTCATACTGACTACACTCCTATCTAAATTAAACTAAATTATTTAAATATTGCACAATACATCTTATGTATAATATAGGTGTTTTCTCTACACTTTTTTTGACAAATATAAATATTTTATAATAAAAAACTGATATTTAGAATATATCCTAAATATCAGTTTATCACTTTTTATTTATTGCCTTTTTTTGAATATGATTTACAATTTTACTATTAATTAAATTAGGTGAAACTTTTGACATAAAAACTAGCAGCTTATTCATAGAACCTGGAATAATATTTGCTTTTCCCTTTTCTAATCCATAATATGCTATTTTAGCAACCTTTTCAGTACTCATTGCAATATTTAAATCACCTTTACCAGCTCTTTTTGAAAAATTAGTTTTTGTAGTTCCTGGCGATAATGCACTTACAGTTATTCCATAAATTTTAAGTTCTTCTCTTAACGCATAAGTTAATGAAAGTACATATGCTTTTGATGCATAATATACAGAAATCATGGGGCCTGGTTGATATGCACCTGTTGATGCTACATTTAATATTTTTCCACATCTATTTTTTTTCATATCTTTTACTAATAAATTTGTAAGTATTGTAAGAGCTTTTATATTTACATCTATAATTTCTACATTTTTTTCTACTTTAATATCATCAAAATATCCATTGTATCCAAGTCCTGCATTATTTACTAATATATCTATGAAATAATTTTTATTTTTTATATAATCATATAATTTATATAGTTCATCAATATTGCCTAAGTTTATTTGTAATATTTCAACTTTAATATTATCATTAATCTCATTTTTTAATTTTTTTAAAGCCTCATAATTTCTACCAACTAATATTAGATTATGATTATTTTTTGCAAAGATTTTTGAAAGTTCATATCCAATTCCACTACTAGCTCCAGTAATAAGCGCAAATTTCTTTATAATGTTCACCTCACTATTTCTTAAATATTTTTTAAACCTATTCAAATTTTATTGATTTTGTCATTCTATCTTCACCTATTATCACATTTTCAAATATTTCATTTGCATTTTTTATATATATTTGTGGTTCTAACATTGCAGATGTAAAATGTGTTAATATAAGATTTTTAACATTTCCTGAGTCTGCCAACAACGCAGCTTCTCTAAACGTCATATGTTTATTTTTAACTGCTTTTTCTAAATCATCATCATCTCCATAAGTTCCTTCACAAATAAATAAATCACATTCATTTATAAAATCTTTTATACTATCTATTGGTCTACTATCTGTTATATAGCATAAACTAATTCCTTTTCTTTCTTTTCCTAAAACCATATCACTAGTATACAAATTCTCCTCAAAAATTACATTTTCATTTTTCTGAAGTTTATTCCATAGAATCTTAGGAACATTATTTCTTATTGCTTTATCTATATCAAATTTAGGTTTTCTATTTATATTAAACTTATATCCAATACATGAAGTAGAATGTTCTAAACTTATAGTGTCTATTTCAATTTCTGAATTTTCTATTTGTTCTTCCATTTTATTATTTAATGAAAATTTAATTTTACTTTTAGGATTTTCTATAACTCTTATATTATAAGGTAAATAAGGACAAACAACACTAAGCCCTTCAATTACTTTATTTATTCCCTCTGGTCCAATTATTAAAACCTCGTCTTCTCTTCCACTATTGCCCATAGTGGATAAAAGTCCTGGAAGTCCTATAATATGGTCTCCATGACAATGAGTTATACATATAATATCTATAGATTTAAATCCACATTTAGATATTCTCATTGACACTTGTGTGCCTTCACCACAATCTATAAGTATTTTTCGTCCTTTATAACTTATAAGCATAGATGCAAGATTTCTAAAAGGCATTGGCATTCCTCCACCAGTACCTAATAAAACTAAATCTACCATTTTAAATCCTTCTTTCGCTTCTATTATATATTATTTATAAAATCAAAAAGTATATTAGTGTTTTCTTCTCCATTGCCTATCCATAAATTTAGTATGCTTGAATGATACTTACCTTTTATGATTTCTATTCTTGTATTTCCTCCTAATTCATCTATTTTATCTGTAAAATTACTCACACATTTTTTTGGAACTAATTCATCTTTTTCTCCATGTAAACATAAAATAGGAAACTGTGGCTTATAACTTGCCAAATCTAATGGATTTACTTTTCCCTCATATTTAGTTCCTCCTAAATAACCGTCTAAATATTTCTGAGCTCTTTTACTGTTAAATTCTTTAAAATCTAAAACTCCACTTATAGCTATATATGCTTTAAATATCTTAGGATCTATTTCATATCTCTCTTGTAATTTTTTATTCATTACTAAATTAATTCCAAGTTCTGATCCTGCTGAAAATCCAATTACTATAACATTATCATAGTTTCCTTCAGCCCAATATTTTTCTAAAAAATCTTTAAAACCTAAAAATACATCTTCAACTTGACATGGATATTTATATTTAGGTGCTAATCTATATGCTGGAAGTACTGCTGTATATCCCTTCTTTGCAAAAAATTTAGCTATAGCTTTAAATGAAAATGGATTTCCTGACATCCATCCACCACCATGTATAAAATATATTAAAGTTTTCTTTTTAGGTTCATTACCTTCTAATATTAAAGTGTACTTTCTATGATTATGGCCATATTTTACTTTATGAATTTTAAAATCCCTATCTTTATATTTATTCCAAAGCATCATTTTTGCTGCTACAGACAAAATTGATAGTCTTTCTTCTAGTTTCATTGCTATCACCCACCTTAATACTTAATTATTTATATAAAAAGATCTAAATTTAAATATTTAAATTTAGCATCTTTTTATAATTTTTTAAACTTATATATACAATTGACAAATTATTTTTGTTTTATTGGTAAAGTTATTATAAATTCACTACCTTTTCCAACTTCACTTTCTAATTCTATACTACCATTATGTAATTTTACAAGCTGCATAGTTAATGTAAGTCCTAGTCCACTTCCTCCATATTCCTCTGAAGATTTATCATAGGTTTGATAAAATCTATTAAATATAGACTTATGATAAGATTTATCTATTCCTATACCTGTATCCTTTACAGAAATTTTAACATTTTCACCTTCATCAAATATTTTTACTTCTATAAGTCCACCTTTTTCAGTAAATTTTGCAGCATTCCCTAGTAAATTCACTATACATCTTTCTATATCTGATATATCACACTCTATTATTTTCTCCTCTATTTGCGGATCTATAATAAATTCTATTCCCTTATTTTCTATAAAATTCTTCATTGATAGTGAAACTTCTTCAACTAAATAAACTATGTCCGTTTCTTCAATATTTAACTTATAATTCCCAGAATCTATTTTAGATGTATCTATAATATTATTTATAAGTTTTAATAATCTATTAGAATTTTTGTTCATTACATCAGTATAATATAAGAGTTTTTCATCTTCAATTTTTTGCTTATTTACAGTTAGTCTATTTATTAGCTGTAATGTTGAAGATATAATATTCAATGGAGTTCTAAGTTCATGTGATAAATTTATAAAATAATTATTTTTATGTCTTTCCATTTTTATAAGCTTATTATAAAGTTCTTCATTTTCATCTAACTTTTTATTAAGTTCTTTTGTTCTTTGTTTTACCATTTTTTCTAAAATTTTTACATGATTCCAAGCAAAGTAAATTATTATTGTCAATATAATTGCATAAATACAATATGCTAAAGGACTTTCCCAAGGTGGATTCATTATTTTTATTTGTAGCTTTGTTGGATTACTCCATGTTCCAGCTGAATTTCTTGCTATAACCTTAAAAGTATATTTTCCCGGTGGTATATTGGTGTAGTTTGCATGATTCCTATTTTCTATATATACCCATCCTTTATCAAAACCTTCTAATATATATTTATATTCCGATTTAGGTGTACATTTATAATCTGGTACAAAAAACTCTACATCAAAATGATTCTTATCATATTTTAATTCTATATTTTTATGATTATATATTGACCGTTCATTAAATGTAACATCTTTAATGACTACTGGAAAATCATGTTCGCTCTGCTTTATCTTACTTGGGAAAAATGCATTTATTCCATTTATTCCCCCAAAAAACATTTCGCCTTTGCTACTTTTAAACGCTGAATATCCATTAAACTCACTACTTTGAAGTCCATCTGCTAAATTAAACTTTTCAAATTTATTATCCTTTACATCTAATTTAGAAATTCCATTATTTGTGCTTACCCATGGATTTTCTTCTTCATCTAAAAGAATATTATAAACAAAATTATTAGATAAACCTTCACTTTCTGTATACACTGTAAATTTTTCAGTTTCTAAATTAAATTTGTTTAATCCACAATTAGTTCCAATCCAAATATTTCCTAGGCTATCTCCCTTTATTGTTTTTACACTGTTCATGCTCAATGAATTTTCATCATTAGGATTATTTACATAATTCTTAACTTCACCTGTTTGTCTATTGTATTTTAAAACTCCTCCATTCAAAGCAGCTCCAATCCAATAATCTCCATTATCATCTTCATATATAGATGTTATAAATTCGTCCGTTAGTCCACCTTCTTTGAAGATTTCATTTTCTATTTTAAAGTTCCCATTTTTATCTATTACTGTTATTCCATTTCTAGATCCGACCCACATGTTATTCTCTTTGTCAAAATATATGTATCTTGTTTCATTAGATGATAATCCATCCTCTTTATAATATCTTGTAAATTTTTCTGTCCTTTTATCAAATTTATTTAATCCATCAGATGTTGATATCCATATTTCATTATCATTGTTTGAAGCTACATGCCATATTTCATTGTTACTTATAGAGTTTTCATTCTGTGAATCATATTTATAACATTTTATTTCACCAGTTTTTCTATTAAATTTATTTAAACCACTGCTTACAGTTCCAAACCATAAAACTCCTTCATTATCTTCATACATTCCCATTATAGAATTATCACTAAAAGCATTTTCTGCCATCAAATTACTTTTGTAATGAATAAAATTACTCTCTGGATTAAATACACTAATTCCATCATATGTTCCAACCCATACAAGTCCAGTATTATCATGAAATATACTTAATATATTGTTGTTTATTATGCTTTGAGGATCACTTACTTGATGACTAAAAGTTTTAAATTTATTATTTTTAATGTCATACTGAGATAATCCACTATCTGTTCCAATAAATAACTTTTCATTAGAATAATTTAAGTATTGTATATTATTACTAGCAATTTGATTACTATTTTTCATATTCTCATTATTCTTATAATATGTAAATTCATCTTTTAAAATATTTAATTTATTTAATCCTCCACCTCTAGTGGCAATCCACAAGTTGCCATCTTTTGTAGAGCAAATATCATATATGTAATTATTATTTATTGAATTATTTTCACTTTTCATATACCTCTTAAATGTATTATTTTCTTGATTTAACATATTAAGACCATTTTTAGTCCCTATCCATATATTGCCTTTTTCATCTTCATCCATAGATAAAATAAAATTGTCACTTAAACTATTTTTATCATCTTCTTTAGAATAATATTTTACAAATTCATCAGTTTTTTCATCATATAAATTCAATCCATGTTCTGTTCCAATCCATACTCTATTTTTAGAATCTATTAATATACACCTTATATTATAATGTGATATACCACTTTTATTGTTTTTATCATATACATAATTTTTTATGTCATTATTATTTTTACTTATTTTACTTAAACCTTTACTTGTTGCAACCCATATATTTCCAAACGAATCTTCTTGAATATCACCTATATAACTTCCAGATATACTATTCTTATTTTTAGGATTAAATTTAAACACTTCAAAATTATACCCATCATATCTGTTAAGCCCATCTGCTGTACCAAACCACATATACCCTTCACTGTCTTGATAAATAGATGAAACTGAATTTTGTGATAGTCCATTTTGAATAGTTATATTTCTAAAGTTTATATTAGTATTTTTAGCACTAACTGCATATATATTTAGAAATAAACATATTACTACTAAGCTTAAAACCCGTCTTAACCTTCTCATTCTTCTTCTCATTAATTACCCTCTTTTATATTCTAGAAATATATTTTCTTTTTAAAATTATACCAATATTTTGTTAAACCTTCTAGTTATTATAATTAAATTTATAATTTTAAATGTTTTTTGAAATTTATTTAAAATTTAAAAGAGATTATTCTAAACATATATTTAAAACAATCTCTTTTATTATCTCAATTAAATTTTATGAAAACATAAAGTAATTTTTGCTTTTATTTATTTTTAACAAAAGTTCCTTCTTTCATTATTATATCCATTTTATCTACATCTATATTCTTTATATTTTCTAATGGATTTCCATTAATAACAAGTAAATCTGCAAATTTTCCTTCTTCTAATGTACCTGTTATATTATCTATTCTAAGCATTTCAGCACCATTTTTAGTTGCTGCCATTATTGTTTCCATTTCTGTTAATCCAGCTTTATTAAGTGCATACATTTCTGTTATAGCATATTTTCCATATGGAGTTAAACTACTACAGAATGAATCTGAACCTACTGTAATTCTGATGCCCTTTTTATTTGCATTTTGAAGATTATCAATTATTCTATTTAATTCTTTTTCAGCTATTGTTTTTCCTGGATATTTATCATGTATTGGTCTATAAGGTGGTTCATATACTGTAAACCATTCAAAGAAAAATTGAAGTGTAGGACAGAAAGTTATGTCTTTTTCCTTCATTATCTCTAAACATTCTTCATTTAATTCTTGTCCATGTATTATTGCAGATACTCCTGCTTTACATGAATTTAATGCACCTTCATAACCTTCAGCATGAGACCATACAGGAAGTCCAACCATACTAGCTTCATCTACAACTGCTTGAATTTCTTCCATACAATAATGTGAATCAGCTTTTGCATCATGTCTCCAAATTCCACCGCCAGTTGACCAAATTTTAATTGCATCTGGATTTTCACGAAGTCTTCTTCTTATAGCTTTACGTAACTCCCATGGTCCATCAACTCGTTCTGCCCATGGATGAGATTCACTATTATATTCTATTGGTAACTTGTGAGAGTCTCCATGTCCTGCTGTTCTACAAAATCCAAGTCCTGTTGTTACAACACGTGGTCCAGGAATTATACCTTCTTCTATCATATTTCTTATATGTATTCCTGAACGTGAAATTTCACCAACTGATGTTAAACCATGTTCAAGTGATTCACGAGCCTGAGCTACTGCAACTATAGTCTTTTGTATAGGTGGTTCAAGTACCCAATCACTATCATTATCAGTTAAATTACCACTAAAGTGAAGATGACTATCAATTAATCCTGGCATAATACTTTTAGAAGTTACATCTACCTTTTCATAATCATCATCAAAACTCTTCATTACTCCAGCATATTTAATTTTTTTACCTTCTACTAAAACTAATGAATTTTTTATTGGTTCTTTACCAGTTCCATCTATTAGTAAACCACCAACAAATGCAATTTTACTCATAAAAATTCCCCCCAATTAAATTTATAATTAATTATATGTATATGTTTTCACATAGAACAAAATTGATAAATATCATAATTAATATAACTATAAAATTTAAATAAATTTGTAAGTTCTATATTTTATTAACATATTTAGTATATATTAATTTGTAAATTTTATCTAGACAAACTATAAATTTTTTGTTTTTATTTTTCAAAAATTATAACAAAACAAATTTTCCCACTATTTATTTTATAATCAATATTTCCACCATTTTTTTCTATTAAATTTTTACATATAAACAATCCTAGTCCTGAACTTACCATTTTGTTATCTCCATAATTATATTTTAAAAATGGTTCAAAAAGATTGTCACCTATTTCCTTAGGTATATTACCACAATCATTTTCTATGATAATTGTTAATTTTTCATTTTTATAAACTTTAATTTTTATTATATTAGACTTATTATATTTTCTAGCATTGTCTAGTAAATTTAAAAATATTTTTCTTATTGCTTCTTCTTCACCTAGAATGGTAAAAAACTCATTATTTCTTACATAATCTAACTTTTGATATTTTTCCACAATCTGAAATTCCTCAACAACTTCATTTAACACTTCTACAACATCAAAATATTGGGGCTTATTCTTTAAATTTTCCTTTTCTCTGGCTATTAACAACATATTTTCAACCATAGTTTTTAATCTTTTTCCTTCGATTTCTATTCTCTCATATGCTTTATATTTATCTTTATCATTTAGTACATCATTTTTTAGAAGTTCACAATATCCTAAAATCCCAGTTAAAGGAGTTTTCATTTCATGAGTTGCACAATTAAAAAATTCTTTTCTAGAAGCCTCTAATTTTTCTACTTTTTCATTTTCACATTTTAATTTATAAACTTGACTAACTATTTTAATTCTCATTTTTTCAAATTGTTTTGATAGTGTTGCTACTTCATCTTCTCCCTTAATATTAAAATTAGTATTTGAAAGCTCATTATAATTATTTATATCTCCTATTGTTTTAGATAGTTTTCCTATAGAATACACTGACTTGCTTGTCCATATATATATCATAAATATCATAATAGAAAATAATATAATCTGAGCTATTACAATTTCAATAACAAGATATTTATTATCAAGATACTCATTAAAATATCTTTTTTGAATAGTAAGTGTAGCTATATATTTACTATTTTCATAAATAGGATATACATAAGTAGCATAAAAATCTTTCTTTTCTTTATGTGTAAAAATTATAACTGATTTTTTATTACAATCTTTTATAAGGTTCATTTTTTCTTTTTCATTTAATTCTACTCCAATAAATACTAAATTCTTTTTCTCATTCTTATCTAGAGATATATATACATCATATTGACTATTTATATTGTTTAATATAGGTAATAATTCACTTTTACTATTATAAATTAAATTTTCAACACTATTAAATTTAATAAATTCATTGTATGTTATATTTTTAATTGTAGTTATATCATTTATTACATAATCATTAAACTTTTTATGAACTGAAGTTCTAATTATAATGTTTACGACAATAATTATAATTACTGTAATTCCAATTATTCCAATTAAAATTTTCCCCTTCAATGTCTTTATCATTTAATTACCTCATTACATATCCTTTTCCAAAAACTGTTTCTATAATATTAATATCAGTTACATCAAGTTTCTCCCTAATTCTTCTAACATGTACATCCACCGTTCGTGTTCCACCATAATAATCATAACCCCAAACATTATTTAAAAGTTCTTCTCTCCTTAAAATTCTATTTCTGTTATTAACAAAATAAAAAAATACTTCACTTTCTTTCCTTTTAAATACTATTTCTTTTGAATCTTTATAAACCCTTTCCCCTATCAAATCAATACTAATATTTTCATTTAACTTAATTATATTTTCACTTTTATTTTCTTTTTCCAACATTCTAAAGATAGCTTTTACTCTAACTACTACTTCCTTTATTTCAAAAGGTTTTGTTATATAATCATCAGCACCTAATTCAATTCCAATTATTTTATCAAATATACTATCTTTTGCTGTAACCATTACAACTAAAAAATCTTTAGATATTTTTTTGCATAACTCAAACCCATCTCCATCTGGAAGCATTGCATCTAAAAGTATCAAATCTGGATTATATTTATATATAATTTCCTCAGTACTTTTTATATCAAAAGAACTTTTAGTCTCATATCCCTCATTTTCTAATGAAATTCTTAATATCTCATTAATTGAAAACTCATCTTCAACTATCAATATTTTTCTTTTCATTTTGCCCCCCTATAAAATATAATTTCTTCATTATATTTACATTTTAACATGTCTTAAAATTTAATTCTTTAAAATCATCTTTTTATTTATAACTATGCAATTGGAAATTCATTAGAGTTTCTTTGAAATTTTTATGAATAACGTTTTAAATAATTCCTGTTTCCTTTACTAACATTAATCTCATTTAATATTTGAATAACTTAAAGTTTCAACTTGGAACCCTATACAAAACTCAATTTGTAAATTTACTTTCGTACTACTTTTACTCTAATATATATTTTTTATATATATTTTTTTTAAATTCTATATCATTATTTTTTTTAAATTCACTTATGTTTTTATATAAAAGTAATTCTTTTTTATCCATATTGGGTATTACACTAACTAATGTATTTATTGTTTCTCCTTCATCTTCTATATTTTCTTTATATATTGTTTTTAATTCCTTATTACCTAATACTTTAAAATATCTATTCTTAGATTTTATTTTATCTTCCTTTAAATCAAATTCATCTAAAATAATCAAGCCATTTATAAAGTTTGGTGCACTAAAATGAGTGTTTTCATCCACTTTCATAAGCTCAGTAAACTGATTAGTTTTAAAATTAAACTTATCTATTGAAACTAACTCAACATTTCTAAAGTAATCTTTACTTATACAGGGTATTTCTTTATATTGAATTATCAATACTTCATTATCATTAATACTTTTAATTGTTATATTATTATCAGTATTACAATCCAACTTTTTATTTGTATATTTACTTAAATCTATAAATTCTTTAAATTCAAAATATTCCCCTTCAAAAACCATTTTATAAAATTTAAAATTTTCATCTAATCTAATAAGTGAATCTAAAGCTTTTATATACTCTGAATTACTAATCCCATACTTTGAATCAAAACTAAAATTTACATCTTTTAAATTTTCTTTGTATTGATACACTCTATCATTTTCATCATCATATAAATAGAAAAATTTTGAACCGTCCCCAAAAAACTCTAAACTTAAAACAAAATTTTTATTATCATAATTATATTTATAAAGAAATACATTTTCAGTAGCATAGTGACATTTCTTTAACGCCTCAGTTAATTTTTTATTTTCAATACTAATACCATTTTTAGAGTAATCTAATTCATAAACCTTACCATCTTTATAATATATATTGCCATTATAGTTAAATTCTATATCACTCCTTTCTAGCTCATTATTCTCTTTTAATTTATATAACTTTTCCTCCACATATTGTTCTGAATTTTCTTTGATTTTTACTACAGATCCATAAATTTCATTATCTATAAACATATATGGTACAAAATCTTCATTGCCTTTTATATTTAATTCTTCAACATTTTTAACTTTAATATCCATTTTTCCATTACTATTTCTAATATATATTTTATTTTTTTCATTTTCTTTATTTTTAGTTACATCATTATTAATGATAATTTTTGAAGTTTCAAATTCATTTCTTTTATCACATCCGTTCATACACACACAAGCCAAACTTAATAATATAACGAAAATATTCTTTCCTATCATCACTATCTCCCCCTTAATATATAACTTACACTTATATATTAATAAATAATTGTTTTGCTTTTAGTTCTAACTTATTTCCAAGTTGTTAAATATTGTTTTTTATTATTAATTATAATTGTTTAATTTATATAATTTTCCCATTATCCAATAATATGCTAAAAATAAGTTAACCTATCGGAATCCAAGTTAAAACTTTAAGTTATTCATGTTTCAATTGAGAAATTATATGAAATTAACAATACAAATTAGTTTAAAACAATATAAAAACGCAGTTTTTATATATTTCTATTTTAAAATGTTTAGATATTAGGAACAAAGTGAGTAATATCTACCATAACTTTTCACTTTTCACTATTCACTTTTACTTCTTACTTGGATCCAAACATGATAATAGCAATAAACTTGTAAGATTAGTAGTATCATCTTTTAAATTATTAGTTCCAAAACTTGAACACCCTCAAGAGTGAGATTAGTTCCGAATCATCTTAGAATCAACAATTCTTTTAAATACAATATAAATTTTCAAAAATTATACCCAATAAATAATAATTATCTATTGACATTTATTATTTATTGGGTATAATTATATTCATAAGTATAAATTATTTATTTTGAAAATGAATTAAACATTGTAAACATAGTATATCCCCCTAACCTTAACTTATATAAAACTAACATCCTTTTATATACTATGTTTACATGTTAAGTTTAAGGTATATAATTGTTACCTCCATAAAAATTATTATATACTTTTAAATACAGTTAAACATTTATTATTCACATAAAAAACACTCACCAATGCATCATTTAGGTGAGTGTTTTCTATTTTATATTTTATTGAAGCTAATATAAATTTTAAGTATATCTCCATTTAATTTTGCGTATATTTTCCCATCAATTTTCTCAATAAGTTTTTTAGTTATAGTAAGTCCTAATCCTGTACTTTTAATATTAGGATTTCTTGAAATGTCTTTAGTAAAAAACTTATCAAACATTAAATTTAAATCGTCTTCATTTAAATTTTCAATTTGATTTTCGAATTCAATTATTACTATTTCATATTCTTTATACAATCTAATTACTTCTTTCCCCTTAGAGTGTTTAATCATATTAGTTATTAAATTATCTATGCTTCTTCTTAAATAACTTTCATCGCCTACTATTCTTAAACATTCACTCAAAATATCTATTTGTGGACTAATAGAATGTTTTTGAAATTTATCATAAAATGCTGTTATACTTTCACATAATATATTGTTTACATTTAAACTTTGCAAATTAGCCTTGCACTCTGATGATTCTAAAACAGATAATTCAAAAAATTCATCTAGAAGCTCCTTTAAATTATTAGAACGCTTTTCAACTATATTAATATACTCATTATATTTTTCATCATTTATCTCTTTTCTTTTTAACATTTGTATATACCCCAAAATAGATGTAAGTGGTGTTCTAATATCATGAGATATACTAGCTATTGCAATTTTAAGTTTTTCTTCACTATCTTTATATTCTGACATTATATTTTCTATTAAATTTAAATTTTCATTTATATTTACTGCTAATTTTTCTATATCTTTATCACCTAAATTAATACTTATTTTCTTTTTTGAATTTAAGATATTATAATCATATAGTTGATTACTAATACTTCTTATTTCTCTTTTCAAAAAATAAACTTTATATAGTAAAATTAAAACTATTATAACTAAGATTATTATATTATCACCACCTAAAATACTAAAATATATCTACTTTTGAAAAATAATCTACGCCTAAAAGAACACTACATAAAACAACAACTATAGAAATTAATATATATTTTAAAACATTTACATTAGAAATTCCATTTGAAGCTATATTCATTAGCATTAATGAGGTTGTATTATCCCTTAGCAATTCACCAAATATTGTAACAAAAAATATAGAAAAAGCTACATATATTGTTGCTGATAAAAACTTACTCTTTACAACTATACAAATAAAAGTATAAAAACTGCTAATTGTACAAATAAGAATTATGTATATGATAAATTCTTTAATTAATATTATATTAGTATTTAAGTCTAAACTTGAAATATCTACTTTAAGTATAAAACACATAAAATTAAAAATTAAAGTTATTATAACAGTACATACATTAATAACTATTAAACTAGCTATATAAATATCTCTTCTATTGTATCCATATGAGATAGCCTGTCTTGTAATTCCGCCATTATATTTATCTACTACTATATTATTTATGAGCATTATAATTATTATAATTAATATAGGTGTTGCCCCCATAGCTGTATGAAGTGCATCTATGGGTTTTATTGCATTAAGTTCTAAGAAAAAGCCAAAACCATTTATATCTACAAACTTCACATTACTTCTAGAAGATGTAATACCTAATATAAATGTTACTAGGATTATTATGTTAAAAAACATACTATTTTTTATTCTATAAAACTCCGCTTTAATTAAATTATTCAAGAGCTTCACCTCCAATTAAGCCTATAAAGTAACTTTCTAAATCTCCTTTTGTAGATACTATTTTTTCTATACCTATATTATTTTTAGAAAGTGTAGATGAAACTTTTATTGGATTATTAATATAATCGTAAATTTTTACAATATTGTTTGGCAAAACCTTAAAATTTGTACTTTTAAGTTCATTTTCTATAACTAAAACAGCTTTATTAATATTATCTACTTTTACTTCTATTGCACTTTCACATCTTTTTTCTAATTCTTCTTTTGTAAACTCATCTATTAGCATTCCATTATCTATAACTCCATAGTTTGTGGCTATTTTTTCGAGTTCTCCTAGTATATGACTAGTTATAAGTATTGTTACATTTTTCTTTTTATTTAGATACAGTAATAATTCTCTTATTTTTATCATGCTTATAGAATCTAATCCATTAATTGGTTCATCTAATATAAGAAATTCTGGATCTCCAATCATTGCCATAGCAATTCCTAGTCTTTGCTTCATTCCTAAAGATAATTTTTTTATATTTTTATGTGCTTCATTTTGTAAATTCAAAAGTTCTAATTTTTCATTTACTTCATATTTATTAGGAATTCCCCTTTGAATTCTTATAAATTCTAAATTCTTATAAACTGTCATATCTTCAATCAAACAAGGTTTCTCTATTAAAGCACCTATTCTTCTTCTTGATTTTTCTAATCCAGCTTTTGTATACTCACCAAATAATTTTATTTCCCCATCATTAGGATATATAAGACCCAATATAACCTTAATAAGCGTTGATTTACCTGAACCATTTTTTCCTATTAACCCATAGATTTCTCCTTTTTTAATCTGCATATTAACTGAATTAAGCATTGTTACATCAAAATATTTATTGCTTAGCCTACTTGTTTTCAAAATAAATTCATCCATTTTTGTCCATTCCTTTCTTCAATTTTTCTTCTATACTAAAAGTATATTTACAAATCACTAAGCAAATATTAATCATTCCTTAAGCAACTCTTAAGTTTAAGTATCTAATTTATACCCAATTCCCCAAATTGTTTGTATGTATTTATATTTATTATTACTAGTGTTTAATTTACTTCTTAAATTGCTCATATGTACATTAATTGTATTATCATCACCTAAAAACTCTTCATTCCATACACTTTCAAATATATTTGATTTACTAAAAACTTTTTTAGGATACTCCATTAATAACTTCAGTATTTCAAATTCTCTTGTGGTCAAATTAATTATCTTATTATTTATATATACTTCCATATTGTCTATATTTAATAATATTTCTTTATACTTCAAAATATTTTCTTCTGAAGCAGAAAAACTATCTTCTTTAAATGTCTTATATCGTCTCATTTGGGCATATACCCTAGCTTCAACCTCATCTATATCAAATGGCTTACTTATAAAATCATCAGCACCTCTTTTTAATAATTCTATTTTCGTGTTTTTATCGTTTTTTGCTGATATTACGATGATAGGTATTGATTTTAAAATTCTTATTTCTTTTAATACTTCTTCTCCACATTTACCTGGTAACATTAAATCTAATATAACCATATCTATATTTTCATTTTTCAAATACATTAATGCTTCTGTACCAGAGTAAGCAGATTTAATTTCATAATTTTTTTCTTCTAGCATTTCAGAAATCAATTTATTAATATCATTGTCATCTTCTACAATTAGTATTTTATTCATTCCATCCTCCAAATCCATAAATAGTATATATATGTATATTATCATAAATTTTATATAAGTTTATATTTAAAATATTTTTCAAATAATAATTATTATCCGTTGACAATAATTATTTTATGATATATAATAAATCTTGTAAGGACGAAAGATTAATAAAACATTATAAATTATAAATAAAAAAAGTATTGAATTTTGAGGAGGATATATTATGAAAAAATTTGTTTGTACAGTTTGTGGTTATATTCATGAAGGAGAAAGTGCACCAGAAATTTGCCCAGTTTGTAAAGTAGGTGCTGATAAATTTGTTGAAAAGAGCGATACTATGGTTTTTGCTGATGAGCATAGAATAGGAATTGCTAAAGATATAGATCCTGAAGTTATTGAAGGTTTAAGAGCTAATTTTATTGGGGAATGTACTGAAGTTGGTATGTACATTGCTATGAGTCGTCAAGCTGATAGAGAAGGTTTCCCTGAAATTGCTGAGGCTTATAAGAGAATAGCATGGGAAGAAGCTGAACATGCTGCTAAATTTGCTGAAATCTTAGGTGAAGTTGTTGTAGCTGATACAAAAGCTAATTTACAAGCTAGAGTTGATGCTGAACACGGAGCTTGCCAAGGTAAAAAAGATTTAGCTACTCTTGCTAAAAAATTAAACTTAGATGCTATTCATGACACTGTTCATGAAATGTGTAAAGATGAAGCAAGACATGGTTGTGCCTTTAACGGATTATTACAAAGATACTTCCAAAAATAATTAAACATTTATTATTAATATAACAAAACACTCACCTTAGTTTAACTAGGTGAGTGTTTTGTATTTTATAAATTGTAAATTTCACTAAATTTCTTATTTAAATATTCTATGAAATATTTTGAGTTCAATTTTTCGCCTGTTACCTTTATTAATAATTCTTCCGGCTTGTATAGTTTACCATATTTGTGAATATTATCTCTTAACCAAGTTCTTAAATTATCTAAATTTCCATTTTCTATTTCCTTATATAAATTAGGAATATCTTTTAATATTGCATTTAAAAATTGTGCTCCATATATATTTCCTAACGCATAGCTTGGAAAATATCCAAACTCTCCATCTGACCAATGTACATCTTGAAGGACTCCTTCACTATCATTTTGGGGCCTTACACCTAAATATTCATAATATTTGTCATTCCATATCTTAGGTAAATCTTTAACTTCTATCTTTCCTGCAATTAAATCTTTCTCTATTTCATATCTTATGATTACATGTAAACTATAAGTTAATTCATCTGCTTCTGTTCTTATCAGTGATGGCTTAGCTATATTCATTAATTTATAAAACTCTGCGAAATCAATATCTTCAAATTTTTTAAAGTGTTTCTTAAGCTCATCATATATAAAACTTAAAAATGCCTTACTTCTACCTATTATATTTTCATAAAATCTTGATTGTGATTCATGAATTCCCATTGATGCACCATCTTGTAATCCATATTCTTCTAATTCATCACATATTTGTTGTCCATAAATGGCATGTCCACCTTCATGTATAGCACTATACATAGCATTTGAAAAATTACTTTCATCATAATGATTAGTTATTCTAACATCTTTATTACTAAATTCAGTAGTAAATGGATGTTCTGATGTTGATATATTACCTCTATTTTTATAATCATATCCTATTAAGTCCAAAAGATATTCATTAAATTTTATTTGTTCTTCAGTACTATAATTACCTTTTAGTATATTTTCATCAATTTTAACATTAGATGATTTTATTCTATTTAATATATCAACTATAGAATTTCTTAAATTACCAAAAACTTTATCTATAATTTCTACAGTCATTCCCTTTTCATATTGGTTTAACAATGCATCATATGGATGTTTTTCATATCCATAAAAATTTGCAAATTGTCTTTTATAATTAACCATTTTTTCTAAATGTGGCTCAAATATAGAAAAATCTGATTTGTTTTTTGCTTCCTCCCAAGCCATGCTTGATTTGGCAGAATCTACTGAAAACTTAGCATATATATCTTCTGGTATTTTTTTAGTTTCATTGTATGCATCTTTAATATCACTTATCATAGCTACTTCAAACTCTGATAATCCTTTTTCATTTTCTAGTTCATCTATTAGTTTTTTTATTTCCACACTTGTTATCATTTTATAATATTCTGAAGATAGATAACCTATTACATTTCCTCTTGATTCTCCTGCTGCTTTAGGCATGTTTACACACATGTCCCAATGCACAATTCCAAGTGACTGTCTTAAATAATTCATATTTCTAACTAATTCTTTTAATTTTTTAATATTACTTTCACATACTTTCTCCATAACATATCTCCTTAACTAATATTTAAAATTTAAAAATATACATCTGAAAATTCTATTTCTCTCTTTTCTTTATTTGAATTTATATTGTACTCTTCTTTTAAAAAAGCACTACACTCATCTATTGTTTTGTTAGGCAATTTAACTACAAATTCTGCACCCTTTCCACTTTCACTTTTTACACTTATGTCTCCATCATGAAGTTCAACTAGCGACTTTACTAATGAAAGACCTATTCCTGTTCCACCAGCCCTTTGAGTTAGTAATGCATCTACTTGCCTATACCTATCAAAAATTTTATCCACATTCTCTTCTTCAATACCACTTCCACTATCTTTCACTGTTATTTTTATAAATTCTCCATCTTCCAACAATAAAACGTAAACCTCTCCATTAGGTGGTGTATGTTTTAATGCATTTGACAATAAGTTTAATATTATTCTTTCAATTTTTTCTGCATCACATGAAATTAATTTTTCTTCTACATTAGTGTCAAAAATTATATCTACACCTTTATATTTAGCATACTCAACTACTGACATTGTAGTATCTTCTACTAAGTTTACTATATCATAATTTGCAAGTTGTAATTCAAAATATCCTGCGTCAATTTTGGTCATATCCATTATATTGTTAACAAGTTTCAACAATCTACATGAATTTTGTCTAATAGAATTCATATATTTCTTTAAATTTATATTTTCATTCAATTCAAGTTTTTCTTCATCTATTTTTTTTAAAATTAATTGTGTTGTAGCTAAAATTATATTTATTGGAGTTTTGAAATCATGGGATATATTTGTAAACAATTTATTCTTTGCATTTTCCAAGCTAACTTTATTCTCTAACGTCTCATTTTTACTTTCCAAATTTATTTCTTCCGTAACATCTTCAGCTATAACCATAAATGCATTTCTTTCTATGCACTTATAATTGATCTCTAACCATTTATATTCTCCATTCTTAGTTTTATACTTATTTATAAATGGCCTATTTTCGGCTACCTTGAAACCCTTTAAAAATTCTTTATCTATAATTAATTCCCTATAATTCATTGATAAAAATTCTTTTTCACTCCAGCCCAACAAATTTACACATTGTGGCCCTACTTTTTGAAAATACCCCTTTTTATCAATTATACATATCATTCGCTTCGAACTACTTAAAAATATCTCCATTTCTTTTTGCAGTTCAATTCTTTTTCTCAATTCGCATTTCAACACTTCTATAAGCTTGCATCTACTCATTATTGGACCAATTTTTTTGCAGAATTCACCAATAAACATATTTTTTTCATTTATAGAATCATTTATTTTTTCATATCCTATTATCAATAATCCAATTAAGTTATCATTATTCATTATTTTATAACAACCTAAATACTTTATATTATTCTTTATAAATACTTCTTTATCGTCAAATTGAAAAGCTCCTATTTCTTTAATTCCCTCATAATATTCAGTATGAATTATCTTATACTCTTCATTTTTAGTTATTTCAAAATCTTTATGATTTTCACAAAAGTTTTTTCCAAATTCCAACATATCATTTTTTATTAATGAACAATTTTCAGCATCATATATAAATATATTCATTAAATCTGCATTTGAAAAATTAAATAAACATTCTCCAATATTTCTTAATAACTTAATCGATACTGTTTCTCTGCTAGCCATATCTAATAAATTATTTAACTCTTCTTTTATATAATAATTATTTTGTAATTTAAATTTTCTATTTTTCAACACTAAATTTTCATCAATAGTTTTTACAACTTTTTTCTTTTCTTTATATGATTTAAAATAAAGATAATTATATTTAGGTTTATTTATTTGTTTTTCTTCTATATCATTCAAATTATTTTTAAAAGAATTAGATAGTGATTTCATAAGTGTTCCCCCTAATTACTTATTACCACTTGTATAAAATGCAGTAAGTAATATTTTGTAATTTTTCTTTCATAAGCTTCATCAAGCGCTTGAATTTATACAAAAGAATTTATTTTCTGAATTTTCATTTAAATAGTAACATATTATACTTATTTTTACAATATATTGAACATAGCTCTAATTCTACTTCTACACTTAAAAATACAATATAGACTACACTAATCACTATCTTTATCTTTAATACTATTTATATATTTAAATTTTTAATACAATTTTTAATACACATGAAAATGTAAATACTGACAAAAATGTAGTCATAAATACAAAAACTGCTGCATATTCAGCTTCTTTATTAAAGCTTTCTGCTAAAATCGATGTCATTGCTGCTGCTGGCATTGCCTGAAGTATAACTAAAGTTTTTGAAACTACAGTATCTTCTTTTATAAATATAAAAAACAATAAAGTTATCATAGGAATTATTATAAGTTTTATAAAAGAACCATAATAAATTGTTATATCTTTTAAATATCCTCCTAAATTAATATCAGCAAGCATAGATCCTATTATTAACATTGATAATGGTGTTGTTATAGATCCAACTGATTTTATACTGCTAAATATTACTTCTGGCATTTTTATATTTAATAACATTATCAAAGCCCCTATGTACACACCTATAACACCAGGATTTAAAAGAACTTTTTTTATTTCCTTTATAGAGATTTTATCACTAAATAGCATTACACCATAACTCCACATAAATATACTAAAAAACATATTGAATATTGATGCATATATTATCCCTTCACTACCATATATACTTTCTATTATAGGAAATCCCATAAAACCACAATTAGAAAAAACATTACCAAATTCTAATATCTTTCTTTTGTTTTTATCTTTCACTATTAACAATAATAAGTGAGTTACAACTATAGAAAGAACAATTATTATTGCACTATAAAATAATGTTTTTCTTATATTGCTTTTTATACCACTATTATAAGTTATATTAAATGATGCAATAATCATAAGTGGTAGCGTTATCTTAGTTAGTATTTCTGTTAACCCCTTATTTAATTCTTTAGTTATAATTTTTCTTTTACTTCCATAAAATCCTATTATTATTATTAAAAATATAGAAATAACCTGATTCATTATAGAGTTAATCTTCAAACCCATCTCCTCCTTTTTATATTTATGTAATTATTTAAAATTATTTACATTTGTTATTATATATAGAATACTTTTCAATTACAACTTTCTTTCAATAAATATATAAAGCTACAGCAAAATACTGTAGCTTTAAAAAATATACATTATTAAATTTAATCTTGATTGGCATTTTTTAAAAGTGATGATTTTTTATTCATTGTAATTATGGTATATATCATATCTAATGTCATTATTCCTATAAAGAACGGTGTTAATATTGACCATAAAGCTGGCTCTATTTGATAAATTATATTAATTACTGGCTGAACTATATATATAGCTACAAAAGTTAATAAAATCCAATAAAATGAAAACTGTAAACTTATTAATCCATTGATTTGATATTTCAAGTTTGAATAGTCCCAATAACTTTTTGAGAAAACTGCTTTTAATATATAACCTGTACAATATTCTGTAATTGTAGGAATTATAAATCCAATTATAATTTTTTCTATTAAATTCAAATTAAATGCTGTATTTAATAGAATTATTATAGCTCCTGCTATGCCATACATAGGTTTAAATGGTCCAAATAGAAAACCATCTTTTTGAAACTCTCCTTTTGTAGCAACTGAATATATATTTTCTACAATCCAACCAATAAAAGAATAAATTATAAAGTTAAATAAAGTAAATATAACTAAATCCATTGAAATTCCTCTTTTCTAAATTTAAATTTAAACTTAGTATGAGCAATTTTAATCTAATTTATTTACATCATCTAATAGTATTTAATCAACTCTCTTTGCAATTAAAGAAATGTTTCTCTCTTTATTCCCATTTGTTATACCTATACCCCTTACTTTAATTGTTTCTCCTTTTCTTATATCAGTTAACTTTTCTTCTTTTGGAAATCCTAAAATTATATCCTTATCTCCATTTTTAGCTTTAATTATATGTTTTTTATTATCTATACTCTTTACTTTAACTTCCAACTCCATTATTTTTCCCTTTAAATACTCATCGTCAATTTGATTTATAGAATTATTTGATTTTATAATCAGAACTTCATTGTCACTAACTTTCTTGATTTTAGAGTATAAATTATCTGCACTAACTCTTATTCCTATTGTTGACATTATAAGCATTATAGTCATTATATTTACTATCATTATTATCTTTTTCTTCATAATCCTTGCTCCCACTAAACTATTTATATATAGTTTTATTTCTCAATACATTCTATATTGTACACACGACTTCTTTAATTTTCCTTTATTAAATCTTAATTTAATCTTAATTTTTTATTTTAATGTAATATTTGTATATATAAAAAAAGAACTTCCTAATAGTTCTATCAAGTAAGTTCTTTGATGTAATATAAGTCTAACACACTTATTATTTTATATAGATGAATATATAATCTCATTATCTTTATATATTAAAACATTCAATTTGTAATTAAATATATTATAATATATTTTTATATTATCAATATCTAACATATCACTAAAAATCATATCTTTATGCTTAAGTTCTGAAGTTTTATTTCTATTTTCTCCATTTTTATAGAAATATATTCCAACAACCATTCCATATTTATATCCTTTTACTGGACCATCTTTTTTTATTATAACTGGGAACATATTTTCTCCAGCACCTTCAACTACAATTTCATCACTCTCTCTTCTTCCTAATCCAAAATGAGCAAGTCCTTCTATAGATGTTAATGCAGCCTCTTCCTTTTCATCTCCATTTATAAATTCAAAATGTAATGATTTATCATTTTTCTCTATAATATTAATATCTAAATTTCTCATCCTATGTCACCTCTAAAATAAACTTTAGCTTATTGTATTTACATTATACTATATATAAACTCTATATGTATTACATATTAATTAATTTTTAAATTTATAGATAATATATATTGTAATATTATACATATTATATATAATGTATCTATAATTAAGCCTTACAATTATTTCTAAAACTATATATTAATCTTATTCATTATATTTAACTTTACTTACATATTAAAAAATGTAATATACTTTAAGGAGATGATAAAAATAAAGAAAAAAAACTTTTTTCTAATTATTTTAATTGGAATAGTGATTATTTTCTTATTGTTAATTTTTATTCCAACTAAAACTAATTCCACAGATATTGGAGATTACACAATTATACGTGATGATGATTTAGCTATAAAATTTGCACCTATTATATATACAACTAATGAATTTGAAATTCCTAAAAAACTATATTATAGAGCTGCTTTAGATGAATATGAAAATTATCATATTGCTTATCATATTTTATGGGATAGAGAAATAAATAAGACTAAAGGTTTTATGCCTTTTTTAAACAAATGTTTATATACTAACGGCTTGAAAATTCAAAGTTTAATGTTTGGCAAAGGTGATATTGAGGTCATTGAAATTATTTTAGATAAAAATAAATCACCTAAAACTTTAACATATGCGACTTGTAAAAATTATAATCCTAAGGACTTTAGTGTTAAGCATAGTACAATTTCTATAGATAAACCTATACATTCACCTTTTAAATTTGAAGTTATATCTTGGAATCATCTTTTTAATTATATTTCAAATGATCAATCTAATGATAATTTAAACGAAGTAACTTTAAAACCAGAATATTTCACAGAAGAATTATGGACTAATTTTGAAATGTTCAAAGTTAAAGAAACCTTTTTCAAAAAAAATAGAGCTCATTTCATTTATGAAAGAGAATGTTATAAATAAAAGCGAAATATCTTTTCGCTTTTATTTATTTTGTATCATAATTTATATAATATTTAACTAATTTACTATGCACCTTATTCTAAAATGCTATTTTAAGACTAACAATTCATTTTTACTCTTCATCTCTAATTTTTTTATATAATAATTCTATTTTTCAATAGTTTATTTTATATAAATTTATCTGTCTCATTTAAAATATGGTAAATTTTTCTTTTTTTATACGATAAATTATTATATTAATTTACAAATTCTAAAAATATAATTTTAAAAGTAATATTTTGTAAGTTTTGTTCTAATTAAGTAATTACTTTTATATCAAGTGTTATAATTTATAATGTAAACTTAAAATTTATTATGCTGATTTTTATATTTTAATAATTAGGGAGGGTATTCACATTGAATAAAAATTTAAATTCTAAAATACTCATTTTATTCTCAATTACACTTGTTCTATTTTGTTTTTTATATGGCTATAATGGAAAGCATTTAGTAGCTCTTATAACATTGGGATTAATCAGTCTCTCAATTATGTCACTTCCATTAATGTTTAAAAAGTTAGATAAATATAGTTCCTTAATGGTTCCTATATCAATGCTACTATTTTTATATGTTTTTATATTAATTGATGGCTTTAGTATTTTAATGCTACTATGTTTCTTTTTACCTATAATTGTTTCAACGTTGTATAGTGCTCCTAAATCTGCATTATTCACTAGCATTTTAAGTTCTATTTATTTAATAATAATGTATTTTGGATTTAAAGACATAGCTATAAATAGTAATACATACGCCTTTTTAACTTTTCAACATATACTTACTTTTATAGCAATATTATTAGTTGCTGGTATAATGTCATATATACAATGTAAACGTGGTCTAGATATGATAAAAAATGTAACAAATAATGCTAAAGAAATAGAACAAAATAATATAAATAATCTAAACACTATAAGTTCTGTACAAGATACATCAAACTCAGTTGATAAATCTATTGAATCCTTAAATTCAAACTCAGATAATATGGTATTTATATGTAAAGATATTTCTCACATAGTTACAAATATTTCTGACAACTTAAGTTTTGAACGTAACTCTATTGGTAAAACCATTGCTTTCTTTGATAATTTAAAAAATAATTTTGAAGATATGAATTCTTCTTTTAATGAAGTAGATGAAAATATATATTCTACAGAAAATATTTGCAATATAAACTCTTCAAACATGGATAAAATGTCAAATAAAATGAATGATTTAAAAATTACAACTAAAGATTTACTTTTATTTATGAATGATATAAGTGAGCATAATAAAAAAATAGAAGATATTCTTAAGGTTATAAATACTATTTCGAATCAAACTAGAATGCTTAGTTTAAATGCTTCTATAGAAGCTTCTAAAGCTGGTGAGTTTGGACAAGGTTTTTCAGTTGTAGCTAATGAAGTAAAAAAACTTTCTATTCAAACTGACGAATATGCAAAAGAAATTGGTGCTTGTTTATCTCTTATAAATGAGTCTGCATCTAAAGCTAAGTTAACTTCTGAAAAATGTGCTGCTGAAGTTCACGAAGGAGTTATTTATGCAACGGAAGCCAAAACCTCTTTTAATAATATACTAATTTCAATACGCACCATTGGTAATTCATCTAAAACATTTGTATCTAATTTAAGTAATTTAAACTTAGAGTTAAATTCATTAAATGATGACTTACTTAATATCTCATCACTTAATGATGAATCTAATAAATATGTTAAGGATATTGTTGAGCTAACAAATGAGCAGTCTAATAATGTAAATATTTCTAAAGACAATTTAACAGAAATTTTGAATAAAATGGATGATTTAAAGTCTTCTCTTAACTAATTTTTAAAATACATTTATTAACATTTCAAACAATAATCAATATTATAATTAGTAGTTAAACTTTTATATTATTGATTATTGTTTTTTATTTTTTAATAATAGGTGATTATATGAAAAAAAATATAACCTCTTTACTCAAAAGTTCTAAAAATATTTTTTTATCAACTTTTTATAATTTAAAGTCAAACTTTAGAAATACAAATGATTATTTTGAAATAGCTACAAATTATGCTAACTCAAATAGTTTTTCAAGCTCTACTACCTATTTCATATGGGTTGATAAAAATAATTTTAAAACTAATATATTTAAAGGATCTAAAAATAATTGGAAACTAATTAATAGTTATCTTTGCACCATAGGTAAACCTTCTACTCAAACTCCAAGTGGTAATTTTAAAATTGGTGTAAAAGGCTTATATTTTGGAGTTAATAAGGGCTATAAATGTAAATATTACACACAATTTTATGACAATTACTTATTTCATTCAATTATCTATAATTTAAACGGCTCCATTCGTGATGGCCGACTTGGTATGGAACTTTCTGATGGCTGTATTCGTCTTTCTTTAAATAATGCAAAATGGATTTATGATAATATTCCTAAAAATACTTTTGTTCATATTTCTTAATAAAAAATTATCGCAAAACATTTAAGTTTTGCGATAATTTTTATTTTATTTTACTCTTATTTCTAAAATTTCATTTTTTCCATCTATAACTACAGTAGATCCATTATATATTTCTCCTGCAATCATTTTTTTAGCAATTTGAGTTTCTAATACATTACCAATATACCTTTTTAAAGGTCTTGCTCCATATATAGGATCATATCCTTCTTTTCCTAAAATCTCTTTTGCTTCATCTGTAACTTCCATTTTAATATTTCTATCTTTTAATCTGTTTTTTACATCTTTTAAGAATATATCTATTATCTTTTTAATGCCTTCACAACTTAATGGTTTAAACATTATAATGTCATCTACTCTGTTTAAAAATTCAGGCTTAAATCTCATTTTAAGTGAATTCATTACTTCTTCTCTTACTTTTTCATCTATTGTAGCCTTATTATGATTTTCTAGTAAATAGCTACTACCTATATTAGATGTCATTATTATGATAGTATTTTTAAAATCTACAGTTTTACCTTTATTGTCTGTAAGTCTACCATCATCCAATATTTGTAAGAATATATTGAAAATATCATCATGTGCTTTTTCAATTTCATCAAATAATATTACTGAATATGGATTTCTTCTTACTGCTTCTGTAAGGAAACCGCCTTCTTCATATCCAACATATCCTGGAGGAGGTCCTATAAGTCTAGACACAGCATGTTTTTCCATGTATTCAGACATATCTATTCTTATTATATTATCTTCACTATCAAATAAGTTTCTTGCAAGTGTTTTTGCGAGTTCTGTTTTTCCTACACCTGTTGGCCCTAAGAATATAAATGAACCTATTGGTCTTCTTTCATCTTTAAGTCCAGCTCTAGCTCTTATTACAGCATTTGCTACAGCAACAGTTGCTTCATCTTGTCCTATTACTCTTTTTCTTAGTTCTTCTTCAAGTCTTAAAAGTTTTTCTCTTTCACCTTCTACAAGTCTTGTTACAGGTATCCCAGTCCATTTAGAAACAATACTTGATATCTCTTCTTCAGTTACTTCTTCTTTTAAAAGTGCACCTTCATAATTTTTGTTCATATCTTCTTCTTTATTCTTTATTCTTTCTTCTAATTGTGGAATTACACCATACTTGTATTCGGCAACTTTATTTAAATCATACTCTCTTTCAGATCTTTCTAAAATTCCTCTAGCTTCATCAAGCTCTCTTTTCAAATTTCTTATTTCAAGAATATGACCTTTCTCTTTTTCATATTTAGATGTCATTTCATCATTTTTTGCTTTAAGTTCTGCTAGTTCTTTTTCAAGATTTTCAAGTCTTTTCTTAGATGCTTCATCACTTTCCTTAGTTAATGCTTCTTTTTCAGTTTCTAGCATTAATTTTTTTCTTCTTATAACATCTAATTCTGTTGGAAGCGAATCTATCTCTGTTCTTATCATTGCTCCAGCTTCATCTATTAAATCTATAGCCTTATCTGGAAGAAATCTATCTTGAATATATCTATCTGAAAGCTTTGCTGCTGCAACTATAGCTGAATCATGTATTCTTACGCCATGATGTATTTCAAATCTCTCTTTTAGCCCTCTTAATATAGACACTGTATCTGAAACTGTTGGTTCTTCTACTATAACTGGTTGGAATCTTCTTTCAAGTGCCTTATCTTTTTCTATATATTGTCTATATTCATCAAAAGTTGTAGCACCAATACAATGAAGTTCTCCTCTTGCAAGTAATGGTTTTATTAAGTTACCTGCATCCATAGCACCTTCTGTTTTACCAGCGCCAACTATAGTATGAATTTCATCTATAAATAATATTATTCTTCCCTCTGAGCTTTGAACTTCTTTAAGAACAGCTTTTAATCTCTCTTCAAATTCTCCTCTATATTTAGCCCCAGCAATAAGTGCTCCCATATCTAATGAGAAAATTATTTTATCCTTTAACCCTTCTGGAACATCTCCTCTTACAATTCTTTCTGCTAATCCTTCAACTATTGCTGTTTTACCAACACCTGGTTCACCTATTAAAACTGGATTATTTTTAGTTCTTCTTGAAAGAATTCTTATAGTTCTTCTTATTTCTTCATCTCTTCCTATAACTGGATCTAATTTATGCTTTTTAGCTAACTCTATAAGATTAGTTCCATACTTAGCAAGTGCATCATATGTTCCTTCTGGGTCTTGTGTATCAACTCTTTGATTTCCCCTAACCTCTGATAATACTTTTAGAAAATCATTTTTATTTATAGCAAACTTCTTTAGTATTTTCCCTACAATTCCATTTTTATCAACATCCATCATTGCAATCATTACATGTTCAACACTTATATAAGAATCTTTGAATTCTGTAGCAATGTTTTCTGCTTTAACTAAAACTTCATTTATTCTTCTTGTTGCTGTTACCCCTGAAGCATTGGCACCTTCTCCTAAAACTTTTGGCATTCTTTCCAATTCTTCATGGATATCATTTCTAAGAAACGTTAAATTAACTCCCATCTTTTCAAAAATATTTGGAATTAATCCATCCTCTTGATTAACAAGTGCTGCAAATAAATGAATAATATCTACTTGTTGATGATTATATTTTACAGCCTCACTATATGCATCATTTAAACTTTGTTGTACTCTTAAAGTCATTTTATCTATATTCATATATTTTATTCACCTCTTACAATCAAATAATTTTATAATAAACTTTTCATTATTTGTATTATTTCTTTATGTTTATATAATAATACAAAAGTCAAAGAAAGTCAAAGTCTAATTTATATTTTTTTCACCTTAAATTTAAGCAAAATATTTAAATATAGCTAATTATGTAATAATATATATAAATTTAGATGTTTTAATTTAAATTTGACTTACTTTTATTCATATAGTAAACTAAAAGCTAATTCTAAACATTAAGGATGTGTAAAAGTATGAAAACAATAATGTATATAGTTACCACTATAGATGGTGATTATGCAGTGTTAAAAGATAAAAATGATAATGAAAATGCCGTTGCACTTGCACTTTTACCTGAAGGAATAAAAGTAGGCTCTACTTTGCTTTGGGAAAACTTTGAATATAGCATTATAAAATAATATAAACCCTACATAAATTATGTAGGGTTTATATTATTTACTCTTCTTTTTCAAAAACTAAATCAAATCTTATAAATTTACCATTTGCCTTAATAGTCTTTGGTATAGCTGTTACAAATCTCCATCCATTTCTGCTATATTCATTTATTATTTCTCTATGTGTAGCGTTTGATAATAACCCTTCATTCTCTGATTCAACATATATGTACTTATACATGCTAATGTCCTCCTTATAGTAAGTAATACCTCTGTACAACTTATATATTCTATATCATACATGAATTAACCTTTTTATCTCTATTATTATATATTTTGCCAATTACTAAACTTATAATTTAAAATTTATCACTTTACAAATATATAAATAAATTATATATTTGATAATTAAATCTATCATATGTTAAGATGACTATAACAATCTAAACTAAAAATATTTTACTTGAGGAGTGAATATCATTGAAATGAAATGAAGCTATGATAAAAGATTATATTTGTTATCTAGGATATGAATGGGGTGTGGATTGTTCCAATATACCCATTAGAATAAGCAAACGGATGACTAATACTTGGGGACACTATACATTTAATGCCAGAACATTTAAACCATTAGAATTTGTATTTTCTCATTTTTTACTAGATGGAAGTTACACTGATGAAGAAATAAAATCTGTTCTAAAACATGAATTTTGCCATTATTATGTAAATACTCTACATAAAAAAGATTGCAAACATAATCATGAATTTCAAAAAGCTTGCAAATTTTTAAACATAGATGGTTCCCGATATAGTAAACTTAAAATTAGCGAAAATCTTAAAAATTACATATCTTCTAGAAATAAATATAAAGTAACTTGCAACAAATGTGGAATAACATTTTTTCAAAAAAGATTGCCAAATCATTGTACTTTAGAAAACTACAATAAAAATTATCGTTGTGCTAGTTGTAAAGGCACACTTGAAATAAAACCTATAAAATAATATAAAATATATGGACAAGCTTTTAAAAAATATATATAACATTAAAGACTGTGTAATTTGCACACAGTCTTTTTAATGTAAATTTTAGAATTAAATATAATTTTCATATGATGTAATGCCATATATATGGTATCATATTTTTTCCGCATCACTTTTATACTAATTGTTACTCCCTAATTTTAATATATTACTCTACCCAATTATATATTTTTACTCTTTCACCATTTTGCATATGATATGCAGGTACATATCCTTGAGTAGGTATTAAATATACATTACCACTATTTATAGCAACAGCATATGTTCCAGAATAATATTCACTATTTTGTTCTGATACTCCAAACATTAAAAACTTATCTTCTGGTATTCCCCAATTTTTAGATATATTATTCCAATTACTTTTAAAATGGTCTTCTATTTTTTCTAGTACTGCACCTTTTTCAAGTTTATCTTGAATTGACTTTTCAGCATTATTTTTTATAGCTGTTTTTGCTTCTTCTTCTCCAATAGATATTTCTTTTTCAGGTTCTTTAATTATCTCCTCTTCATTTTTTTCATTAGCTTGCTGTGTTGACTCATTTACTACTGCTTCTTCATTTGAATTCTTATTATTTTCTACTTCTTGCATAGATACATTTTCATCTGCATTATTTTTAAATTCATTGCTTGATACTTCATTTATAGGAGGTGTCTTAACTGTTTCATCTTTTTTTTGTTTATCTTCTTTTTTATTATTAATAATATTTTTTTCTGCATTATCTTTTTTTGCAACTTCAACTTTTTTCTTTGTTTCTTCCTTATTTTTGTTATCTTTTGCATTGCTACATCCTACTAGTGTTAAAGTACATAATATAAGTAATATAACTTTTTTATATTTCATAAAGCTCACTCCTTATTAATTTCATATTCATTATATCACTGTATATTTATTAAACAATATTTATTACAAATATGTAATTATTTTGTTATTATTTATATTAAAATGTAAAAGAACAGGCTCTGCTTTCTGAGCCTGTTCTTTTTGTGTATCTTAGGTAAGGCAATTATTGCCTTAGGGTTTAGCTATTTATTTGTACTATATCGAAAACTTCCAAGTCACTTACATTTATATTTTCTTTTTTAACTTTAACCATTGCTCTTAGTGTATCTAATGCTGTAATTACTCCTAATCCTTTTTCTATAGCCTCTCTTCTTATAATAAATCCATCTCTATTTGATTCATTACCTTTTGTTGGTGTATTTATTATCATATCCAAAGAATTATTCTTTATAGCTTCTAAAATGTTATTATTTCCTTCTTTAATTTTATTTATTCTTTCTACATTAATATTATTTTCTTTTAATAACTTGTATGTTCCACTAGTTGCTACAAACTTATATCCAAGTTTATTCATTTCTTTAGCTATTTCTAAAAATTCTTCTTTATCATTATCATTTACAGTTGCAAGTATACGACCTTTTTCTTTTTTCATATACATGTTAGCTCCAATAAATCCTTTATATAATGCTTCATTTATATTTCTTCCTACGCCCAAAACTTCCCCTGTTGATTTCATTTCTGGTCCAAGACTTATTTCAACATTTGGAAGCTTTTGTGTTGAAAATACCGGAACCTTAACTGTTACTACATTTGGCTCTTTATAAACGTTAGTTCCATATTCTAATTCTTTAAGTTTTGCTCCAAGCATTACCTTTGTAGCAAGTTCAACTATTGGAACTGAGCTTACTTTACTTATATATGGTACTGTTCTACTTGCACGTGGATTAACTTCTATTACATATAATTCATTTTCAAACTCTATAAATTGAATATTTATCATACCATGTACGCCTATACCTAATGCTAATTTTTTAGTATAGTTTAATATCTTTGTTTTTATTTCATCACTTATATTTTGACTTGGATACATTGTTATACTATCTCCAGAGTGAACTCCTGCTCTTTCTAAATGCTCCATTATTCCAGGAATAAGTACTTCTTCTCCATCACATATTGCATCTACTTCTATTTCTCTTCCAAGCATATATTTATCTATAAGCACAGGGTTTTTACTATCAGATGTAAATGCATTTTCAAGATAATACTTAAGTTCTTCTTCACTATATGTTATCTCCATTCCTTGACCACCTAGTACATATGAAGGTCTTACAAGTACAGGATATTTTAAAAGTTTAGCTTGTTCTAATCCTTCTTCCACATTCCAAACTGCTTTTCCCTTTGGTCTATATATATTAAGCTCTTCTAATAATGCATCAAATTTTTCTCTATCTTCTGCCATATCTATTTGCTCTGCTGTTGTTCCAAGTATTTTTATATTCTTCTCTTTTAAGAATTCAGCTAATTTTATTGCTGTTTGTCCTCCAAATTGAAGTATTACTCCATATGGATTTTCTTTATCTATTATATTTAATACATCTTCTTCTGTTAATGGTTCAAAATATAATTTATCAGATATATTAAAATCAGTACTTACTGTTTCTGGATTATTGTTTATAATTATAGTTTCTATTCCAAGTTTTTTTAGTGCTATTACACTATGACAAGATGAATAATCAAATTCTATTCCTTGTCCTATTCTTATTGGACCAGAACCTATTACTATAACTTTCTTTTTATCACTTACTTCAACTTCATCAAAAGTATCATAAGTTGAGTAATAATATGGTGATACTGCATCAAATTCGCCACTGCATGTATCTACCATTTTATATACGGGCTTTACATTCCAAAGATTTCTTAAGCTGTATACATCATTTGGCTTACAATTTAACATTTTAGCTATTGCTTTATCTGAAAATCCTTTTTTCTTTAAATCATATAACCATTCTTTATTTAAATCCTCTATTTTAGAAACTTTTAATTTTTCCTCTTCATCTACTATATTTTTTATTTTAGCTACAAAGAATCTATCTATACCTGTTATTTCACATACTTTATCTAACATATAGTTTCTTCTTAAAAGTTCTGCTAAAACAAATATTCTTTCATCATCTGCACTTATTACTTTAGATTTTAAATCATCTAATGTTAAATTTTTAAGTTCTTTATGTTCTAATGAAAATTTCTTTATTTCTGATGAACGTATTCCTTTAAGAAATGCTGCTTCAAAGTTACTTCCTATTGACATTATTTCACCAGTAGCCATCATTTTTGTACCTAACTTTTTGTTTGCACTTTTAAACTTATCAAATGGCCATTTAGGGATTTTTACTACTACATAATCAAGTGATGGTTCAAAACATGCATAAGTCTTTTTGGTTACCGCATTTTTTATTTCATCTAAGTCATAACCTAATGCTATCTTTGCAGCAACTTTAGCTATAGGATAACCTGTAGCTTTTGATGCTAGGGCTGAGCTTCTACTAACTCTCGGATTTATTTCTATTACTGCATATTCAAAACTTTTAGGATTTAATGCAAATTGTACATTACATCCTCCTTCAATCCCTATTTCATTTATTATATTTATAGCTGAAGTTCTAAGCATTTGATATTCTCTATCACTTAATGTTTGACTTGGTGCCACAACTATGCTATCTCCTGTGTGTATTCCTACAGGATCTATATTTTCCATATTACAAACAGTTATACAGTTTCCACTTTTATCTCTTATAACTTCATACTCTATTTCTTTCCAACCTTTTATACTCTTCTCTAATAAAACTTGACCTATTGTACTTAATTGTAAGCCACTTTCTAATATAATTTTCAATTCTTCTTCATTATCAGCAATTCCACCACCAGAACCACCTAGTGTATATGCAGGTCTTACTATAACTGGATACCCTATTTTATTTGCAAATTCTATTCCACTTTTCATATCAGTTATAATTTCACTCTCAATAACAGGTTCATTTATTTTGTTCATAACTTCTCTAAAAAGTTCTCTATCCTCACCTTTTTTTATAGATTGTATGGATGTTCCTATTATATTTAATTTATATTTTTCAAGTATTCCTGCATCATGAAGATCTACTGCTAAATTAAGTCCTGTTTGACCACCCATTCCTGCAATTAATGAATCTGGTTTTTCTTTTTCTATAACTTTTTCTAAAAACTCTAATGTTAATGGTTCTAAATACACTTTATTTGCTATTTCTTTATCTGTCATTATAGTTGCTGGATTTGAATTAACTAATACAACCTCTATTCCTTCTTCTTTTAAAGCTTCACAAGCTTGTGTACCTGAATAATCAAATTCTGCTGCTTGTCCTATAACTATTGGACCTGATCCTATTACTAATACTTTTTTTATATCTCTATTTAATGGCATAATAACAACCTCCGAATTTTGAATTTTAAATATTTTTATAGCATTTCTAAGAATTTATCAAATATATAATTTGCATCAAAAGGGCCTGGACATGCTTCTGGATGATATTGAACACTGAATATTGGAAGATTTTTATGTCTCATTCCTTCACAAGTTCCATCATTTACACTAACATGAGTCATAATCATATTATCTGGCAATTTAGTTACTACATATCCATGATTTTGAGAAGTTATATGAATTTTATTTTCTTCTAAATCTTTAACTGGATGATTACAACCTCTGTGCCCAAACTTTAATTTTCCTGTTTCTCCACCTAATGTTAATGCTAAAAGTTGATGTCCTAAACATATACCTACTATTGGCTTTTTACCAATAAGCATTTTTAAGTTTTCTATAACTTCTTCTAAATCCTCTGGATCTCCAGGACCATTTGATAAGAATATTCCATCTGGATTTACTTTTAAGATTTCTTCATAACATGTATTTGCAGGAAATATTGTAATCTTACATCCTCTTTTTTGAAAACTTCTTAGAATATTTTGCTTTATTCCAAAATCTAATACTGCTATATGTTTTCCATTTCCCTCCAAAGTATAACTTTCTTTTACTGTCACACTTTGAACTGCTTTTTTATTGCAGAAGTTTCTTAATCTTTCGTTTATTTCATCTTCATGTATATTTTCAGTTGCTATTATGCCTTTCATTGTTCCACTATTTCTTAATATTTTTGTTAATGCCCTTGTATCAATTCCTTGAATTCCAATTATATTGTTTTGCTTTAAATAATCCTCTAAATTCATTTCACATCTAAAATTGCTTGGGTCATTGCAAAGCTCTCTAACTATGAAGCCCTTTACTTTTGGATTTTTAGACTCTATATCCTCTAAGTTTATACCATAGTTTCCTATAAGTGGATAAGTCATAGTTACTATTTGTCCATAATAGGATGGATCTGTTAAAACCTCTTGATATCCTGTCATTCCAGTATTAAAAACCACTTCTCCTACTGTATCTTCTAAATTTCCAAAAGCCTTTCCTTCAAATGTCATTCCATTTTCAAGTATTAATTTAGCCTTCATACTAACCCTCCTAAGTATTTCTTATTTTGTCGTCTACGGCATGCTTAAAAGTTAATATATTTCTTTACATACCTTTGTGAAATACACTTAAAGTTAGGATTAATCATTATCTGTTTTGATTTATAAATTATAAATCACATCGCAAATATTCTTTAAAATTACAAATAAAAAAGGATTAATAAAAGATATTATCTTTCATTAATCCTGTAATTCCAAAGTATATTAATCTAGCTTCAAACTATGCAATAAATAATATAGATATAAAACTATATAATTATAGTGCACTAACATACTCCTTACTGGCCTCACAGGACCAATTTAAAGTGTATTTCTAAACTTTATTTATTTTTATAATTTAATTTTTTCTTTAAATAAATTCTAGTTCAAAAGAAATTTTTTGTCAATAACTTTTTTACATTTTCTTAATAATTTATGATATTTTCTTAATTTTCTTCATGAATTTTATTTATAATTGTCCCTATATTTTCTACATAACACTCAACCACATCACTATCCTTAAGATATCTTGGCGGATTAAACCCTTTTCCAACACCTTTTGGAGTTCCTGTTAAAATTATATCTCCTGGCCTTAAAGTAATGCCTTTAGATAAATCACTTATAATATAATCTATATCAAACATCATTTCACTAGTGTTTGACTCTTGTCTAATTTCATCATTAACTTTAGAACATATATTAAGCTTTGGTGGATATGAAATTTCATCTTTATACACTATATAAGGTCCTATGGGACAAAATGTATCTAATGATTTTCCAACAGCCCATTGTTTATGCTTACTTTGAAGATCTCGTGCAGTCACATCATTAGCTACAGTATAGCCCAATATATAATTTTTCACATCTTCCTTTTTTATATTTTTACCTGTTTTACCTATAATTACAGCAAGCTCAACTTCATAATCTAATTCATTTGTAACACTTTTATTGTAAATTATATTTTCATTTGTACCAATTGTTTCACTTGCCATTTTTAAAAAATATATTGGATTTTCAATACTTTCTCTTTTAATTTCTTCTTTACTTAACTCTTTCATATGCTCAAAATAATTTTTACCTAAGCAAAATAAACTTCTTCTTGGCTTGGGTATTGGAGACAAAACTGTAATTTCTCTAATATCTACAAACTTTTCATTTTCATTTTTTAATGATATATATATTTTGTTTTTTATATCTTCAGTAAAATTTTCTATAAAATCATTCATATCTTTAAAATCTTTATTTAAAATGTCTTTAATAAAAACTACTTTATCTTTATCTTTGCTTAAAACCGCTAAATTTTCACTATTTTTATATATACAATTTAAGAAATACATATCTTTTAAAATCCTTTCTTATGCTTTTTTATTATATAAATCTTTGTATATTCTTATAATTCTTTCTGATACATTTTGCAATAAAAATTCACTTTCTTTCATGGAATCCTCTAGAGACATTGGTTTATTTATTATAGAAAATATAGATGTAAATCCTTCCTCATAAAGATTCTCTATATTTTCTCCAATTGTTCCACAAACTCCTATGGCTGGCACTCCATATTTTTTTGCTATTCTTGCTATTCCTAAAGGAGCTTTTCCAAACTGTGTTTGATAATCTATTTTCCCCTCACCAGTAATAACCAAATCACTACTTCTTATTTTTTCTTCAAGACTATTTTTTTCTATAACTATATCTATTCCTCTTTTAAAATGACCATTTAAAATAGCAAGTAATGCTGAACCTAAACCTCCTGCCGCTCCAGAACACTTTATTTCATTAATTTTAATATTAAACTCTTCATCTAAAATATTAGCATAATTTGTAACAGCATTTTCTAAAATATCAATCTCTTGTTTTGTAGCACCTTTTTGAGCTGCAAAAACCCTTGATGCCCCATTTTCACCATATAAAGTGTTTTCCACATCACAAGCTACAATTATTCTTGAAAAATTAAGTCTTTCATCCAAAGAATCTAAATCTATTTTTGCTAGATTGTTAAGTGCCTTTCCTCCTAAGTCTATACTTTTACTATTTTTATCTAAAAACTTAGCTCCTAATGCCATTAACATTCCTACTCCAGCATCATTAGTGGCACTTCCACCAATTCCTATTATAAAATCTCTAATTCCTTTATCTAATGCAGCTAAAATCAATTGTCCAGTGCCATAAGTACTAGTTATTAATGGATTACGTTCATTTATATCTAACAAAGTAAGCCCAGATGATAACGACATTTCTATTACTGCTGTTTTTTCATTAACTATTCCATAATAACTTATAATATCTCTGTAAAGAGGATCTTTTACAGTTACATATACTTTTTTCCCACCTATAGTTTCAATAAATCCTTCACCACCATCTGATATGGGAACTTTTACAACGTCTATGTCTTTAAATTTACTTTTTATGCCCTTCTCCACTAATTTACAAGCCTCCATTGAAGTAAAGGACCCTTTAAATGAATCTAGTGCAACTATAACTTTCATATTATTAACCTTAACTATTTACTACATTTATAGGTTTTCCATCTATAAATGATTTTAAATTTTCTATTGCTATTTGCATAAGTCTTATTCTAGCTTCTTTAGTTGCCCATGCTATATGTGGTGTGATTATGCAATTTTCTAAACTATATAGTGGATTATATTCTTTAGGTGGTTCCACTCTTAAAACATCTAATGCAGCCCCGCTTATAATCTTTTCTTCTAATGCTAATTTTAAATCTTCTTCATTTATTAATTTTCCTCTAGATGTATTTATTAAAAAAGCACTTTTTTTCATTTTTCTTAAATTACCTATATTTATTATTTCTTCCGTTTCTTTAGTTAATGGACAATGTAAAGATATTATGTCAGAATTTTTAAACAATTCCTCGAGTTCTACCCACTTTAAATTTTTTATATCACATTCTTTTTTCTTTCCTCTATTGTAAGCAATAACTTTCATATTAAATGCCATAGCTATTTTAGAAACTTCATATCCTATTCTTCCAAATCCTATAATTCCAATAGTTTTACCACTTAATTCTATAAGTTGTGAATTAGTAAAACAAAAGTCACTTTGATTTGCCCATTTTAAATTTTTTACACTATCACTATGACTTTTTACATTATTACAAAGTTCTAAAACAAGTGCAAAAACATGTTGTGCTACAGATGTTGTACCATAAGTTGGTACATTAGTTACAATGATATTTAAATCTTTTGCATAATCATAGTCGATAACATCATACCCTGTGGCCAAAACTCCTATGTACTTGCATTTAGTTAATTTTTTTAAGATTTCTTTTCTAATTGGCGTTTTATTTGTAATAATTATATCTGCATCCTTAATTCTTTCAAAAACCTCATCTTCCAATGTTCTATCATAACAAATAAATTCCCCTAACTCTTCAAACCCACTCCAACTCAAATCTCCAGGATTTAAAGTATATCCATCTAAAACAATAATTTTCAAAAATATCACCTACCTTAAAAATCCATAGTTAAAAATAGATAATGAACTTTTTCATTATCTATTTTTAACTTTTATTTATATTAATTTTTTAATATTTCATGTTTTATTCTTTTTTTATAAATATTCCATATTAACAAAAGCATAAATACTATAAAATTTAAAATCACCATAATTATTAAAGCTGATGTCATAGATTGTTTTGCTGCTATGCTTATTATTCCATTGCATAATGCTGATATTACATTTGCTACCATGGCATAAGAAGATAATATAGTTGCCCTATTTTGAGATTTTATACTTTCATTCTTAATAGTTTCTGTTATTGGCTGAGTAACTGCAAATGCACCTTCCATCAAAAATATTAAAAGTATTGTTATATATGATACATGACTAAATATTAATCCTATATTTGTAATTAAAATTACTCCTATGCTAATTATATATATCTTTTTAGTTCCTATCTTATTCTTTATATTATGAGCTCTAACTGCTATAAATGTTGATATTTGCATAAAAGCTGTTAAAACACCAAACCATTTCATATCTATACCACTTTTTATATACAATGGCTGATTTTAAAAAACACAAACACTATGGGTAGTTTCACCAATTATTGCTAACAAAATAACAAAAACTAATATTTTCTTATTTGATATAGCAGTTTTAAAACTACAATATACACTTTCTCTTTTTTCATGTTTAGTATCTTTAACTTCTTTTAAGAAAAAACTTAATATAAAAACAACAACATAAGCAATTATTGTTGCAAACGCTAATAAATCTAAGGATATTTTCACCATAAATCCACTTAATAATGATGAAATTAAAAAACCAGCTGTTGCAAAAGCATTATACCGTCCAAAAACTTTATCACTTTCTTCATTTTCTACTGACAAATATAAAATAGCACTGTCACATCCAGATATTCCTGATATAGCTAAAGCTCCTAAAACTGCTTCTAATAAAAATATAGAAAATGAATGAGCATAATAAAATGCTATCTTAGATAATAAAAATAATCCAAAAGATAATATAAGTGTTTTTCTATATCCTATTTTATCTCCAATAATTCCCCATGGTAATTCAAATACCATCATAAGAATAACAAATATACTTTCTAATAAAAATATATCACTTAATTGAATTCCTCTATTTAGTCTGTAAATAGTTGCAAATGCACCATAAAAAACTAATCCCTCAAAGAAAGAGATTAAATATAATATATATTTATTTTTTAAATTCTTCATAACCGTCCTCCATATAAAGCTCAACTTAATTATGAATATAAATTCTTAATTCTTCATATTCATTTAAATCGTCTTATTTATTTCTAAACATTTTATTGCATAACAAATAAACCTAAATTTGTAGGTTTAAAAATTTATTTTATTAATACAATTTAATCAATGTTTAGATGCGGTCATAAAGACATTCCCCTTTCTAATATTTAATCAAGAAATATATTTAATTTTCTAAATATTGTCTTTATATAATTTTACTTCATTCTCTATGAAAAATAAAGTATATATTTAAAATTTATTTTTTATTGTCTTTCTACTGAAAACATTTTGTTAGTGTAATCTATAATCATTTTTCCATCTTTTATTATGTCACTTCCAATTATTCCATCCATTATAAAAAACTCTCCAACTGTTTCTAAATCCATACTAATATTCCTATCTTTCAAAACAAATTCTTCATTTGTTATTCTAATTTTTAAATTTCCTACAGTTTTAACTTCCTTTTCTTTATATCCTCCAACACCTCCTATAAATGATGTTTGAAATTTAATGTTTTCTTTGTTTATACTAAAGGTTTCACCTAAACTACATTTATTCGCTCCAGTATCAAGTCCAAAATAAATTGGTTTATTTTCATCATTTAAAATTTTAATAATAGGATATGCAGAGCAAAACATATTTCTATCTTCACAACTAAGTTTTTTAGGTTTTCTTATTTCTATTTTCTCATTTTTATAATCTATAATTACATTCATATCTTTTATTAAATCCCACCCTATAATTCCATCTATTTTAACTATTTCATTAGTTTTAGGATGTTTTAATATTAAGTTTTCAGTAGCTATAATTATCATTATTTGATCATATACTTTGAAGTTTCCAAGTTCTAAACTTGGCACTGTACACATTCTAGATTCTGTACATTTACCTGTAGAAGCTTTAACTTTAACAGTTAAATCATCTTCCATTTTTATATTACATAATTCTGCTGTTTCTTCAGATATTATACTTATAAGTGCTCCAGTATCAAACCAAAATGTTTTATATACCCCATTAATTTTAACATCAATTGTTGGAGAGCCAGATGAACTTAATTTCATTGGAATACTTGCAAAATCACTTAAAAAATTATAATTCTGATTTAACTTTTCATATCTAATTGATATACTTCTATAATCTTCATCTATTAATAAGTTTTTATCAAGATTTAATCTTTTTATTTCACTCCATTTATTTTGCCAATATAAAATTTGAAATAATATTTTAGTTGCATTATCTTTTATTTCTTTTTCATTGCTTTGTAAATGTAACTTCAATAATATACTTTCTGAACTATCTAAATCCCCTTTTATAAATAAATCTATACCCTTATAAAAGTTCAATTCATCTTCTGTTAGTTGATTTAAATCTATATCATCAAATTTAAATCTTCTTATTTTTTCAATTAAATCCATACCCATCACCTTCTTTAAAATAATATACCTATATCATACCATTAACTTATATTAACATTTAATAGATATTATGTTAATTTAAGAATGCTTTCATCCATTAATATCGTTTTACTAAATTATTAAATATATATAAGAATCAAAGCTTAAGAATTCAATTATTTTTATTAAATTGGATAAAGAAATTATTTAAATAAGTGTTTCTTTAAGAATTTATTTAGCAGACCTTGTTAATTTGCTTTTTTTACCTCAAAACCATATAATCATTTTTTTGACTTAACTTTTATATTTAAGTCAATACTTAGTAATGTGTTAAATATTACATTACGGTTTCAATTTTAAGATTCTATTCACATTAAAATTATTTATTAATATATTACTTAGTGAAGTATACGTTAGGAGTGATTTTCTTGAAAAAATTAATTTGTATTGTTGCTGCAATTTGTACATTAACTTTTGTTGGTTGTGCCAATAATAACAATAAAGTATCTTCTACTAATGAAAAAAAAGTTTTAGCTTCTGATTCATCAGTAAAAAAAGATGTAAATATTGCAAATAAAAATATTTCTAAAAGTGAGCCTAAAAAAAATGAAACAACCCCTGTTAAGGATAAAGCAAGTGAAGTTAAAGTTGAATCTTTAAAAACTACGCCAGTTATTACTAATGAAAATCCTGCTCCAGTTGCACCTGTTCCAGCTGAACCTGAAACTACACCTGCTCCTGAGCCAGAAAAAAGTATTTATCCATCAGAACCTGAAATTATGAACTTTATTAAAGGTGCTGAAAATGCCCTTACACCTATATTTAAAGGACCAGCTCTTTACTCTAAAAATCCTTTAATAATAAATAATGTTTATTATGGTGAAGTTACTAATTTTAATTCTAGAGAAGAAATGGCTGATTCATTAAGAGGATATTTTACAGAAGATGTTATAAATAGTATTCTAGATAAATACTTGCTTGAAAAAGATGGTAAGCTATACTTTACTATAGGTCAAGCTGGATTAAGAGTTAATTATGATTCTTGTACTAAGAATTTCTCCTATGATAATAATAAGATAATTGTAAAATTATCATCAAATTATTCTAATTCACCAAATGATATTGTTACAGAAACTAAAACCCTTGAATTTATTAATGGTCAATGGTTATTTACAAACTTTTGGTATGTATAATTTAATTTTTTAATAAACTTAAAGCATATGTATATAATTTATCATAATATATACATATGCTTTTAAATTTTACACTCTCATTTCCATCCTTACATTTCGTTCTTTCATCCCCATAAACTTATAAAATTCAATAGCATCTTCATTAAAGCTCCATACATTTAATTGTACTGAGTCTACACATTGTTGTTTTGCATATTCTAATATAAAATTAAATAACTTTTTCCCAATACCTTTTCTTTTATATGCTTGCTTAATACAAAAATCATCTATATATATATACTTACTTTTCACTACTATATCTATATTAGGTGTATTCATTAGTTTTAAATTGCTATATCCTACTATTTCACTATTCTCTAAATTTTCTATAACAAACAATTTTACATCTTGATTATTTAATAAATCTTTAAAATACTCCTCTTTCATGGGACTATCAGTAGCTTTAAATACATCATTTCTATTTTTCACATGTAAATTATGAAGCTCCAACATTAGATTATTTACATCATTAAAGTCACTAAATTTTGCATTTCTCATAATTGTATTCATTTTATAATTCTCCATTTCATCAAATATATATCAATATCTCATCTAAATCTTTCACTTCTTTATAAGGTTCATTTAAAACTTCTTTTTCTTTATTTTTTATATTTAGCCAAATTGCTTTCATACCTACCTTAATTGCTGGTTCCATATCGTTTTTTAAGCTATCACCAACCATAATTGCCTCTTTAGGTGTAATATTCATTTTTTCTAATGCCTTATAAAAAATTTCTTTTTTGGGTTTTCCTAACTTTAAGGAATAGCTAAATATAAACACATCTATAAATTCATATAAACCTAATTTTTTAAAACATTCCTTCATAATTTCATCATAATATGCTGTATTTGATATTACACCTATTTTATAACCTCTATTTCTTATACAGTTTAAAACTTCTTTTGTGTTATCATAAGTTACAACATCATCTATATATGGTTTATAAAATATTTTAATAGCTTCTACACATTGTTTTAATGACAGATTAATTTCATAATCATTTAAAAAACTATTTAAATATTCCTCTATTGGATACTCTAAATATGTTTTCTTTCTCATTTCAAAAGCTTTATTCCATTTAACATAGAATTTATTTTCTACATCCTTGTAAGTAATTTTACTGTTCATAGTACTTAAATATTCTGTAAGTAACTTTATTCCTAACTTATCTTTCTCTTCATCACTTCTACCTTTGTGAAAATCTATTAACGTATTTCCCATATCAAAGTATATAACTTTAACATCGCCCATTCTCATATTTATTTAGCTCCACTCCCTTTTATTATAAAATTATTTATTCTATATTCACACTTAAAATCCCTTTTTTCAATGTCTTACATTTTTTGTGTATAAACAAAACTTTAATGTTTTTTAAATTTATTCACAACTTAATTTTTCTTAGTGATATAATATAAGAAAATAAAATTCAATCTTTTTTCTATAGACTTATAAAATTAATTATCTTAGGAGATTTTTATGAATTATATAATATTTGATTTAGAATTTAACCAAGAATATAAATGTACTGAAAAAAATGAGAATACTTTAAATTGTCCTTTTGAAATAATTCAAATTGGTGCAATAAAACTTGATGAAAATTTAAATAAAGTTTCCAGTTTAAATATGATTATAAAACCTAGTTTATACTTAACTATAAATCCAGTTATTGAAAAATTGACTAACATAAATAATAAAGACTTAAATTCAGGAGTAAATTTTAAAATAGCCTATGAGTCTTTTATAAATATGTTGGATTCAAATAGTGTTCTTGTTGTTTGGGGTGTATCTGACATAAAAGAACTTCTTAGAAATATAAAGTTTCATGAATTGGATTACTCATTAATTCCTAAGAAATATATTGACATACAACGCTATGCATCTAAACATTTTAAATATACAAAAGGAAAAAATATAGGTTTAAAAAATGCTATTAATTTATTGGATATATCCTTTAAAGATGAATTTCACAATGCTTATAATGATGCTTATTACACAAGTGAAGTATTTAAAAAACTTTATAACGATAAATTTAAATTTCAAATCTACAACAATAATACTAGAAGAAATTCTAGTATTAACAAAGAAAAATCTTCTGTAGATTTCCATGCTCTAATAAAACAATTTGAAAAAATGTTTAAAAGACCTATGACCACTGAAGAAATTTCTATTATAAAACTTTCTTATATTATGGGAAAAACTAATCAATTTCAAAAGACTAAACACTAAATTTAACTTTTAAGCAAATGTATCAATATTATTATTTAATTATAAAGGTCCAAGCTTTAAAATAAATAATTTTAAAACTCGGACCCAATTAACATTGAAATGGCCTCTTGCCAATTTAATTTTTAAACTTATTTTTCACTTTCTAATACATTTAGTATATCTAATGTACCTTTCTTTACCTCTATAATTTCATCAATTAAATTATTCATTGCCCTATCCATTTTATTCATATTCAATGAAAAAATTTTATCTGAATCTTGTATAGCTTTTTTAAGTTCATCAAAATTCAAATTATTAATTTTAGAATAATTAGAACCTTCTAATTCACCATTAAATTTATTTATACTATCTTTTATATTTTTTAGTCTTTCTATCATATTGCATATTTGATTGTTTTTATATATTTCAGAAATTGTACCCATTTCAAAATATCTAAAATAACTAATCTTACTTATCTTTTTTGCAAATGTTTTAAAATCTTCTATAGAAACTAAAATATCTTTTCCTTTTTTTATTATCTCTTGTTCTTTACACATTTTTACATTAATTGAATCCATATTAACTGTACCTTCTTTAATTAAGCATTTTCTATAAAAGTATAATATTCTTTCTTTAAATTCTTTAAATTTCTTTCATTTAATCTTTTTCTTTCTTCTAAATTATTCATAACATTATTTATTTTAGCTTTTAAATCAACAACTCTTTCTATACCACCATTTATTTCATTTTGTACAGAAATATCCGAAAATATATTATCAAAAAATATATCAAAAGTTTTTGTAAATGAAGATATATTAACATCTAAAACCTCTGTATTCACATATACATCTCTTAATTCTTTATTAAAACTTTCTATTAAATATGAAACTTTGTGTAAATTTTCTGTTGCATCTTCAATTTTACTATGTTTCGCTATTGATGATAAAAAATCTCCTCCCAATATATCTAATGTTCCCCAATTCTTAGCACTTTCAAATGAATTTAGGGCTAATTCTATTTCATCTAAAAGCTCCTGTCCTACTGTTAATGCTTCATTAATTTCAGTTCTTTCCTTTATACAACTATCTTCCATATTTTCATACTCTAATAGTTTAAATTTATTGATTTCTTCATTAGAAAGTTTTATATTTTTAATTTTTTCATCTAAAAGTTCATTATAATCCGTTTCAATATTTTCTAATTCCTTTAATCTTTTTTGTTTATCTTTAATCTTATTTTGAATTTCACTAATTTTAAATTTAAATTCATCATACTTAATTTTTACTTCAATATATTCTTTTTGTTCCTTTTCTAGTTTTTCTTCTCTATTTTTTAATAATTTTGAAAGTAGTGATGCAAATGAAATTCCTTCCAACTTTCTAACATCTTTTTCTTCCTTAACTAAAACTTTTTTTAACTCTTCAAATTCATTTAACTGTTGTTTTAACTCTGAATTTAAATTTTCTATTTTTATCATTAAGTTCTTCTTTAATTCTATGCTCGTTTTAGCCTCTTGAATTTTATTATCAATATTTTCATTCATAATAACTCATCCCCCTTATAAACTAAATATATTATTCATTATATCGAATAATATACTATTATGCTTTAATTAAAGATATACCTTGTTTATATAGTTATATCTTTAATTTCTGTATTTTTTTGCATTTATTTAACGTTTTTTGTATAACTGTAGAACTTTTCCTTAATATAGTTTATTATATAGTAAGTGAAATATTTAAAATTTTGTAAATTTTAAAATATTTTATAAAATAATAATATTTTTTTTAATAGGGGGTATTACTTTAATATGAAACTTACAATTTCACAAGCAATTTTAAAATATTTAGAGGACTTAGGCGTGGAATATATTTTTGGTATTCCTTCTGGAAATACATCATACATATATGATAGTATAACTGACTCTCCAATTAAAAGCATAGTTACTAAACATGAATCTGGTGCAACCTATTCTGCAGCACGTTATAGTGAACTTACAAATAAGCTAGGAGTTGCATTTTTATGTGGTGGTGTTGGTGTTACTAACTCTATTAATGGTATTGCTGATGCTTATATAAATAAATTACCTATGCTAGTTATAAGTGGTGATTCATCCACTAAAAGCAAAGGTAAAGGTGCTATTCAAGAATTATGCACTATTCCTATAACAGAAAGCATAACCAAATATAGTGTTAATATAAAAAATCCTGAAGATACTATAAAAATATTAGATCATGCAGTTAATTTAGCTTTAACTGAACCTTGTGGCCCTGTTCATATATCTTTACCCATGGACATACCTATATTAGAAACTGAATATATAGAACCTAATACTAATTATGAAAAAATTGAAAACGATTTAACAGCAATTTCTAAAGCTGTCAATGTACTTAATAAAGCTAAAAAGGGACTTATATTAGTTGGTAGAGGTGCTAAAAATGTTAACAATGAAATCAATTTATTAGCAGATAAACTTAATTTCTATATAGCAACAACACCTCAAGGTAAAGGTAAAGTGTTACATTCTTCTCCATACTATATAGGAAATTTTGGTTTCTATTCTTCTGATTTTGCATCTAACTACATCAATGATAATGACGTAGATACTGTTTTAGTTCTTGGTTCATCACTTGGAGAAAGCTCAACTCAAAACTTTGATGTTGATTTTTATACAAATAAAACTATTATCCAAATTGATCACTGTACTAAATCATTAGATAAAAAAAGTGTAGAGAATAAACTTGCTGTTAAATATGATATTAAGGATGCGTTAGACTATTTAATTGCAAATATAGATAAAAAATCTTCTAGAGTTGAACCAATTATGGATAAATCTACTTTAAATAAAAAATATATTCAAACTAATAATGGCTTATCTATTAAAGAAGTTTTAGATACATTACCTAAGGTTTTAAATGAAAATACTACTTATTTATGTGATATTGGTGAATTTATGAACTACGTATACAAATTCTTATATTTACCAGATAGTTCAAAATTTATTGGTAGTTTAAATTATGGTTCAATGGGTGCAATTATAGGTGGTGCTACAGGTGCTGCCATTGCAAAACAATCTAAATGTTGTGCTGTAATAGTTGGTGATGGATCATACTATATGAATGGAATGGAAGTTTTAACAGCTAAAGCATATAATCTTCCAATAATATACTTTGTTATAAACAATGCTAAATATAATTATGTTGACCAAGGTCAAAGTTTTGTATTTGGAAGAAGTCTTGATGGTATTTTCTTCAACCGACTAGACATTACTAAAGTAAGTGAAGCTATGGGAATTAAATCATTTAAAGTTTCTAATATAAATGACTTATATAACCTAAAAGATACCTTATATAATATTAATGAGCCTATAGTTGTTGAATTAATAACAGATGGAAATGAAAAAATTGGTGATTGTGATAGATTTAAATCAGTGAAAAAAAGCGTATTAAAATAACAAAAATAGCTACTTTTTAGTAGCTATTTTCTTATTTATAATACCCATCTTATAGATATTATAAGTTTATCTTCATCTTTTTTTGCATAGATTATATGTCCTTGTTTTTCTACCAGCTCCCTAGCTATAGCAAGTCCTAATCCTGTGTTTTGACCACTTCTCATCCTGTCTACAGTAAAAAATCGTTCAAATATTCTCTTTGCATCTTCTTCACTTAATTCTTTTGCATCATTAGAAAACTCTGTTAAAATATATTTATCAAAACTTTTTAATTTTATTTTTAAACTTCCTTCTGCATGCTTTAATATATTTTGTATAAGATTTGTAAATATCCTATTAGTAGCACTTTTATCTCCATTAATTAAAGGTATATTTTCATCTATATCTATTTTAGGTTCCAATCCTCTTCTTTCAAATTCATCATAAAATCCAAGTAAAAGATTGCACAAAATAGACGATATATTTATTTTTTCTATACAAAAATTATACTCATTAGCCTGTAATCTAGATAAATCATAAAAATTTGAAATTAAAGCCTTTAAAGATGCTGATCTATTTTCTATTATTTCAATGTACTCTTTCTTTTCTTCCACTAATATATTGTCATCCTCCAAAAGTTGTATATATCCCATTATTGATGTTAATGGTGTTCTTAAATCATGAGACATATTAGCAATAGCTTGTCTTAATTCTAAATCCATTTCTTTATACTTAACTTCTGTAGATTTTTTTAATTTTAATGTTTTATTAATTTCGCATAAAAAGCTCTCAAGATTTTTATTAGGAGACGAAATTCTTAAAACTTCATTTGTATCATTTTCATTAATCTTTTTTAATTTTTTTGTCAGTTTTTTTATCTCTACATTTTGTAAAATCAATTTCCACAAAAGTATTCCTAATAATATTATTAGTACATATATCATATATATCTCCAAACTTTAAATTATCTTATCTCTACTTTTTGAAAAAATATAATCCCTAACATAGTGAAAAATATTGTAGTGATAATTCCTATTATAAATGCATGAATTATACTGGTTTTGCTTGCATATGGCTTAGTAAGCATAACTAAATTTTCATAAATACTTAAATTACTTATAAATTCAAACTTATTAGAAACATTTTGAATTAGAAAGTCTTCTATTTTTTGAGGTAAAATTAATAATATTACATATATAGAACCTACTATTGCCTCATTTCTTATAATTATAATTAGAAAATTAATAATGGAAATTCCTCCTACATATAATGGAATACAAGCTATAAATCTTTTTATTAAGTCATATAACAAATTGACATTATATCCATCTCCATCTTTCAACAAATTAATTGAAAGTAGAAAAATACAAAAGCAAATAGTTGCTACTATTATACACACTACAATTTCAATTATAAATTTACTTAAATATACTTTTCTCCTGGATATATCAAAGGAAATTATATTTTTAAAAGTAGAAGTTTTATACTCTTCAAAACATAATAATGAGAAAATCCCAGTGAAAATAAAAGTAATATTAAAAACTATGGGGCAAATAATTTCAATTACATAAACTTTAAATCCTATATATGGATCATTTTTAAAAATAAGTTCCACTAAAATTATCAAACCACATAAAATAGTGGTAATTATATAAACTAGTGGATTACGAACAACTTTATACAATTCTGCTCTAATTAAATTTAACATATTTAAATTCCTACTTTACATCTTGTCTCCTATATAAAATAACTGTAATAGCTGTGAATATAATAGTATAGATAGTTCCTATTACCACAGCATTAATTAATTGCTTACTTGAAGCATATGGCATTTGAACATATTCAAGTGGTGATTCTAATAAAAATTTATATAGTAATTTAAATTTATCTGATACCATTGTAGATAATAGATAAATTATCTTAGAACCTAATATAAAAACAAAATAATAAATTAAACAAGCTACACCTTCTTTTCTTGTTAAAACTATTAAGAAATTAACAAGAGCAATCCCTGCTATAAATATAGGTGTTGAAGCTAAAAATCTCATTATAAAATCTAAAACAAATTTTTTTGTATATCCATCACTATTATCTAACATACTAATAGATACAAGAAGAACTATAATACATATAGTTGCTGCAAATATAGCTAATACTATTTGTACAATAAATTTACTAAAATATATTTTTGTTTTTGATATTTTAGAACTCACTAAATTTTTAAGCGTACCATCTTTATATTCTTCTGAAAGTACACAGCCAAAAATCATTACTAAAGTTAATATCATTCCAAAACATCCACCTGTCATAGTTAGCGCAAATTGTTTTGATGAATATTGTCCTGAATTTTTAAGCATCATCATAACAGCTATTACACCTATTGAAAGTGTCAATATTATTCCATATATAAATGGTCTTTTTGAGTACTTATAAAGCTCTGCTTTTATCATTTTAAGCATTATGCTCACCCCCTACTAAGTTTAAAAAATATTCTTCTAAATTACTTCCTATTTTTTGTAGTGAATAAACCATAATATCGTTTTCTACAAATGATTTATTTATAATATGCGACTCTTCTAAATAATCGTATATCTTTATCAAATTACCATTTAACACTTCATAATTTTCACATTTAAATTTACTTTCTAGTATTGCTGATGCTTTTTCTAAATCATCAACTTTTATAGCTAAACAATGTTTACATTTATCTAATAACTCTTCACTAGATATTTCCTCTATTAATTTACCATCATCTATAAATCCATAACAACTTGCAAGTTGTGAAAGTTCTCCTAAAATATGACTTGATATTAAAATTGTAGTATTTTTAACTTTATTAAGCTTTAATAGTGTTTCCCTAACTTCTTTTATCCCCATAGGATCCAATCCATTAATAGGTTCATCTAATATAAGAAAGTCTGGATTACTCATTATAGCAAGTGCTAGTCCTAATCTTTGTTTCATTCCAAGTGAAAATCCCTTAAATTTTTTGTTTCCTACATCTTCAAGTCCTACAAATTTTAAAGCTTCATCTACTGCATCTTTTTCCACAATTCCTCTTTGCAATCTATAATATTCAAGATTTTGTTTAGCACTTAAATAAGGATAAAATGCCGGTGTCTCTACAATTGAACCTACTAGTCCATGTTTTTCTAATTTTTCTTTTTCAGAAGTTGCATTGAATAATTCAAACTCTCCTGAGCTTTCTTTAGACAATGATAAAATCATTCTTATTATTGTTGTTTTTCCTGCTCCATTTTTTCCTACAAGACCATATATATCACCTTTTTTTATAGTCATATTTACATTATCAACAACAGTATTATTTCCATATTTTTTACTAAGATTCCTTGTTACAAGTATATCTTCTCTCATTTCCATCATCCTTTCTTCAATCCACCTACCATTGATTTCTACTTTGCATAAGCTTTGAAATCATTTGATAAAGTTTAAATCTAAATTAAATTTTTAATTTACTTTCTTGTATACTAAATTAAAGACGTCTTATTACCATATTTTTATTGTAGTATACAAGAAACAATTTAACTTAAAGAAAAGATTAAGAAAGTCTTAAGTTATTCACAAAGTTTAAATCCTATACCCCAAACAGTTTTTATGTATTCGTTATCACTATCAACAATAGATATTTTAGATCTTAAATTGCTCACATGTACATTTACAGTATTGTCATCACCTAAAAAGTCACTATTCCATACATGTTCAAATATATTTGCTCTTGAAAAAACTTTCTTAGGATTATTAAGTAAAAGTTCCATAATTGAAAACTCTTTGGCCGTAAGTTGTATTATTTTATTGCATACAGTTACCTTAACTTGTTCTTTATCTAAAATTAAATTTTTATAAGTTAAAATTTTAGTTTCTTCTTCATCACAATGTGAAAACTCTGTATATCTTCTTAATTGTGCTTCAACTCTTGCTACTAGTTCATTTACATCAAAAGGTTTAGATACAAAATCATCTGCACCCATTTTCAAAACATTTATCTTATCTTCTTGAGCACTTTTAGCTGATATAACTATTATAGGCATTTTCTTAATTTTTCTTATTTCTTCTATTATAGCTTCACCTGTAAGTCCTGGAAGCATCAAATCTAATATAACAAGCTTATAATTAAACATATCTAAATACATTTTTGCTTCAGTACCTGAAAAAGCTTGTTTTACACAATACCCTTTCTTAGTTAAAATTTTATAAACTAATCCATTTATATCTCCATCATCTTCTACAACTAAGATATTTGTATTTTTCAAATTTATCATCTCCTTACATTAATTAACTCACAATATTTATTCCATTATACAATAAAAACAGGTTAATATTGTATATTAACCTGTTTTTACACATATTAAAAATTATTAACTACAAAAATATAATTTAATAATTAATATCTGCAGCTTTTACATTATCTTTATTTTTTGAACTACATGGTGTAACACCATATGTCATTTGACACTTTGGACACTTATCAACTAATTTAGTCATTATAAATATATTATTACAAGAACACTTTATTTCATGTGGCACAGCTAATAACATCTCTTCCTTACCTTTACTTCTAACTAAATCTACTATAGCTTTTCCATCATTAGATATATTTGAACATCCACAACTCATTTGTTATTCCTCCTAAACACTATAGAAATACAAGTTTAAACATGAATAATTTCATTTTTAAGCTTGAATTCCTATATGATCTTTAATAGTTATATTATAAATACTATTTATTAATTTATAAGTATCCTATGTTACTATTTATTAGTTTTATTTTTCAAAAAACATTTCTACATGTGGAATATTATCTTCCAAGTAAATATCTGATACAACTTTAAATCCTAAGCTTTTATAAAATTCTAATAAATACTGTTGTGCAGATATTCTTATTCTATCTTCCTTAAGTTTATCTTCTATAAATGACATTGCATAAAGCATATTTTTTCTAGCAATTCCTTTTCCCCTATAATTTTTTTTTACTAGTACTCTACCTATAGATACTTCATTATAAGAAACACTTTTTTCTAAAATTCTTAAATATGCAACTATATTTTCATTATCATAACTTAAAATATGATATGATTTAAAATCCTTATTATCACAATCTTGATAAGCACAATTTTGTTCTACAATAAAAACTTCATTTCTTAATTTTAATATTTCATATAATTCTATATTAGTTAAATCATTAAATCTTTTTACAACTATTTTCATATAAAAATTCCTTTACTCATATACATAAAATATATTAATTAGTTTTAAAATAATCATGACATTTTTTTATCCAAATATTTTCGTGTTCTTCACTAGTTACCACTCTTTTTGATAAGTCTCTTACATTATATATACCATCTTTTTCACACCAACTTATACATTCTCTAAAAAACTTTTCATCTACATTATCCTTTTCAAAATATCCATACACATAAGAAAATCCTTTTAAATATGCACAAACTAATCTAGAATGACCATCTATAGAAACTATTTTATCATCTATTTTTACACAAGAAATTATTATATCTTCTGGATTTTTAACCCATGAATATACTCTGTCTAACTTTTCTTTATCAACAGTTAGCTGTTCTGGTTTTATGTCTTCAATGTTTATTTTAAAAACTTCTATACTACTATCTATTTTCTTTATATAATTTTTATCTTTTACAAATCCATTATTTTTAAGTAATTTATCCATAAATTCATCTTCATTTTCTTCATAAATAATTTCTTTGATATACGGATTCCAATATAATACTTCCTCTATCATTCCATTTAAAATTTCATTTGATTTACATTTTCTCAATATATTAAGATTTAATATTCTTGCAATATCAAAATTTAATATATTGTACTCTAATATTCCTAAAAAATCATCACTTTCTTCACATATAATAGCAGTGCTCCGTTTAAAACTTTCCTCATACTTTAAATACTCTATTTGATCCTCTTTTGCTCTATAAAACTCTATAAAACTATCCACCATATCCTAAACCCTCATTATAAATTTATACTAAGTCTTATCATATCTATACATCTAATATCATTTTCAAATATTTCCTCATCATAATTCAATTTAAAATAATCTTTATATATGCCATTAATTCTAAAACCACATTTTTGATATAACTTCAGCTGATTTATACTAGAATTGCCGGTTCCAATCTCTAATAATTTTGCATTTTCTTCTTTTGCAAAATTAATTGCATGAAATATCAATTGTTTTCCTAATCCTCTTCCTTGATATTTTTCATTTACTGAAATATTCATTATTTCCATTATATCTTTTTTAATATTTAAAATTGAATATTGACCTACTAATTCATTACCTAAGTAAATACCATAACAAATGCACTTGTCTATATATTTTTTTATCATATCATAAGATGGATCTGCCATTAATAATAGTTCACTTAACCCTTCCTCATCTTTATCCAATTTTTTTATGATAAAATTCATTTAAAACTTCTCCTTAATATATTTGATTTAAATTTACAATTTTCTTTATATAGCTATTTTTAAATTCATTTGACAATATATCCATAACAATTATGTCATACTTTTCTCCAGCAATAATTTTTCCTTCTCTTAATGCTCCAACTTCCTTAAATCCTACTTTTTTATAACAATTAATAGCTCTACTATTATAAGAATAAGTTTTTAACTTTACACTATTAAAATTTAATATATTGAAAGTAAAATCTAACATTAAATTTAATGCATCACTACCATATCCTTTTCCCCAATAATTTTTATTACCTATAAAAATCCCTACTTCTGCACTTCTATTTATATAATCTATTTGAAAAAGGCCTACACTACCTATAGCCTCATCATTTTTCTTATCCACAATTGCAAAATTAAATTCTTGTTTTGATAAATTTTGTAACATTTCTCTTTCTATAAATTCATTAATTTGCTTTTTCACTAATCCTAAATTACTAGATACTTCTATATCATTAATCCATTCTGCATATTTTTCACAATCTTCTGGATTCATTGGTGATAAATAAACCATTTCCCCTATTAGTTTTTTGAAATACATAGTATTTCCCCCTTATATTATGAATTTTGTAATTTTTTACATTGTATCATTTTATTTTAAATTTATAAAGTAATTTTACAATAAAATTATTATTGACATGCCATTACATACTATGATATTATAAAAAATTTGATTATTTTTTTTATTATGTTATAATTAAACTATAAAGAATTTATTTATAAAAAAATACGTAAAAACTTTTTTTTCAATTCATTTTAAATATATGTAAAATGAAATTGAAATTACTTCAATTCTAGTTTAGCTTATCATTATATTTTACATATAAGCTAACTAAATCATCCAACATAATTAGATTTAATATAGTTTTTTAATTTTTAAATATTTTAAAAATTTTCTTACCTTTTAAATATCATTAATTTAAAACCAAATTTTATAGGAGGTGCTTTTTTTGTTTAAAATAGGCGATAAAATTGTATATCCAATGCAAGGTGCAGGTATAATTGAAGACATAGAAGAAAATGTTTTTGGTGGTGAAAAAAAACAATATTTCATAATTAGAATATTAAATAATAATATGAAACTAATGTTACCAATAGACAACATTGAAAAATCTAATGTTCGTTCAATAACTAGTCCTTCAGATTTAGAGGAAACTTTATCTAGCATAAATGATTCAGAATCATCATTAGATGAATCTACAAATTCTAAACAAAGATATCAAGCTAATGTAGAAAAAGTTAGATCTGGTTCTTTTGAAAAAGAACTAGAAGTATTTTCAGATTTGAGTGCTATAAATAAAAATAAACCACTTAATACTAGCGAAAAACAATTACTAATGAATACTAAAAAATTCATAATTGATGAAATAGCTTTAAGTAAAGATATAACAGAAAATGAAGCTAATGATTTATTAAATAATGTAATTTCATTTGAATAAATAAATTTTCATTTTTGATATAAAGTTTATATATCTAATATAAACTTTAACCTTTTATTTTCATTTAATAAAATACATATTATCTTTATTAATTTATATAAAGTATTAAATGTTCCAAATTATTTATATAAATAATTTTTTATTTTTATAGTTTTATTAAACATTTAATAAAACTACAAAAACTAATGTAGAAAGTTTTTAAAATCTACATTAGTTTTTTTATTATTTAAAATTCATATAAATTTAGCCTTCCATTTTTCAACTCTTTATATGCTTCTAATGCTAATAATGCTTGTTCTGTTGCCTTTCCATTACTATTCCCTTCATATATGTGTTTAAATCCACCATCATCACTTTTAAATGTTAATAAAGCATCTATAAGATTTTTACCACTTTTAGTAAATTCACTACTTGTTGGATCTATTCCATTTGCACATAAACCTATTATAACTTGTGATATACTTTCACTATTTTTTAGACCTACTGATGAAAATGTTCCATCTGTGTTTTGCATACTACTTAAAAGAGTTATAGATTCTTCTATTGATTTATTTATCTTTTCATCTTTTTTATAATTGCTTAATGCTGCAATTGCCATTCCAGTCATATCTGGTTCTGCTTTAGAACTTAAAAAGCTCCAACCACCATCTTCTGTTTTTGAATTTAACAAAGCATCAACTAATTTTTCTCTTGTCCATATAGAATTATTTTCTAATTGATGATTTTTACTATCTAATGCTATTAATCCAAATATTAAAGCATTATTACCTTGACTATCTAATTCTGGATTATTATATAACTTTTCTACTAAGTTAGTATTATTAAAATTTTTAGGATCTTGTCCTAATGCTGATAATACTAATATCATTCTCTCATAATCTGTAGATTGTACTATTTCATTGTTATCAATTTGTTTTTTTATTTTGTCTAAATACCCACTTGGAATTTCTTTATTATTTTTAGCTAACGCTATTGCTTGCCAATCACTATTTATTCCATTTTTCACTATACCATTACACATATCATCTATATTTTTTTCAACAACATCTTTATACATATAAATAGATTTATTGTAAGAAACACTTTCATTATTTACTTCAAATATAAAAGTTTTTTTACTTTTTATACTTTTACTATTTATATTTCTTATGTTTTTACCAATATTTAATGTATATACATTACCATTTATATATCCTTCTTTTGGTGGATATATAACCACATTTTTTCCTTCTTTAATTTCAACTTTACTATCTATTATATTTCCATCTTTATCAACTACTGAAATTTCATTTTTTAAAGTACTTTCCTTTAAATTCTCATTAAATTTTATAGTCCATACCTTATTTAAATCATTAGTTCTAGCATTTATAGTGTTTCCATAAGCTTTACTAGTTACAAGTATAGATGTAACCATAGTTACTAGCACTATTTTAGATATTATTTTATTTCTTCTCAACTTTCTCACTCCTAAATTCAATTCTCCTGTAAAACAAGGTAATCAATATTTAAGTGCACTATCTTAAATATTGATTACTGTATGATTTTTAAAATCTATGTTATTTAACTTTTATTACTATATTGTCACAAAGACTATTCATATTATCCAAATTATCCCATAAGAATGCTTTAACAGTGTACTTCCCATTACTTGGCATAACCATCATTGATTCTAAAACTGTACTTTTATTGGCTTTTATTTTATTTTCTAAGGATATATAGTCTACTAACTTGTTATTATCATCATATAACCCTACTATGAAATTTAAATCTTTTTCTTCTTTAAATGTATTTGTTACCTTTAATCTAACTTTTCCTTCTTGTCCTAATTTAAAGCTATTTTCATCAGTTAGATTTTCAACCTTTATTTCTTCTTTATCTAACTCTTCTGGTTTTGTATTTTCCATTTCTATGTTTATAACATAGTTCATAGGTACAAATAAAATTCCTTCACTTGAACTTCTTTTACCTATAGATATATTAAGGACTTCTTCTTTTTCTATTTCTATATTTCCATTATCATCAGTTATATACTTTTTATTATTAACTGTAACATCCATTCCTCTTATACTTTTATTATAACTATTAAAGTTTAATATAACTTTATCAACTTTAACTTTATAAGTCATATTAGGTGTTTGTGTTTTTATATCTGTATCCTTATAGTCACTTACATAAAGCACTATCTCATCCATAGATAAATTTTCTTTATCTATTTTGTATGAGTCCATCCCTACACCTGGATGTTCTACTTTGTTGTTTTTTAATATTAAGTAGCACCATCCATATTTACCTTCTAATTCTTTTTCATCTAATATAGAAGCTACCATCATGTTGTTTGTTTCTCTAAGCTTTACTTTGTCAAGTCCTAAAGAAATTTTTATTAAATCTAATACATTTTTAGAGCCTTCTCCAACTTTAATCTTTTCATTAAATAAAGTTTTTTCTCTACCTTCAACTCTTAAATTAATCTCAGTGCTTTGATTTTTGTCTATAGCAAATTGTAAAGATTTAGTTGTTTTTAACCCTTTATCATTTTCAGCTACTACCTCTAGTGTATGAATGCCTGAAGTAGTGAATTTTCCGCCTGTAAAGTTTTCACCATTTAACTTGGCAGTCCATTTATTACCTTCAGTTGATGAAATTTCAACATTAACATCACCTTTATAAACCTTATTATTTTCCACTCCAATTATAGTTATTTTTGGTGCTTCACCATTATCCATGTCAACAGAGGATTTTATACCAAAATTTGATTCTTTATTATATAAATCTACTAATGCACATAATGCATTAGTTGTACTCTGTGCATTAATTACATTGCTTCCATAACCTATACCATTTGCAAAACCAAAATAAGGATTTCCATTCTTTAATTGGTCTGATTTATAACTTAAAAGTACATCAAATAAATTCTTCTTTTCTTCACCTTTAACATATGTAAAATCTTTTCCTAATGGATTTATGTTATTAGCAACTAATGCTTGAATAACTAATGCTGTACTTCTACATCTATCATTTTTACATTGAAATTGTCCATTTTTTAAGAATTCATTTTTCATATCTAATATAAGACTTTTTAAATATTTTGTTTTTTCTATATCCTTATCAACCCCAGCAAGAACTAAAGCTACCAATGCTTTTTTCTGAACTTCTGTATACGTTGTATCTCCATCTCCATTTTTAGATAAATCTATTATAGATTCTATAGCACTTTTTTTATCATATTCTTCTTTCGCTAAATCTAGTGCTAATACTGCATAACATTGGCTTTTTAGATTATTTTTATCCGAATAATCATTTTTTATAAACTGTCCTTTATTTTCTCCATCTTTCTTTTGGATTTCTTTTAATTGTTCTACATAATTATTGTTTTGGTAATTTCTAGGGTTTTCACCACTTCCTATTGTAGCAAATATATTTAAACTAAGATCATATGCATTAGCACAATTTCTCCTTATATATGCTTTTTTTACTACACCTATTTTTGATAATGCTAATGGTACTAACCCATCTTTAGTTTCAGTTAAATAATAATTTTTTAGATTTTCAACTTCTGCTTTAATCTTCTCATGGTCTTTTTTACTTATTTCATTAAGGCCTAAGTTATCTTGAATCTCTATTTCTTTTTCAGCATATACAGTTTCATTGTCTTCAATAGAAACTTTTATATTAACTTTACCAACTTTTTTAGCCGTTAAATTACCTTTATTATCTATACTCACTATATTTTCATTATCTGAAGAATATTTAAAATTACTGTTATAAACTCTATCATCTTCATCATCCTTGCATATAGTTTCCACAGTAACTATGTCATTAACTTTTATTGGCATATAATCTTCATTTATATTTATTTCTATCTTTGAAACTGGATTTTTATAAACTTCTATGTCTAAATTAGCTTTTATATTATTATTTTTCTTTAAAGCTACCTCTATTTTTGCATTACCACATTTTAATGCTTTAACTTTTAAACTTCTTTCATCTAGCTCTACTAAATCCTTATTATGATTTGTAAATACAAACGCTTCACCTATCATAGGATTATTTTTTTCATCATAAATTTTTATATTTAAACCTTGTTCTTTGCCTTCTTTTATTTTAATATTACTATTTTCAAATTCAATTTTACTTGGTGTAGATATTTCATAATCTAAATTATACATAGATTTTTTATTGCCATATTTAAAATTATAATAATCTACAAGTGCAGACAACTTTGCCAAATTCTTAGTATCTGTGTCATATTTAAAAGAATTTAATCCATCTATCAAATTGAGTCCATCTTCAGAAGTCCAATCTTCTGATGTAGGGTCTTGGCCTATTAATATAAGTGCTTGTATTAAACTTCCATTATAGCTTGGCCACGTTCCATTATCTATTTCAATTTTTCCTTCATGATTTATAGAGTATTTAAATATATCTAAAAATCTATCTATATAATTATTATAATTTTCCACCTTTAAAAGATTTAATGCAATTATTGCATTAGTTATTGGTTCTATATTTTTAACACTATCAGTATCCTTTTCTAATTCGGTTTTAACATAATTTAATAAAGATTGTTTTGCTTTTTCTTTATCATAATCTACATGCGCAAGTTCTAATGCTATTATACATAATGCAGTAGTATTTAAATCTAAATCTATATACTCCCTACCACTTTGGGATAAAAAGCCTTTTTCACTTAATCCATTAGTAAGTGCTTCTACATATTTCTTGTATTTTTCACTATTTACATCTTCCTTTACACATACAAGTTTTAGTATATTTTGTGCATTTACTTTAGAATTATTTTCATTGTCATAAGCAGAACTTATGTTATCAATAAGATTTATCTGTGACTTATCCACCGGTTCACCTAACGCTCTTAATGTTAAGCAGTCTAAATAGTCTTTAGGACTTCTGCTTTTAACCTCTTTCTTTAATGTTTCTATTTCCTGCTCTAATTTGGCTTTTTCTGAAGTAGTATCAGCAAAAACTTTTACAGGCATAATAATATTTATAACCATAATAAATGATAAAATGAAACTTATTATTCCTATTTTATTTTTTTTCATAAACTTCTCCCCCTTAATTTCTTCGATCTTTTAAACAAATTTTTATTATTACCATTGATGAAAATTTTCTCCACCATCAACGCAATTTTCTTTATCAAACCATGAATCTAACATTTCAAACCAATTGCCAACAACATTAATTTTAGTATCTATTCCATCTTTACACCAACTTAATGCACCATAATCTCCACCATATATATACTCACTGCTATACCAACTTTGATTTTTCCAAGTAGACTCTCCATCTGGTAAAAATATACTTACGCCATTAATATTATCTTTAAATCCATTGGTTTTATATTTACTTTGTCCAAAAGAATAAATGATAAATTCATTTAAAGATTTTTTAGTATTTTCACAAACTACATTTAACTCATCACTACATTCATTGCTAGCTATGATTTTTTCACATAAATCATATAAATCAAAGTAAGGATACAATGTCCATCCATCTTTTTCATTATATACATAATCCTCTTCATTATTAAAATATGAAATTACTTGTCCACTTTTTTTAAAATTTCCTCGTAACTCATCTATTAATTCTTTTTTATTTTCCTTTGCTAATAACCTAGATAATTGGTCTACATTATTTTTAATCCTGCCTACTTTATTTAAATCATAATATGCTAATATTTGATCTCTTTTCTTTTTAGTATATTCTTTATGTTGCTTTATAAATATTGAGCCTATATCATTCATTGTCATAGTCGAAGGATCATATGTAGTTGTCCATTCATTAAATATTTTTTCATAATTAAATCCTGAAGACAACATTGTTGCACTTGAAGCAATCATATATTTGCTCTCAAAACTTCCATTATTAGGTCTATATTGATATGCAGTTTCTAAATTTCCCATGAAACATGCTTCATATATAATCATGTCTACAGATTGCTTTTTACTTAAATTATCTGAAACTTCCGCTATATTTAAGATATCTTTATCTGTTTCATCTATGCAAAATCCTCTATTTCCTTCACCATGATTAAATGGAATTAATATATATGAATCTGCACTATAGTTAGATTTACAAAAGTCTATAAAGCTTCTTAAGGTCTTTGCATCACCCATATTTGCTTCATAATCACCATCTATCTTTATCTGTGGCATTTGTTCTTTTCCATCTAATCTTATAACTTTATTATTTTCAATTTTATACAATCTTGTGCTTTCAAAATTTTCTCCTAAAACTTTACTATCTTCACTATATCCCTTTATCCTATCAACTAATGCAATAACATTTAAATTTACATTATCTTTTATGCCCTTTTTTATTTCTTCTATATCCTTAAGCATTTCAGATTCTAAATTATTATCCCCATCAAAATACAGCATCACTGTCATATTTTTTAGATCATTCTCAATTGTTATTTCTTCATTGTTTTTATATTTCAACTTTACTTTTTCAGACTTTTTAATATCACTTGAAATATCTAATATTATTTTATTATTTTTTAATATAGCTGAAGTTACTTTTTTTTCACTTTCTAAAAATTTGAAATCATTTTCAGTTATATTATTTGGTTTAATTTTATCATTTAAAAGTATCTCTATTCTTTTAGAATTAATAGTTTTCCCATCCTTTAAAATTGCATTATTATCACCTATATTAATTTCTCCTATAGGTATTTCTATTTCATTTATTCTTTTATTATTAACTTCTCCATATACTATTATTTTCTTAGATTTATTGTCAGAAATTTTAACTTTACTATAAACATATTCATTTTCCAACTTATCTATTTCCTTATTTAAAGAAACACTCTTTAAAATTTTATTTTTTCCATCAACTATTTTTATAAAAAAATTGACATTCTTATTTTCATTAGTATTGTTAATTAACTCAAATTTAATATTAGCGTTTTCACCTATTTTAAAATTATTTTTTTCTGTTAAATTTTTTATAATTACATTATCACTTTCAAGTCTACTCTCATATCCATAAACCTTGTAATTTATAGTACTTATAGTAATAATGCTACTTAATGCTAATATTCCTATAAATTTTTTTATATTCAATACCTATCACCTCTTTATATTAAATATACTTATACCTTTATTCTTAAAAATTCATTTTTTCTATTGTATCTTTCCAATGCTTCTATGAAGGTTTTTCCAAATAAATAGGCAAATAATACATTTCCAATAGCATGAAGAGTATCATGTCCAAAACTTCCTATGCTACCTATGAACATAGCTTTCAAGTTTATTGGATGAATAAACTCTAATACATACCATTGATTCAAAATAAACCCATATATATACCCCCATAAACCGCAAAGTACAATAAATCTTTTAAAACTTTTTTGTATGAAAACTTTAAATATGCCAAAAAACATTCCACAAAGTCCCCATCCAAGAATTTGCCACATGGTCCATGGACCATGTCCTAAAAAGAAATTTGAAATAAATGCACATATAGCTCCCACCATAAAACCATTTATCGGTCCTAAAGTATAACCAGATACAGCAGTAATAAATGTAACTGGCTGAAATCCTGGTATAACTGCACACGGAACTCTTAAAACTCCTCCTAATGCTGCCATTGTAGCTACTGCTGCCATTGTTCTTGCACTCATTTCTTTATTTTCAAACAAAATTATAAAAGTAATAATTATAAATATGCTTGAAATTTCTATGGCCTTGTCCATTTTCAAATTGTTATAAGTCATTACAAATATAATAGCTAAATATAAAGCTATTAATATAAATCCTAATTTTATTCTTCTTCTCATTTATCTCTCCATTAAAAGCTCTATAGCTTTTTTAGAATTTATTACTTTACATTTATCTTTAAAAACCTTAGATATTTGTGGTGAATAGTAAAGTGAATCACAAAGTATTTCTAGTGCTTGTCCGTTAGCTACAATTTCACCATCAAACATAAGCATTACAGAATCAGCATAATTTCCTAAAAAATCAGCATCGTGTGTAATGATTATTATACTTTTTCCTTCTTCTTTTAAATTTTCAATTATTAATCCTAAATTTTCCTTAGCTAATGCATCCATACCTCTAGTAGGTTCATCTAAAATTACTATGTTAGGATTGGTTACTAATGTACACGCTATTGCAACTCTCTGTTTTTCTCCACCACTTAAATCCCTTGGATTTCTATCCCTTAAATGGTCTAAGTCTAATTTATTTAAAATATCATAAACCTTCGCTTCATGATATTCACCTATATTCCTTAAAGTATAAGCTACCTCTTCAAAAACCGTTGGCCTTCCAAAATAATCATTAGGATTTTGTGTTAAATATCCTATTTGTTTAATTCTCTCTTCTGACTTTAACTTCTTCATATTTTTGCCATAAATCTCCACCAAACCTGAATATTTACTTATAATTCCTGAAATTATTTTAAATAATGTACTTTTTCCTGCTCCATTTTCCCCCATAACACCAAGAATTTCGCCTTTTTTTAACTGAAAACTTACACTCTTTAATGTTTTACTTCCTTTCTCATATTCAAACTTAAGTTTTTTTGCATTTAATACTATTTCTGAATCTACTTTCTTAGATTCTTCATCTTCATATCTTAAGCTTTTTATTGCTTCTCGTCCTTCCTTTACTGTAACTGGTATAACATCTCTATTTGCTTCTTTAAATATATAAGATATATTAGGAAGATGATATTTTTTACTTATGTTTTCAGGAATATCATTAGGTGTACCTTCACCAATTATTTGTCCATCTTCCATAAATATTATTCTATCTGCTATATGAAAACATTTATCTAATCTCTGCTCTACAAGAATAATTGTTTTTCCCATATCCACATTTAACTTTTTTATAGAATTTAAAACATCTTCAGCGCTTATAGGATCTAACTGTGAAATAGGTTCATCAAAAACTATTATATCTGGATCCATAGCTACGACTGATGCTATTGCTACTTTCTGTTTTTGCCCTCCAGATATTTCTGTTGTCTTGCTTTCTTTTATTTCATTCAATGATAGTAAGGACATTACCTCACATACATTTCTTTTCATAAAATTCATATCTTTGTTTAAATTTTCAAGACCAAAAGCTATCTCTCTTTCAACATCTTCAAGCACTATTTGTTTTTCTGGATGTTGATATACCATTCCTACACTTTTAGCAATTTTAAGATTTTCAATAAAATCTATATCTTTATTCTTTAAATAAATCATTCCCTCTAAAATTCCGCCATAATAATTAGGTATAAGCTTATTTAAAAGTCTAATTAATGTAGACTTACCACACCCCGATGGTCCTGCTATAACTACAAGTTCTCCTTCTTTTACTTTTAAATTGATATTCTTTAATACTTTTTCTTCACAATTAGGATAAGCAAAACTAACATTCTCCAAATTTATCATTTCCACATTTTCCACCACCAATTTATAAGAGCAATTAAGTAAGTTCCTACACAAAGAATTATTCCTTCTCTTGAAGTTTTAAGAAGTACATTATCAACCTTATTATAAAAATTGAATTCATTGAATCCATTAACCGTAAAATAATAAAGATATATAAATATTTCTATAGATATTACTATTATCACAAAATCCCATATTGTATATTTTTCTCTGAAATAAGAGCTTCTTTTATTTAAAGCACCATATCCTCTTGAATACATAGATTCTGCCATATCTTCAGAGTCTTCAAGACTTGATAAAAACAATATATTTGCTATATTTCCGCTCCCCTTTATTTTGTTCTTCATCCCATCTTTTAAAATTGAATTACATCTCAACTTTTCAATTTCTAATATATTTTCATATGATTTCATCATAGTAGGAAATAATCTTATAGTCATGCTCATTAAAAGCGATGATCTTTTTATATACTTTGCAAAATATCCAAAAGTTCTATCTGGATGGACTATTAAATTTCCAAAACCAAACAAAGCTGTTATTGAAACCATTCTTAGCCCATTGAAAACACCGTATAATATAGCTTCTTTTGTTATTATAATTTTCCCTAAAACAGGTATATTTAAATATCCTTGATACAATATAGTATCACCATTATGCACTAATAATGGATTCAATATCATAATTCCAGCGGCAAATGGCATCATTATCTTTGCATATCCCATAACTTCTTTTAAACATCCATCCAAATAAGCTATGGTTAATAAACTTGCCAATACACAAACAAAATATAATGGATTTTTAAACTTTAAAAACAATATTAAGTATGTACTAATAATTAATGTTACTGTTAATGGATGTAGCCCTTGTAAAAATGTATTCCTATTTTTATAACTTAACATAACTCCACTTCCCTGCTAATAACACTAATTTAGAATAAATTTATTTTATTCATTGCTATTTCTAATATATCAAAATCTGATATAAATTTATCTAATATGCCTTCTGGAATACAGTTTTCTCCACCAACTGCTATTACTTCACTTTCACTTGTAATATTAGAATTTACTAGTATTTCCGTATCTCTAATTACCTCTTTATCTGCAATTACTACCACGCTATTTTTTTTTGATGCCATTGGTGCCACTGATAATGCATCTGCAAAATCATCTCCTCTAACAAAATAAACATTTTCAAAATTTAATTCTTCTTTGAAATTCTTTAAAACTTGCATATTAGTTAAATATCTATTATCGCCACTCAACCTTTTTGAATTTTCCAATGAACTCAATACATTATTAGATAAAACCCCTTCTCCTCCTATACAATAAATTTTATCTATATTATTTTTCTCTATATATTCTCTTGCATTATCATTTAACTTTTCTTTTGTTGTATATATTATAGGACTTCCTTTTGTTGCTGCTATACTTGATATAGATAGAGCATCAGCATAAGTCTCACCATTAGTTATAAATGCACTCTTTACATCACCCAACTCTTTGGCAACCTTTATTGAAGTTTCATATCTATTTTTCCCATATATTCTTTTTACATCTTTTATACCAATTTCATTTAATTGATTCTCAACACCTTTAGAAATTACTAATTCTCCCCCTAGTATAAATACTTCTTTAGGATTTAATCTTTTTATTTCACTAATTGTATTTTTAGGTAACACATCTTTTCCATTTAACAGTATTGGTCCATTGTTCTTTCTGGCCAGCGGTGCCGCTGAAAGTGCATCTGCAAAATCATAAGCTGATGCAATAACTACAGAATTTGATCCATTTTTCCAACCAATTTTGCTTATTTCTACAGATGTCTCTATTCTATTCTGACCATATATTCTATTTTTTTTTAATATATCTTCGCCCTTAGCATTACATGGAATACTTGCTAAAATTCCTAATCCTATTGTAAAAATAGCTAAATTTGTTTTTAAACTTTTATTCATTTTCTCCCCCTTATTTAATTAACTGGTATAACAATTTCTTTTGCTAAATTGTTCATATCATTAAAATTATCCCAAATAAATATCTTTACCTCATAATTGCCTTCTTTAGGTAACTTTACATTGACTTGTAAGTTTTCTTTTTCATCAATATCCAATTTTTTACTTGAAGCTGCATATTTAACTATTTTATTAGTATTTTTATTGTATAAACTTACTATGAGTGTAATTTCTTTTTCATTTTTTAATTTATTTAATGCTTCTATTTTTATTTTTGCCTCTCCACCTAGTTTAAACTGCTTATCTGATGTTAAATTATTTATAAATAACCCTTCTTTTTCTTCTAAATTTTTTTCAAATTTACAAAGATTTTTTATATCATATAATGCAGTATTATTGGTTTTTAATTTCTTATATGCAGCAAGAGCCATAAAGGCTTGATCTGTTGCCATTTCATTTAATTCATCTAATCCAAATTGTTTGGTATGTGCAAAACCACCATCTTTTGTTTCATAACTTAACAATAGTTCTATTAAATTTTTATTATTTTTTGTGAATTTGTCACATATTACAGGATCAATTCCTAGTGAGCAAAGAGCTATTATAGCTTGTGATAAACTTTCACTAGATCCATTTTCATTATATCTTCCTACTAATTCTCCTTCTTCATTTTGCATTTCAACTATTCCAGCTATTCCTCTATCTATTGCTCCTTTTACATTTTCTTTCAAATTATAATATGGAGCCAATGCTGTTATTACCATGGATGTGGAATCACAATCAAAATCACTTCCAAATTTATTCCATGTACCATTTTCTTTCTGACTTTGGAGTAAACTTTTTATTGCATCTTCCTTTTTTAATTTCATATCTTCTGAAAGCTTAAAATCATCACAATTAAGTGCTAATAGTAAATATAAATTTGAATATATATCTTCTCCAATCTGATAACTACTTAAATCTTCAATCAAATTATGACCTTGAATATTAGTTGCTTCTACCCCTGACGCTGTAATAGCCAAAATTGCCTTACAACACTCTGTTGCTTTTTCATATTTTCCAATTTTTTTTATTTCTTCTATTTTATTTTTAATATAACTATCTGGCATCAAAGTACCTAATGCACTACACGAAACTGCTATATTATCATTTCTATCTTTTTGAAATCGTTCATTTTCTACCAATGTTAATACTCTTGAAATTGCATTATCAATAACTCTTTCATCATCTTCATTTACATTTGCTATTTCACTGGCATATACAATTGAAGAATTTATTATATCGAAATTAGCAAATGTACTAGTACCTATCATTGTAAGGGCCATGAACATTGCTAAAAAACTTTTTCTTTTCATCTTATTTCCCCCATAACTCTAGTAATAATGTATTAGTTTTTTAGAAACTTGTTTACAACTCTACCTTTTTAGCAAACCCTTATACTTTCATAATATATAAGGGTTTAAAATTTCTATTCTTGTTAATTAATATTAAATTCAAAGTTTATTGGAGTTTTATTTACTTTACATACTCCTTTATATTTTCCTTTATCTAATTCAGTTCTTAAAGTGTATTTCCCATTATTCAAAGATACCTGATCTATATACACTAATGAATTTTTTTCATCTAAAACTTTTATTGTAACTACACTATCATTTTTGCTAGAATCTTTAATTTGAAAATTTACTTTTTCATTATTGCCTCTCACTTCAAAAATAATATTTTCTTGCACTTTTCTAAATATAACCTCATCTTTTCCAGTAGATGTACCTTCACCAGAAGTATTTCCATCTTGATTACTCTCTTTAACATTTATATCTTTTTTATAAATTGATCCATATTTTTCAACTGTAATAACATGTTTTCCCACTTTATTTATCTTAATTACTGCTTGTCCTTTTGTATCAGTAGTTACTACCTCAACTCCATTAATTTTTATTGATGCACCATATACTTTTCCTACTGATAAATCAACATTTACATTAAAACATTCATTTGCTTTAACCTCATTTGGAATACCACTTACGTTTAGCTTTGGCTTTTCACCTGGTGATACTAAACTAGTGTAATCCCATTTCTCATATGCTACGTTTATAGTATCTTTTTCTTTTATTCTAATATCATTTGCTCCTACATTAGCTCTTTTTCCATTAACATATATAAACCAATCAGCAGACAAGTAACCATCTTTTATTTCTTTTTCTGTTAGTTCATTGAATTCTTTTCTTTTTGTTCCATTAATTTCACAAATAAAACCATTTTTGTCTTTTACTTTTGCATTTTCTCTTAAATAATACATAACACTTTTCTTATCAAGAATCTTCAGATTTTTATTAACAATTTCATTTCCATCTGTAGTTACTAATAATTTAAATTCCCCTTGTTTAACTTCAGTGTTTAAATTATTATCTCCACCAATCCCTGAACCACCAGCATCATTTCCACCATTACCTTTATCTTCTTCAATTTTACTATTTGTTATTTTATCTAAAACATTTTCAGGAACTATCTTTTCTCCACCTATAGCAATTAATTCACTTTTATCTTCTAATTTAGAATTAACATATGTATTTAATTCACTATTAATCTGTTTATTTGTTAGTACTATTGGTGATTTTGTAAATGCTGCTAATGTTGATATTGCTAACGCATCAGGAAAATCTTCTCCTGTTGTAAAGTAAATCTTTTCATATTTAATATCTTTATCAAATTTTAGTAACACATTTTTATTGGTCAAATATCTATTTAAGCCTGAAACTCTCTCTATATTCTCTATACCACTTATAGCATTTTCACTTATTACACCTACTCCACCTATAGCATATGTATTTTCTATATTATTTTTAATCATATAATTTTTAATTTCTCTAGAAATTTCATTTCCATTTGTATATATTATGGGTGCTCCTTTTTGTGCCGCTATAGATGATATTGATAATGCATCAGCATAAGCATATCCATTAACTATAAATAATTCCTTAGCTCCACCTAATTTTTCCGCAACTTTCAATGCTGTTTCATATCGTGTTTGTCCATATATTCTTTCTATATTATTTACATTTATATTTTTGAGTTGGACTTCTACTTCATTACTTATTACTTTTTCCCCACCTAATATAAATATTTTTTTCGGATTTAATCTTGTAATTTCATCAACAACCTCTTGTTTTAACCTTTCTTTTCCACTTAATATAATTGGTCCATTTAATTTTTTTGCAAATGGCGCAACTGTTAATGCATCTGCAAAATCATATCCTTGTACAATAAATACATATTCTGAACCATTTTCCCATCCACTTTTACTAATTTTTATAGAAGTTTCTATTCTATCCTTCCCATATATTCTGTCTTTCTTAGATATTGCAAATGTATTAGTCCAGCTAATTAACATAAAAAAGCTAAGAAATAATATAAAAATACTAGTCTTTCTTTTAAATAATTTCGTCATAAGTCTTTCCCCCTTATTTTATACTTTGAAATTTCCCTTAATTTAAAATTATATAAAAATTCTAAATTCACTTTTAAAATGATATTTATGAAAACTCCCTATTATCCCATTCATGAAAATCAATCAAAATGATATCACCTTCTTTTGGATAAACATCATTTGCTCCTAAAGAAGTTTTTTCTCCATTTAAATATATAAACCAATCGATTCCTAAAATATTTTTTTCTTTTTGTTCAACAGTTTTCTCTGCTTCTGGTATAGGATACAGATTATGTATGCCATTTATCTCATATATGAATCCTCCAGTTTCCTTTATTGATACATTTTCTCTTAAATAAGTCATTGCACTTTTATTATTATCAATTTTTAATGTAAATTCACCTATAACTTCCTGATTTTTCCCAGTATATCCCTTGGATTCCCTAGTTACTATCATAGTAAATTTACTTTCATCTAACTTATTATCTTGATTTAAATTTGCTTCCTTTTTTTCTATAGTTTCTTTTTGTTTTTCTACAGCAATACTTTCTTTTGCAGCTTTTTCTTTTGACAATTGATTATCTTCATCACTATCAACATTTAATTCACTTTTTTCTTGTTTATTCACTTCATTTTTTTGCTTCTTTACTTCATTTTCTTGTTTTTTTACTTTTTCTTCTTTCCTGTTAGTTTTTTCTTTATTTTCAACTTTCTCATTTTTTTCTTCAAGCTTACTCTCTATTTTAGTTCTATTATTGTTATTATTTTCTAATTTATTATTTGTGATACAACCTACGCAAGCCAATATAATAAAACTTATAATGACAGATATAAGCATCTTGTATTTTTTTTTCATAAAACTCCTCCTTTTTTTATATTTTACATTGATAAATTTTTAATAATTAAAATCTTTAATTTTATTTTTTTTAACAAGCACATAGCAATGTTTATTTCATAATCTACTTAATTCCTATTTTTTTTTATTTTAGCTTTTTAATAACAAGAAAAAAATTTACCTAATTTCCAATATTTACTTTTATCAACATTGTATTACAGCATTCGTATATTTTCAACATACTTTGACATTCCTTCTTGTTATCATGTAGTTAATATATTAACTATGTTTCTTGTTACCACTATTTAAAAAACTTATTTTCACCAAACTTTTTTGTAAAATTTCATTTTCACGTAAAAATAATAAAATTAATATTTCCATCTACAATTTTAAAATATAAAAAGGTGATTTCTATAGAATACATTTTATAGAAATCACCTTTTTATATTTTATAACATTATCTAATTTTTGTTATTTAAAATTCATATAAATTTAGTCTTCCATTTTTTAACTCTTTATATGCTTCTAATGCTAACAATGCTTGTTCTGTTGCCTTTCCATTGCTATTTCCTTCATATATGTGTTTAAATCCACCATCATCACTTTTAAATGTTAATAAAGCATCTATAAGATTTTTACCACTTTTAGTAAATTCACTACTTGTTGGATCTATTCCATTTGCACATAAACCTATTATAACTTGTGAAATACTTTCACTATTTTTTATTTTATATGAAGAAAATGTTCCATCATCATTTTGCATATCACTTAAAAGCTTTATAGCATTATTAACATCATCTTTTACTTTTCCATCATCAGTATAATTATGCAATGCTGTTAATGCCATTCCTGTCATATCTGGATCAGCCTTTATACCTGCAAAATCCCATCCTCCATCATAAGTTTTCATTTCAAGTAAAGTATTGACTAAACTTTCTCTACTCCAAATTGAATTATTAGGAATTTCATAATTTCCAGAATCTAGAGCTATTAATGCAAACATCACTGCATTGGGTCCCTGATTTTTTATATCCTTATTATTGTATATATTATCTAAAAAATTCACATTATTAAACTTAATTGGATTTTCTCCAAGTGCTGATAAAAGCATAGTAGTTCTTTGATAATCTGTTGGCTGCATTAGCAACCCATCATTTATAATATCTATAACCTTATTAATATAGTCTTTTGATATATTTTTGTTGGCTTTTGCTAAAGCCATAACTTCCCAATCACTTTCTAATCCTTTATCTATAATATATTTTGATACAGACTCTATATTATTTTCTACAACACTTTTATATTCATAAATCCCATTGTTGTAGCATAAACTTTCTGCATCTACTTTAAAAGTGAATTCCTTTGATGACTTTATATTTTTTTTATTTTGTGACTTTATGTTTTTTCCAATCTTTAATGTATATACTTCTTTATCTTTGTATCCACCTTCTGGCGGATATATTAATAATGTATTATCCTCTTCTAATTCTATTTTTATAGGAATTTTTGTTTTATTTTCATCTAAAATTACTATTTCTTCATCTAAGTTACATGTATTCACTTCTTTATTAAACTTTATTGTCCATACTTTATTTAAATTATTTGTTTCTGCATCTATATCAATTGCATTTGCTTTATATGTAATTAATGTGGATGTAACAAGTATGGAACATAATATTTTTAATACTATATTATTCTTTCTCACAACTAATCCCTCTTTCTATACTTAAACTAATTTAGTTTTATGCATTTTAATATTATGATTTTATTCTAATAACTGAATTTCTTTTATTATATCGCTCTAATGAATTTATAAAAGTTCTTCCAAAAAAATATGAGAATAATACATTGCTAAATGCATGCATAGTATCAAACCAAAAACTTAATATATTTCCAGTAATTATAGTATTTACTGTGATGGGTCTTATGAATTCAACAACATACCATTGATTTAAAATAGTTCCATATATATATCCCCAAATACCACAAAGTAAAATAAACCTTGGAAGTTCATTCTTCTTTATAAAATTTCTGCATTTCCCAAAAAATACTCCACAAAGTCCCCATCCTAGTATTTGCCACAAAGTCCAAGGACCATGTCCTAAGAAAAAATTTGAAATAAAAGCACACATTGCACCTACCATAAATCCGTTTACTGGACCTAATGTATAACCTGATACTGCTACAATAAATGTTACTGGCTGAAAACTTGGAATTGCAGCACATGGAACTCTTAATACACCACCTAGTGCTGACATTGTAGCTACTGCTGCCATAGTTCTTGCACTAATTTCTCTATTTTCAAACAATATTATAAATGTTCCTATAATGAAAATAGTAGATATCTCTACTGCCTTTTCCATTTTAAAATCAGCATATGTCATAATTAAAGTTATTATTATATATAAAATTACTATTATAGGTCCTAATTTAAATTTTCTTTTCATTTACATCACCTTCAAAAGATTTATAGCATCTTCAGACTTTATTACATTGCATTTATTCTTAAACACCTTAGATATTTGTGGAGAATAATATAGTGAATCACATAATACTTCTGTTGCTTCTCCACTAGCAACAATTTCTCCATCAAACATAAGCATAACTTCATCTGCATAATCTCCTAAAAAATCTGAATCATGAGTTATAACTACAATAGTTTTCCCTTCACTTATTAAGCTTTTCATTATTTTCCCTAAGCTTTCTTTTGCAAGTGAATCCATTCCTCTCGTTGGTTCATCTAAAATAAGTATTTCCGGATCCGTAATTAGTGTACATGCTATTGCTGTTCTTTGCTTTTCTCCTCCACTTAAATCTCTAGGATTCCTATCTTTTAAATGTATTAAATTAAGTTTCTCAAGTATTTCATATACTTTTTTGTCATCATACTCTCCTATATTTTTCAAAGTATATCCAACTTCATCAAACACCGTTTCTCTTCCAAAATAATCATTAGGATTTTGTGATAAATATCCTATTTTCTTTATTTTATCTTTCATTTTTATTTTTTTAATATTTTTACCATCAACTTCAATATTTCCATTGTATTTATTTATAACACCTGAAATTATTTTAAACAAAGTACTTTTACCTGCACCATTTTCACCCATCACGCCAAGAATTCTTCCTTTTCTTAGTTGAAAACTTATATCTTTTAATGTTTTGCTTCCTTTTTCATATTCAAATTGTATTTTTTTTACATCCATTATAATTTCTGAATTAAACTTATTTTTTTTTAATTTATTTTCAAAATTACAATCTTTTATTATATTTCTTCCTTCCTTTACGGTTACAGGAATATTTTCCATCTTAGCTTGTCTAAAAATATAAGATATATTAGGTAAATGGTATTTTTTATCTATATATTGTGGTATATTATTGGGTTTTCCCTCTCCTAAAATACAGCCATTTTCCATAAATATTATCCTATCAGCCATATGAAAACATTTATCCAATCGTTGCTCTACAAGTATAATAGTCTTCCCCATATCTGTATTCAATTTTTTTATTGAATTTAACACTTCTTCTGCACTTATAGGGTCTAGTTGTGATATAGGCTCATCAAAAACTATAATGTCTGGATCCATAGATACAACTGAAGCTATTGCAACTCTTTGTTTTTGACCTCCTGATATTTCTGTTGTTTGCTTTTCTTTTATTTCATTTAATGCTAATAAAGATATAACTTCTGCTACATTTCTTTTCATAAAATTCATGTTTTTATTTAAATTTTCAAGTCCAAATGCTATTTCTCGTTCAACATCTTGAAGTACAATTTGCTTCTCTGGATGTTGATATACCATTCCTACAGTTTGGGCAATTTCCGAATTATGAACAAAATCTATATCCCTATTTTTTAAATACACCATTCCTTCTAAAGTTCCGCCATAATAGTTAGGTATAAGCTTGTTTAAAAGCCTTATAAGTGTAGATTTTCCACATCCTGATGGCCCTACAATAAGTACTATTTCACCTTCATTAATTTTTAAATTAATGTTTTTCAATGCTTTATTTTTACAATCTGGATAAGTAAAACTAACATTTTCTATATTTATTATTTCCAATTTTTCCACCACCAATTTATGAAAGTTGGTATAAATGTGCTTAAACACAATATAATACCTTGCTTTGAAATAGTATCTTTAAAACTATCCATTTGATTATAAAACTCAAAAGTATTTAATCCTATAGCTGTAATCCAATATGTATAAATTATTATAAATCCACATATCAAAATTAAAATTCCATCCCAAACAGTATATTTCTCTCTAAAGTAAGAACTTCTTTTCTTAAGTGCACCATATCCTCTCGAATGCATAGATTCAGCCATATCTTCTGAATCTTCAAGACTTGATAAAAATAATATATTAGCTATATATCCACTAGATTTAATTCTTCCTCTAAATTTTTTCTCTGAAAATGAATTACCTCTAAGCTTTTCAACTTCTATAATGTTTTCATATGATTTCATCATAGTAGGAAAAAGTCTTATAGTCATACTCATTAATAATGAAGACTTTTTTAAATATTTAGAAAAAAAACCAAACATTCTATCTGGATGTATTATTAAATTACCAAATCCAAATATTATCGTTATAACAATCATTCTAAATCCACTATCAACACCAAACATAATGGCTTCTTTTGTTATTCTCATAGTTCCAAGTACCGGTATATTTATATGACCTTGATATAATACAGTTTCACCATTATGAACTATAATTGGATTTAATAACATTAGCATAATAGCGAATGGAATCATTATTTTTCCATAACTCAATACATCTTTAATTGAACCATCTACATATATAGCTGATATTATTCCTGTAAATATTAATCCAATATATATTGGATTTTTCAATTTTAATACTATTATTAAATATGTTATTATTAACAATGTTACTGTAAATGGATGCACATTTTGAAAAAATGTATTTCTATTTCTATAAGTGAACATAAGAACACTTCCTTATCTTTCTATTAGATTAAATTTATACTTTTTAATGCTATTTCTATTACATCAAAATCTGATATGAAATTATCTAAAATACTTTCTGGAACAACTTTTTCTCCACCAATAGCTATTAATTTAGTTTCACCTGTAATATTTTCATTAATTAAATTTTCAATTTCCTTACCTACATTTTTATTAGTTAAAATAACTGGTGATTTTTCTTTTGATGATAGTGGCGCAACTGCTAGTGCATCTGCAAAGTTATTTCCTGTTACAAAATATACATTATCAAATTTTAATTCATCTTTGAAATTCTTTAAAACTTCACTGTTAGTTAAATATCTATTATCACCATATATTCTTTTTGAATTTTTAACTTCATTAACAACACTATTACTAAGAACACCTTGTCCACCAATAAAATAAGTGCTTTTGATATCATTGTTATTTATATAATTTCTTACTTCACATTTTAGCTCATCTTTTTTAGTATATAAAATAGGACATTCCATCTCTGCTGCTATACTTGATACTGATAATGCATCTGCATAAGTTTCTCCATTAGTTATAAAAACTTTTTCTACTTTACCTAACTTTTCAGCTACTTTTAAAGATGTTTCATATCTATTTTCACCATATATTCTTTCTACATTTTCAACCTTCAATACTTTAAGTTGATTTTCAACCTTTCCTGGAATTACTCCTTCTCCTCCTAATATAAAAATGTTCTTTGGATTCAATCTTTTAATTTCATTTATAGTACTTGTTGATAACTCACTTTTCCCATTTAATATTATTGGTGCATTATACTTTTTTGCAAGAGGTGCAGCTGATAAAGCATCTGCAAAATCATATGCTGCTGCAATCACTACAGAATCTGCACCCTCTTTCCACCCCTTCTTACTAATTTCTATAGATGTTTGTATTCTATCATTTCCATATATCCTATCCTTATTTGAATTTTCTTCTGCGAAAGTATTTGTTGTAGTACTTGATATTATTCCTAAGCTCAATGCTAATACAAATAATTTTATCTTTAATTTTTTATTCATAAATTTTCTCCCTATTCAATTATTATTTATACTGAAAAACACAAAATCTCTTCACATAATTTGATTTATTTTATTTTCATATCAATTCTATTTGATAAACTATTCATATTTTCCATGTCATCCCATGCAAAAACTTTTATATTATATTTTCCATGAGTAGGTATTTCTATTTTAGTTTTAAAGTTTTCAAATTCTCCACCATTTATCATGCCTTCAATTAAATCATAGCTTATCATTTTATTATCTTCTTCATTATATAATGCTATAATTAATATAAAATTTTTGTCTTCTTTGAAATTATTAATAGCTTTAACTTGAATTTCAGCTTCATTTCCTAATTTTAATTCTGAATTTGGTGTTAAATTAACTATTTCTATAATATTTTTTTCATTTTTAACTATTTTTACCTTACATTTAGCCATCTTGTTTCCATCTTTTGTGATTGCTGTTATGACAGTAGTTCCTTCACTTATACCAGTTATATTACCTTTCATATCCACCTTTGCTATATCTTCATTATCACTTGTCCACTCTATATCCTTATTAGATGCATTTTCAGGAATTACACTTGCTTTTAAAATATGCTTTTCGTTTTCTTTTAAAGTTATTTCATCTTCTTCAAATAAAATTTTTTCAACCGGTATAATATTATCAAAATTTTTCAACAAATATACAGAACCTTTTTTCCCTTCTATAAAGTTTTTATATGCTATTAACGCCAACAGTCCTTGTTCTGTAGCCATCCCATTTGAATCTTCCATCTTAGCATCTTTTTGATGTGAAAATCCTCCATCTGCTGTTTCAAATTCAAAAAGTAAATCTATTAAATTTTTATCTTTTCTTATAAAGTCCTTATGAGTTGCTGGGTCTTTTCCTATTGAACAAAGTGCTATTATAGTTTGAGATACACTTTCACTAGATGCTGAAGTTGTTTTATCACTGCCTTTAAATTCTCCATTTTCATCCATAGTTTTGCTTAATGCTATAATTGCATCATCAACAGTTTCCTTAACATCACTATTTTTTTCATAATATGAAGATAACCCCGTAATTGTCATTGCTGTTGTATCTGGATCTACTCCATTTATACCATTCCATCCACCAGTTTCCTGATTTTTTTTACTTAATATACTTTCAACTATTTTTTCTTTTGAAAAATTTGAGTTTGTTGGCACTTGAAAATTTCCACATTCCATAGCTATAATTGCAAATGTTTTAGCAAATAAATTATGATCTTTTTTAAAGTTAATTTCACACAATTTATTTATAAGATTTATTCCACCTATATTTGTAGTATCCCCATCTGCTGCAGTTACTGCCAAAATAATTCTTCCATAATCTGTATTAACTCGAAATGTATCATCATAATCTTCTCTTATTTTTTTATCTACTTCTTTTAAATAATCTTCAGAAATTTTTTTTCCTGCTGCCCCAAGGGCTATAGCCTCCCAATCGCTCAAATCTTTTGATTCTTTTCTCATTAAAATATTGCTAATTTCATTTATTTTGTTATTAACTTTTCCTTCATATTTATTTTTAATACATTCTGTAGCTAACACTTCATACTGACTAAATCCTAATATGCTTACACTAATATTTATAAATATCATAGAAAATATAATTAATTTAGCAATATAATTTTTCCACTTTACTTTCATAAATAAAACCCTCTTTAATTAAAATTAATAAAATATTAAATCATAATAACTTAGTATGTTTTAAGTTATTATGATTTAATTGCAATTTTCACATTTTTAATTATTTAAAATTTTTAATTAAATATATTGAACCCTCTTTACCACTTTTTAATTGTTTATATGCTGAAAGTGCTCTAAATGCTTGTTCTGTAGCCATTCCATTAAGAACATCCCCATTCTTTTTATCATGTTCAAATCCGTTATCTTTAGTTTTATACTCTAATAATAAATCTAAAATATTTTTACCATTCTTACTAAACATTGTAGCATCTGTTGGGTCTATTCCAACTGAACATAAAGCTATTATAGTTTGTGCTAAACTTTCACTAGATCCATTTGGAGTCCAAGTTGTTACAAATTCTCCATTTTCACTTTGTTCTTTACTAAGAGCTCCAATAGCTTTATCTATGGCATCTTTAACTTTATCATTATCTTTATAATATGTTGACAAAGCTGATATAACCATTGTTGTAGTGTCTACATCAATGGAACTTCCCCAGCTCCAACCACCAGTTGGTAATTGTTTTTTTACTAATCTGTTTACTAAGTCATCTTTACTAAATAAACTATTTTGTGTCAATTCAAAATTTCCACAATCTAATGCTATAAGACCAAACATTTGAGCAAAAATATTTTTTTCCTTTTTTAAATCTCTTGTACATAAATCTTCAATTAAATTATATCCACCTATATTTCTAGGATCTTGTCCTGCTGATACAACACCTATAATTACTCTTTCACAATCTGTAACAGATTTAAATTTACCATCTTCCCCAAATAATGAACCATCTCTATTTTGTATTTTTTCTGTTAAATTTTTAATATATGATTGTGGAATTTCCTTATTAAAACTTGATACTGTAAGAGCTTCCCAATCTCCAAACTCCTTGCTATACCAAACACCTGAATCCTTTGTTATAAGATTGTTTAGTCCATTATTTACACATTGATCAATTATTTTTTCATAGTCTTTTGATATATGCTGCCTTGATTCTACTATATAATTAGCTTGTCTAACTTCTGCAGCAAATACATTACCACCTATTATTCCCATATTACTTGTTGTTAAAACGGTGTTTGCAATAATAAATGCAGCTAAACCTCTTTTTAAATTCTTATTCATAATTTTTCCCCCTATACTAATAATTGTAACTAATGTTACACTTAAAATTTATTTTATATTAATTTTAAAATTAATTAATATACCTTTTACACTACACTTTCCCCAATATTTTCCTTTGTCCAAAACTGTATTAAATTCACATTTTCCATCTATAGTTTTACTTTGATCTAAATATACATACTTACCTTTTTCATTTAACACTTTAATTGTTACTGGTAAATTTAAATCTCTCTTGTATTCATCTATACAAAATTTTATTTTATTTCCTTCGACTCTTTTAATTATTAATGATTTTCCATCAACTTCTTCAGTTGTTAAAATTTCTTCCTTAATAATAACTTCTATTTTTGCACTTGTTCCATATTTTTCTACAGTTATTATGTGTTTTCCCGGCTCTTCTATTGATAATTCAAAATCTCCATTTAAATCTGTTTTTCCTACTAACTTTCCATCTACTTTTACATCTGCATTGTATACAGCCTTATTTACACAAGAAACTCCAATTTCAAATTCTTCTCCACTTGACATTTCATCATCGTCATAGTTTTCTAACATCAATACTGGCAACCCTTTGTAATCCGGTGCATACAAATCATGCCAATCCCAATCTCTATATTCAAATGTTAATTTGTCTCCTTTTTTTACAAATACTCCTGCAGCTCCTACTGGTGTTTTTTCTCCATTCAAATATATAAACCAGTCTTTCCCTAAAACATCTTTTTTTCTATCTTCTATGCTAAGTTTTTCTATAAGTACATTCTTTAAACCATTAATTTCATAAATAAATCCATTGTCTACTTTTACTTTTGCAACTTCATTTAAATAATCCATTGCTGATTTTTTACTATCTACTTTCAGAGTTTTGCTTAACATTTTTGTTCCATTATTTAAAACTGCTAATTCAAATTCTTCACTTTCTGGTTTTGATGGAACTTCTGGTTTTGTAGTTTCGCCTTTAATAATAACTTCTATTTTTGCACTTGTTCCATATTTTTCTACAGTTATTATATGTTTTCCTGGCTCTTCTATC
>NZ_JBWKMH010000028.1:0-188310 GCF_056431285.1 Clostridium amazonense | reverse complement strand
ATCATGCCAATCCCAATCTCTATATTCAAATGTTAATTTGTCTCCTTTTTTTACAAATACTCCTGCAGCTCCTACTGGTGTTTTTTCTCCATTCAAATATATAAACCAGTCTTTCCCTAAAACATCCTTTTTTCTATCTTCTATGCTAAGTTTTTCTATAAGTACATTCTTTAAACCATTAATTTCATAAATAAATCCATTGTCTACTTTTACTTTTGCAACTTCATTTAAATAATCCATTGCTGATTTTTTACTATCTACTTTCAGAGTTTTGCTTAACATTTTTGTTCCGTTATTTAAAACTGCTAATTCAAATTCTGCACTTTGTGATGTATCTGGTTTTAATTCATTATCTATTACTTTTTCCGCATTTCCTTCTAATGCGACATTTTTATCTTTTTCTACAAGTTTTACCTTTGCTCCGTCTTCTATTTTTATTTTACACTGTCCTAAAGCTTCTATTTTATTTACTTCTGCCTTAGAATTTATTTTAACCTCTGCAGAATTTGTGCTCTTAATTAAATCTATTTTCCCATCTAGTATTAAATTTTTTCCCTTTAAAATATTTAATAGCGCTAAATTTCCTTTTATCTCTACTATATCTTTTGAATCTTTTAAATCTACGTTTACATTATTCGCATTCTCACAGTTTAAATTTACGCTTCCTTCTACTAATATTTCTTCTTTAAAATCTCCTATCAATTTAATACTTCTTGATTTTTTCTTAGTATCGCTTATTCTTACACTTCCAAAACTTCCAGTATCATTTTTTAATATAGCACTTGATTTTAATTCAGTGTTTTTAATAATTGAATTATCAAATAACTTTATAGCTACATTTTTATTAGCTTCTACTCTTAAATTCTCAACTTTTACATTATTTAATTTAATACTATTTACATCACCGGATTTAACTATTAAATTTTGTACTGTAACATTTTTAATATTTGTTGTTCCTTTATCTCCTGGATCTAATATAAGTGTTCCACTTATATTTAAGTTTGTTAATGTTATATTATCTCCTGTTACAAGTATATTTTCTTTTATATCTTTAGTTTTAGTTTCATCACCAAAACTCTCATTTTTACTTGTTAACTTTATAGTAGTATCTTTTTCTGGTTCTTCCCCTGATGTGTTACCATTTCCACCTTGATTATTTTTTATAACAACTATATTTTTTGTAATCTCTACACTGTCTTTTGATACAGTTATTTCATGATTTCCCTCATCCGAAATCTTTATAGTAGCTTCACCATCTATATTAGTTGTTGCTATTTCTTTACCGTCAATTTTTATTAACGCATCATATACAGGTCTATATACACAAGTAACTAATATCTCCATCTCTTCATTTTGCTTAATTTTACTTTTTATTCCTTCTACGGTTAAAGAAATAGGTTCTCCATCAGCTACCAAATCATGCCAATCCCATCTTCTATATTCGAATTCAAGTTTATCTCCTGCTTTTACTTTTACATCATTAGCTCCTACAGGTGTTTTCTTACCATTTAAATATATAAACCAATCAGCACCTAAATACCCTTCTTTTCTTTCATCTTCACTTAAATTTTTTAATGGTTTACTTTTTAGATTATTTATTTGATATATAAATCCATTACTTACTTTTATGTCTGCATTTTCTTTTAGATACTGCATAGCTGATTTTTTACTATCAACTTTAAGGTTTTTATTTAATATTTCAGTACCATCATTAGAAATTATTAAACTAAATTCATCACTTTTAGGATTTGCAGTTGAACCTCCACTACTATTTTCTTTCTTATTTACTACCTTATTTGCTTTTCCTTCTATTGAAACATCTTTACTTTTTTCTATAAGTTTTACTTTTGCACCATTTTCTATTTTTATCTTACATTTATCTAAAGCTTCTATTTTTTCAATATTAGATTTATCTTTTACATTAATTATTGAGTCATTTTCACTTTTTATTGTTTTGATATTTCCTTTTACAGATATGTTTTTGCCTTTTATAATGTCTAATTTATTTACTTTTCCATCAATCTCTACACTTTTTTCTGAATTTTTAAGATTTATTTTTATGTTTTGTACATTTTCACAATTAATTACTGCATTATCTTCTACTAATATTTCATTTTTAAATTCTCCAATTAATTGGATAGTTCTTGACTTTTCATTTGTGTTAGCAACTTTTATATCTCCAAAAGACCCTTTTTCATTTTTTAATATAGAACTTGATTTTATTTCTGTACTTTTTATATTAGAATTGTCATACAATTTTACTGCTACATTTTTATTTGTTTCTATATCTAATTTATCAGCTTTTACATTACTTAACTCAATACTATTTACATCTCCAGATTTAACTATTATATTTTTTGCTTTAACATTTTTTATGTTTACTGTACCTTTCTCACCTGGATCTAAAATAAGATTTCCATCTAAATTTATATTTATTATGTTTACATTATTTCCAGTTACTAATATGTCACTTTTTATGTCTCTAGTTTTCTTTTCATCTCCAAATCTTTCATTGTCCTTTGATAATTTTATAATTTCAAAGTTCATTTTAAATTTATCTAATATGTTTTGTGGTACTACTTCTGGTCCACCTATAGCAATAAATTTACTTAGAGATGTTATGTTAGAATTTATAATTTTTTCTACATCACTATTTATATTTTTATTAGTTAGTATCACTGGTGCTTTTTTATCTGCAGCAAGTGTAGATATTGACAATGCATCTGGAAAGTCATTTCCTGTAACAAAATAAATATTTTCATATTTTAAATCATTAGAAAACTTTTTTAAAACTTCCCTGTTAGTTTCATACCTATCTTTTCCAAATATTCTTTCAGAGTTTGGTATATTTTTTAGTACACTATCATTTATTACACCATCTCCACCAATAACATATACATTAAATATTTTATTACCCTTTATGTACTCATTTACTTCTTTAGGAATTTCATTATTTTTAGTATATAGTATTGGTATTCCTTTTTGTGCTGCTATTGGCGATACTGATAATGCATCTGCATAAGATTGTCCATTAGTTATAAATAAAGCATCACTTTTTCCTAATTTTTTATTAATTTTTAATGCTGTTTCGTATCTTGTTTGTCCATATATTCTTTCTATTTCATTTATATTTATATTTTTAAGTTGAGTTTCTACAGATTTGCTTATAACTCTTTCTCCGCCTAATATAAATACTTTCTTTGGTTTTAATCTTTTTAATTCATTTATTGTATCTTCTCTTAGTTGAATATTTCCATTAAGTAAAATAGGTGCATTAAATTTTTTAGCTAATGGTGCTACAGACAATGCATCTGCAAAATCATATCCTTGAGCAATAAAAACATACTCAGAGTCGTTTTGCCAACCTTTCTTACTTATTTCAATCGAAGTAGATATCCTATCTTTTCCATATATTCTGTCATTTTCCACTGCAAGTACAGTAGAAAATGATAAGCATATAATCATTGATAAAATTAAAAATAAGCCTACAAATTTTTCTTTTAATCTTTTCATATTTCTCATTTCATCCCCCATATTTTATCTTTTAATCTTCTGGTGGTAAAAATTCTCTTTTATCCCACTCATGAAAATCAAATAGAAGAACATCACCCTTTTGTGGATATACATCATTTGCTCCTACTGGTGTTTTTTTATCATTAAGATATATAAACCAATCAATACCTAATACCCCATTTTTCTTTTGTTCTGGAGTTTTTTCTGATTCTGGTATTGGATAATGATTATGTATACCATTAATTTCAAAAATAAATCCTCCATTTTCTTGCATAGAAGTATTTTCCCTTAAATACTGCATTGCACTTTTTTTAGAATAAATTTTTATTGTAATTTCTTCTACAACACTTGATTCATTTCCAGTATATCCTTTAACATCTTTTCCTATTATCATAGTAAATGTGTCTTCTTCTACTTTATTGTTTTTATTTTCATCTTTCACTACTGTTTCATTTTTTTCTTTTTCATTATTATTTTCTTTTATTTGTTTTTCTTCTGATGATTGATTGCCATTATTATTTTCAATTTTAGTGTCTTCCTTTTTTATTTCTTCTTTTTTGACCGCTTCTTTTTCTGTATTATTTTTTATACTATTTTCTTTTTTTATTTCATTTTTTTTATCAGTTTTTTCTTTAGCTTTATTACCCTTTTTATCAATACTTTTTTCTACTTTTGCTTTATTATCATATTTGCTAGTCTTTAAATCCTTATTTCCTGCACCACATCCTAAACAAATAGTCATAATAAAACTCAAAATGATAGCTACTAGTATTCTATGGTTTCTTTTCATCTAATCCCCCCTTTATAGTTTGCCGACACATTAAATTTATTCATACTAATTTTAATGCTTAAATATTTTATATTTAATTTTTATAAAAATAAAAAAAGCCCCAACTGGGACTTTAAAATAACACATTTTGTATAAACTTTAATATAATTAAAGCATAAAAACTTAAGCATTCATACAACTTAATGATATTTCATCTCTCCCACGAAAGATTCAATCCTAAATAGGCATGTTTCCTGACTTAACTTCTTTTTACTCCCTTTCCTTCCCAAGACTTTTATCTCAGTGGTTTTAAAGGTTTCATCAGTATTACAGTAACGTTGGGCTGTAATGGATTTTCACCATTTTCCATTTTAACTTTCTAATTGCTTAAAAAGAACCTACTCAATTTCCATATTCTCTTTTCGTATACATTATATTACAGCGTTTGCAGTTTTGCAACATTTTCAAACATTCTTTATTGTTATTATCTTTCGACAATTAAAAGCAGAAAGAATGATAAGAATTAATCTTATCATTCTTTCTTTTAATATTCTTTATCCGTTAATACTCTTGCCATTAAGACACCCATTACAGATGCCATCATCAGTCCTCTTGTCCAGCCTGATGAATCTCCTAAACAATACAATCCATTTATATTGGTTTCAAAGTTTCTATCTATGTCTATTTTATTGCTATAAAATTTTATTTCTGGTCCATATAAAAGAGTTTCTTTGCTTGCAAATCCTGGAACTAATGTATTCATAGCTTCTATAAAATTCACTATATTAGTCATTGTTCTATATGGAATTGCTGAAGTTAAATCTCCTGCTACAGCATCTTTAAGTGTTGGCACTACATTAGATTGTTTTAATTCTTTTTCCCAAGTACGTTTTCCATCTATTATATCTCCGTATCTTTGAACTAAAATGCTTCCTCCACCTAAAAGATTAACAAGTTCTGCAACTTTCTTTCCATATTCAATAGGTTTATTAAATGGTGCTGAAAAATTATGTGAACTTAATATTGCTAAGTTTGTATTATTAGATTTCTTTTCTTTATAAGAATGACCATTTACTATAGCCAAATTGTTATCATAGTTTTCTTGAGAAACAAATCCACCTGGATTTTGACAAAATGTTCTTACTTTATCATCAAAAGGAGCTGGATAACCAATTAATTTTGATTCATATAAAACATTATTTACTTTTTCCATTATTTCATTTCTAATTTCAACTCTTACCCCTATATCTACAGTTCCAGCTCTATGATTCACATTATGCTTTTCACACATATTATTAAGCCAATCTGCACCTTTTCTTCCTGTAGCTGCAATTACTACTTCTGACTTTAACGTCTCATCTTTTTTCTTAGTTAACGAATCGGATACAATTACTCCACTTATTTTATCATTTTCTATAATAAAATCTTTTACTAATGTATCAAATTTAATTTCTACATTATTTTCAATTAAATAATTTTGTATTTTTAGATATATTTCTTGCGCTTTTTCTGTTCCTAAATGTCTTATTGGACAATCTACAAGTTTTAAATTTGCTTCTATAGCTTTTCTTCTTATTTCTTTTACACTTTCTTCGTTTCCAAGGCCTTCAATTTTTGTATCTGCACCAAACTCAAGATAAATATCATCTGCATATTTTATGTATTTTTCTGCTTTATCTTTTCCTATTAATTCCGGTAAATCTCCACCCACTTCATAACTTAATGATAATTTTCCATCGGAAAAAGCACCTGCTCCTGAAAATCCAGTAGTTATATGACAATATGGCTTACAACCTACACATTCATTTGTTTTTTCTTTTGGACAATGTCTTTTATCAATTCTTTTTCCCTTTTCTATTAATAGAATCTTTTTATTTACATTCTTTTTCACAAGTTCTAATGCAGTGAATATTCCTGATGGTCCTGCTCCAATAATAATTATGTCGTACATTCTTTTCCTCCAAACAATATGAAATAAATATTTATATTATATTAATTTCATATTTTATAAAATTTTATCCCAAAAACATTATACATAATTTATGAACATTTTTAAATATTTTTTTAAAAAAATTCGTATTTTGTAAATAAAAAAAGATAAATGAATACAGTACCCATTTATCTCTTTTATTTATAATATCTTTTCTATTTTTAATTCTTTATGTTTTCTTATATCTAAAAACTTATCTTCACATAACAATAAAGGTGCCGATAAATTGTTTACATCTATTTGTATTATTTTTGCAACCTTATTATTATTAAAAAGAATATATTCTCCTATATAATAATTTATTATATGTTCTATAAATACATTACAATATTTGTAATCTAATTTTTCTATTCCTTCTTCTCTAATAGTTTCTAGTGCTTCAAACAAGTCCTTTTTAGGCTTATAATTTCTTTTAGAATTAACTCCATCAAAGGTATCTGCTATTGCTATTATTCTTGCTATATCATTAATTTGATTATCTTTTCTTTTCAATGGATATCCACTACCATCTAATCTTTCATGATGCATTAATATTCCTAATTTTATATCATCATTTACATATGATAAATTTTGTATTAAATTATATGCAACTACAGGATGTTGTCTTATAGCTCTAAACTCCTCTTCATTTAATTCTTCCTCTTTATCCAGAATTTCTTGTATTTTATATTTCCCAAAATCATGTAATAAAGCAGCTCTCATTAAACAACTTAATTTTTCATCATCAAAGTTTAACCATTTTCCTAATAATACACTTAAAATAGTTACATTTACTGAATGTTTAAATACTGAATCATTACCACTTCCATATAATACTATGTTCTTAACAGCCATTCTAGGTGATGTTAATTCTTCTAATATTTTTTCACTAAAGTTTCTTATTTCAATCATATTAGGTATATTAGATGAATCTAATTTTTCAAATATATCTTTCATTTCTTCTGTATACTTTTGAACTTTAACTATAACTTCATCTAACAATATCTCTTCTCTTTTTTTTATTTCCTGTTCTACTTCATCCAAATTACAAGTAACGTCTTTCAATGAACTTTCCTTATAAAGTTCATGAAATATAGGGTTTTCTAAATATTCATTTTGTAATTTTTTTATAATTTCTTCTGTTAAGATTGCTCCTTTTTTCACAAGAATCTTATCATCAACTATAATATCTTTTTCTGCAATTTTACCTTTTGTTAACTTTTCTATATCAAATTCCAAGTTACTGCTTACCTTCATTTTGCACCTCATTCATAAATTCATATTAATAATATACTCGTACAAATATTAAAAATATTTATATAGATTTATGCAATTAACTTACTTATATTAATAATTTTTCTACCTCTAGATTTGCATAATCTTTTAAATTTATAAATTCATCTTCACATAATAATAACGGTTTAGATAAGTTGTTAGGATCTATTTGTATTATCTTTGCAATTTTACCATTGTTAAGAAGAACATTTTCTCCTATATAGTAATTTATTATATGTTCTATAAATATATTGCAATAATTATAATCCAATTTTCTTAAACTTTCTTCCCTTATAATTTCTAACACAGTAAATAAGTCTTTTCTTTCTTTATATGGTCTATTCGAGTTAAGTGCATCAAAAGTATCTGCTATAGCAATTATTCTTGCAAAATGATGAATATTAGTTTTTATTTTCAATGGATACCCACTACCATCTAATCTTTCATGGTGCATTAATACACCTAGTTTTATACTATCATTCAAATAAGGAATATCTTTTATTAGTTTATATGCAATTATAGGATGTTCTTTTATTATCTGAAATTCTTCTTTACTAAGTTTCTCTTTTTTCATAAGTATATCTTTTATCTTATACTTTCCAAAATCATGTAAAATACTAGCTCTCATTAAAAAGTTTAATTCCTTCTCATCTAATCCAATCCACTTTCCTAATAATAAGCTAATTACTGTAACATTAACTGAGTGCTTAAATATTGCATCTTCTCCGCTACCTTCTAATAATATATTTTTAACTGCACTCCTTGGAGAATCTAGTTCTTTTAAGATTTTTTTTACGAAAGCAGTTACTTCTTCCATATTATTTTTATTATTAATGTAAATTTCATCAAATATATCGTTTAGATGTTCAGAATATTTTTCAACTTTAATTCTAACATCATTAATCATTTCTTTATCTTTATTATCTAAACACACATCTATTTTTTGATTTTCTTTTACAATTTCATTATTCATATGATTTAATGTAGGATTTTCTAAATAAAGATTTTGTAATTTTTTTATTATTGCGTCTGTTAATATAGTTCCTTTTCTAACAAGCACTCTATCACCAATCATTATGTCAATTTCAGCAACAGACCCTTCTTCAAATTTATATATACTTTCACAAAAATTTTCAATACCCATAAAATCAACTCACCTCTTAAAACTTATAGTGAATAAAGAACGATTTTCTTTACACCATAAAACATTGAATAAATTAACACTTAAAATAAATACTCATAAATTTTACAATTATATATTATTTATTATAACAAAAATACCATATTTTATATATGTTTTTCAAAATGTAAAATAAAAAAATTATTGTATATGTAATCAATTACATATACAATAACTTTTTAGGCTAAATTTCTTTTATTTTCCAAATATAACTTTTTTTCTTCACTCTCTATATAATTACAAATATCTTTAAAATCTTGTAACCAATGTATTTTAGAAAGTTCTCTTAAATCTATTACTATTCCTGTTGTTTTATGTCTTATAAACTCCATGTTGTACATTTCGGTTTTTATAAAACCATCTTTTAAACTGTAGATACATGGTTCAAATTTTTCCCAATTTTTCTCAAAATATTTTGTTTTTGCAAAGCATAACTTATATATATGAAATATCATTCCTAATACAGAGGATTTTTTAGCAAATTTATGACTAAAATACTCTTGAGTTGGATATTTTTCTTGTACTCTTTGCCAGTATAATTTATTGTTTGATACAAGATTATACTTATCTAACACTTTACATTTTTCTTTTCCTAACTCTTCACGCATAAATTTTTCCCTATCAGTGCTATTCATTTGCTTTAAGATATCATTATTCAACTTTAAATACCTCCATAAAATTATTACTATATATATAAATTTTATTTTCAATTTATATAAATTATTATTGATTTTAATTAAATGAATTTTAAAAATTTTCTTTCTTATAAGACATTATAAGATTATTTATCTTTATTTACCAATAGAAATATTTTATAAGTTCTATATTACTTATAGAATTTTCCGATATTATATAAGATTAAGTTGTATATTTTTAAAATTTATTTATTGTTTTTTTCACTTTATATGTTATTATAAAATATATAAAATTTTACTTAATAAAGAATATATTTTATATATTTTTATATAAAAAGTTTTAATTTTAATGAAAAATTATTTAATAATTAATTTTTAGGGGTAAATTTTAATTATTTTTGACATGAAAATTTTAATACATTTCTCATTTAAATCATCCAATTATATAATAATTTATTAAAATATAACTTGGAGGTTTATTAGATGAAATTTTCACAGAAATCAAATACCAAATCTAAAAGTATAAAGTCTAAAATTTTGAAATTAATATTACCATTAACTATTAGTGCCATGCTTATAATTTCATTCATTTCTTATTCTTCTGCTAAAAATATTATTTATGATGAAATTACTGAAAAAATGGAATTTCAAACTAATAGTAGTGTTGAATATATCTCAAAATCATTAAATAGACACAGTAAAATTTCTCAATCTTTATCAAAAACTATTTCTACATTCAAAACAAACTTAACTGAATCTGAGTTTAAGGAACTTGTTGTTTCATATGCATCTACCAATGATGAAACTTTCGGTGTTGGAGTTTGGTTCGAACCTTATGCATACGATAAAAATATTCAATTTTATGCACCTTATTCATTTAAGGAAAATGGCAAACCTATATATACGAAAGATTACTTTTCCAAAGATTACACTAAAGACGAGTGGTATGAACTAGGTATAACTTCAAATAATGATATCAGTTGGTCTAATGCTTATATTGACCCAGTATCAAAAGTTAGTATGCTTACATCAGTTACACCTATAACTTTTGATAATAAACTTGTAGGTATTACTAGTGCAGATATAGATTTATCTAGCATACAAAATATGATTAAAGAAATAACAGTTGGACAAACTGGTCATGCATTTTTATTAAATTCTGATGGAACTTATTTATCATCTATTGATGAAAACAAAATTATGAATACAACTATTCAAGATGATCCAAATGATAGTTTGAAAAAAGTATCTTCTGAAATTTTAAATAATGATTCTGGTCTGACTCACTTTTTTAAAGATAGTGGAAAAAATTTAGCATTTTATCAAACAGTTCCTGAAACTAATTGGAAAGTGGTTTTATCTATACCTGAAAAAGAACTGTTATCTCCATTAAAAAATCTTGCCTTCAAAATAGGCGTTGCTATGATTATAATTGTATTAATTTTAATTTTTGGAATTAATAAATTGGCTGATATGATTACTAAAAAGATATCCTCTGTAAATAAATTAGCAAAAGCAATCTCTTATGGCGACTTGACATATAAAATTGAAGTTACTGATAATGATGAACTAGGCGAAATGTCTAATCATCTTAATAATATGAATTCAACTTTAAAAGATATAATAATTTCAGTATCTGAAGGACTTGAACAAGTAGTATCTACTTCTGAAGAATTATCAGCTAGTGCTAATGAAACTCAAGAAGCATCAAAACAAATTTCATCATCTATTGAAGAAGTTTTTAATGGCACCAATACTCAATTCAAAAGTTTTAATACTGCTTCCAATGATAGTTTAAATGTTTATGATAAAGTTTCTAAAATATCACATGATATAAACGGAATTACAACTTCATCTAACTTAGCTTACAATACAGCAAAGAATGGTAATGATGTAATTATTAATACTATAACTAATATGAAAGAAGTGAACTTAGCAGTTTCAGCTTCATCTGAAATCGTTAATTCTTTAAATCATAAATCTATAAAAATAGGTGAAATTTTATCATTAATAACTAATATATCATCACAAACTAATTTACTAGCATTAAATGCTGCAATTGAAGCAGCTAGAGCTGGAGAGCAAGGAAAAGGCTTTGCAGTAGTTGCTGAGGAAATAAGAAAATTAGCTGAGCAATCCTCAATTGCTACAAGTAATATTGATAATATTATAACTGAAATTCAAAAAGAAATTGAAGTTGCAGTAGTTTCTATGAACAATGGTACTAATTATGTAAATAACGGTATGACTTTAGTCGAAAATGCTGGAAATTCATTTAATGATATACTAGCTCAAGTTGCAGAAGTTTCTAAAAGCATGCAAAATATTTCAATTGTAATGAAAGATGTCCTTTCTAGCAGTGAATCTATGATTTCATCTATGAATGATTGTTCGGAAATATCAAAAGTTACATTATCAAATACACAAAATGTAACATCAGCAAGTGAAGAACAAACTGTTCTAATGGATGAAGTGTCTAAAGCTTCTGAGCAACTATCTAATATGGCTGTTGAGCTTCAACAAAATTTATCTAAATTTAAATTGTAACAAAAAGTAACTAGAATATTAATATTCTAGTTACTTTTTTCTATTTAAATAGTATGCCTCCATAATTTGCTATTATTGTAGCAAAAACTAATGATACTATAGTCATTAATTTTATAAGTATATTCATTGATGGACCTGATGTATCTTTAAACGGATCCCCTACAGTATCTCCAACTACGGCTGCTTTATGAGCATCACTACCTTTTCCACCATATTCTCCACCTTCAATATACTTTTTAGCATTATCCCAAGCACCTCCTGAATTAGACATAAACATAGCTACTAATACACCTGTTCCTAAAGCACCCGCAAGTGTTCCTGCTAAAGCTTCTGAACCTAATATTAATCCAACCACTAGAGGTATTATAATTGCTAATATTCCTGGAAGTAACATTTCTTTCAATGCAGATTCTGTAGATATTTCAACACATCTTGCATAATCAGGTTTTGTTTTTCCTTCCATTATACCCTTCTTTTCTTTAAATTGTCTTCGTACTTCTTCAACCATTTGCATAGCAGCTTTTCCAACAGCTTGCATAGTTAATGCTGCAAATAAAAATGGTATCATACATCCAATTAACAAACCAACAAGTGTTAATGGATTTAATAAATTTATAGAATCTAAATTTACAGCTTGTGCATATGAAGCAAATAATGCTAATGCAGTTAGAGCTGCTGAACCTATTGCAAAACCTTTTCCTACAGCAGCCGTAGTATTTCCAACTGAGTCCAATTTATCTGTTATTTCCCTAACATTATGTGGAAGTTTTGACATTTCTGCTATTCCCCCAGCATTATCCGCTATTGGACCATATGCATCAACAGAAATTATAATTCCAGATGTGGCAAGCATACCTACTGCAGATAATGCTATTCCATATAGTCCTACATTTTTGTTATTTGCTCCTCCAATCATAAAGTATGATAATAAAATTCCAACTGCAATTAATATTATAGGTATAACTGAAGATTTCATTCCAACTGCTATTCCTTCAATTATGTTAGTTGCTGCACCAGTTTGAGATTTTTCTGCAATACTTTTTACTGGTTTGAAACTATCTGAGGTATATACTTCTGTAACCTTTCCAATAATGACACCCACTAAAATCCCTACAAATACTGAATAAAATGGTTTTATTGAGCCTAATGTATAATAACTTAAAATTAATGAAAATATAGCCATAAGTGAAACAGATATATACATTCCTAAATTTAAAGTTTTTTGTGGATCACCCTTTTTTAAATTTTTCACTACAAATATACCTATTATTGAGGAAATTATACCTACACTTGCTAAAATAATAGGAAATACTAAAGTATTTTTACCTAAAATTGATCCAACAGTTGCACCAAGTGTTAATGCTGATATTATTGATCCAACATATGATTCAAATAAATCAGCTCCCATTCCAGCTATATCTCCTACATTATCTCCTACATTGTCTGCTATTACAGCTGGATTTCTAGGATCATCCTCAGGTATGCCGACTTCAACTTTACCTACTAAATCAGCACCTACATCAGCAGCTTTTGTATAAATTCCACCACCAACACGTGCAAATAGTGCTATAGATGATGCTCCAAGACCAAATCCTGTTATATATTCAGTATTAAAATTAAATATAATTGCTAAAAATGAAAGTCCTAAAAGACCTAATCCTACAACAGATAGTCCCATAACTGCACCACCTGAAAAAGCTATAGATAAAGCTTCATCTTTCCCTTTTCTTGCTCCCTCAGCTGTTCTTACATTAGCCTTAACTCCCACCTTCATACCTGCATATCCGGCTGTCATTGAAAATATAGCACCTAAAACAAAACTTATTGCTGTGTTGATATGAAGAAATATTACTATAGCTATGGCCACAACAGTTATAAATATCCCCAAATACTTATATTCCTTTTTTAAAAAAGCCATTGCCCCTTCACTTATATAAGTAGATATCTCCTTCATTTTTTCATTTCCAGCTTCTTTTTTAGTAATTTGATTGGAAATGAACAATGCACTACATAAAGTTATAATTGCCACAACCATAGCAATAACTAAAAATTTCATAATATTTAACCCCCAACTTATTATTTACTTTTAATATATTGCCTTAATATGTAAATGTCAATTATAAAACCTATAGATAACACAAATTTAAAACTTTGTACTTATTCTCATTACAAAATTGCATTTTTCATTAGTTAAACTTCATTAAACTGTTTACATTTGTCGCATTATAACAGTTTAAATTATTTTTAATTCATATTTATGTCTTTACAGCAAGTGTGTTTTTATTCATTAATTAAATTTTTAACTTATTTTATATTCTACTCTCTCGTACTTTTTGAAAGTTAAAAGTTTTATTTATTTAAATTTAAACTTAAATTTACCTTATATAAATTTGAAATAGATTGTTCTTTATATATAAGTTTTACTAATATTAATTGAAATTCCTATGCTTTAAATTTTAAAGTAATTTGATTTTTAATTTACTTATAGTTAAACTATTATGTATTTATAATATATATACTTATTATTAATTTTACTTTTAATATTTTTATAACTACACTCCTATAAAAAAAACTCCTTGTTTTGTTAAATTGGTAACTATTTTTCTTATTTAATTTATTTCTTTTATGTTACATTTTTGTAAACATTAGTTTTTTATTATGTTTTTAACTATCATCACTCTAAAAATTTTTCATCTTTAAGTAAAAAAATATCTAAGGACTGATATATATTATATTTAAGTTTTACTATAATTTTTTATACACTTTATTTTAAATTTCATTCCTCCAGATATAATTAACTCTTCTTCACCTAAAAACATTACATCTTTATATTTCACATCATTATTAAACTAAATTTTATATTATTATACAAAAGATGACTTCTAAAAATTATAGAAATCATCTTTTCAACTTTTAAATTCCATGAATAATAGTATTCATTTCTATTTATTATATTCTTGTAATTTACATTTTACATTTTCTCCATATTCTTTATTACATTTTCTAAATAATTCTATAGCTTTAGATTGTATTTTTCTATCTACATTTCTTAAGTCATAAGCTAAGTTATCTATTAAATGTTCTTTTTCTTCTTTTGAATAAGACATATATAAATTTCCTGCTTGATTAAAATCATTGGTAAGTTTGATTTTTTTTCTTTCTACTTTACCTTCAACATATATAGGACATATTTCCTTTTCTTTATATTCTATAGGCCTATTATCATTTAGTGAATTAGGTTTATAATTAACTTTTCCATCTCTATAACAATACTCCATTGAACCATCTTGATTTATATTGTTAACTGGAACTTTAGGCCTATTAATTGGTAATTCTTCAAAGTTGCTTCCTATTCTATGTCTTTGACTATCATGATATGCAAAAAGTCTTCCTTGTAAAAGTTTATCATATGAAGCTTCTATTCCTGGTACTAAATTTGCTGGACAAAATGCAGCTTGTTCAACTTCTGCAAAAAAGTTTTTTGGTGCATCTGTTAATGTTAACTTTCCTACTTTCATAAGTGGTAATAAATCTTCTGGCCATGTCTTTGTCGCATCTAAAGGATCAAAATCATAACTAAATTCATCTTTCACATCCATAATTTGAACAAACAATTCATACTCCACATTTTTTCCTTTATTTAAAGTGTCATATAAGTCTCTTACTGCTACATCTGGATCTATCCCTGCAAGCTTCTCTGCTTCATGCCTATCTATTGTTCTAAGTCCTGAAAGTGGTTTCCAATGATATTTAACATATACTCTTTTTCCTTCTTCACTAACCCAAACATATGTGTTTACTCCAAAACCTTCTATAGTTCTAAAACTTTTTATTGTTCCTCTATCTGAAAATAGAAATGTAATCATATGCATTGATTCTGGTGTGTTAGTTACAAAGTCCCAAAATCTATTTGCATCTGGTATATTAGTATCTGGTGATGGCTTAAAAGCATGAATTAAATCTGGAAATTTTATTGCATCTCTTATAAAAAATACTGGAAGATGATTTCCTACTAAATCATAATTACCTTCCTCTGTATAAAATTTAACTGCAAATCCTCTTGGATCTCTTAATGTATCTGCAGACCCCTTAGAACCTATAACTGTAGAAAATCTAACAAATACAGGTGTTTCTTTATTGGGTCCATTTAAAAATTTAGCTTTTGTATATTTTTTCATCGAATTACAAATGCGAAAATAGCCATATGCTCCGGCTCCTTTGGCATGAACTACCCTTTCTGGTATTCTTTCCCTGTTAAAAGAAGCCAGCTTTTCTATGAGCTGTATGTCTCCTATTACTACCGGTCCTCTTTCTCCAACAGTTAACGAGTTCTCATCATTTGATATTAAAACACCTTGATTCGTAGTCAAATAATCATTATTTTCTAAACTTCTTCGACTCATATATCCTCCAATATTATACTTATATATTAATACATTATATTTATATGTTTATTTCTTTATTACCTTATAAAGCATGCTAGAACTATACTTAACTTATATATTTTTAAACTTTATTATATAATTTGTATTTTTTTCGATGTTTTTTTCATTTTAACAATTATTAAATACACATAACTTAAAAGTAATTTGCACAAACTATTTATTATAAATTCAATACTAAAAGGAGATATTTAATGTGAAAAAGACTATTGTAAAGTCAATAATATGCACTTTCATAAGTTTATCATTGCTAATTTCTAATTTTAATTCAGTTTTTGCACTTAACTTTGATGACGATGACAATTTATATTCAGAAGTCTTTGATACTTCATCATCAACAGATGAAAGTGTTCTTAAAGATGAATTTACTGAATTATTAATGGACTTATTTTCAAAACGAAATAGTGCAATACTCTCTGGAAATTGTGAACAATTAAAAAGCTTCTATAATTTAGACAAAAAGGTTAGCTTATATGCTTATGAAAATGAAGTAAAAAAAATTAACTATTTAAAAAATTGGTGTGAAAAACAATCCGTTAACTTTAATAATATTGATGCTATTATTAAAGTTAGAAAAGTTCGTGAACGAGAACCTAATTTATTTGGAATAACTTGTAACGTTTCCAGCGAATTTGATTATACTTATACAACTAATCCTGATGAGCATAATAAATTCAAACTTGGTACCTCTCATTATTTGCATTTGTTAAAAGATGGTGATAAGTACATAATAACAAAGGAATGGTATACAGATCCTTTTTCTGATTCTTTAGATCTTGAAAACATAAATTCCGACAAAATTAAAGAATATATACTTTCTAGAAAAGCTGAAGAAATCACACTAGATGAAAGAACTCAAAATGCAATTGATTATGCACATAAATTCTGTGGTTTATGTGATGAAACTGATTATATTTTTAAATATAATAAAGATTACACTAATTTCAATCCAGCTGGTGGTGATTGTGCTAATTTTGCATCTCAGATTCTTTATGAAGGTGGAAGGTTTAAAAAAAATAAAACTTGGAACTACTTAGGTAAAGATGGTTCTAAAGCATGGGTAAATGCACAAGCTTTTAAAAATTATATGGTTAATAGTGGTAGAGCATCCTATATTGCTAAAGGTACTTATGAACAAATTTATAAAGATGCCTATAATCTAAGACCTGGAGATTTTGTTGCATATGAAAAAGGTGGAAAAATAGTTCATGTATCTACTGTTACAGGGTTAGATTCTAAAGGTTACCCATTAGTTACCTGTCATAATACAGATAGACTATTGGTTCCATATGATTTAGGTTGGAGCAATTCAAATATTAAATTCCATCTAATTGATGTTCACTATTAATTTTTTATAGTTAATAAAAAAAAGAGAATGATTAAAATAAATTTTCATTCTCTTTTTTTGTACTTTAAAATTTATTAATATAAATGTATAACTTATTCAATATTTTTATCTTCGTTGCATTTAATTCTATATTCATCTACTGAATTTGCAACTACTTCCATTAATTTTTGTTGATAATTTTCATCACATAACATTTTATCTTCATTCCAATTGCTCATAAATCCCATCTCTAATATGACAACTGGCACTTTAGACCAATTAAATCCGGTCATGTCACCTCTTTCAAATACTCCATTAACTTTTATACCGCACTCTTCTAAATGTTTTTTCATAATGTTTCCATATACATTGCTTTCTTCATATATAGCTGTTGTATGTTTTCCTGTTTTAGATGGTATTAGAATAGATGCACCTGTTTTTCCCGAATCATTTATTCCATCACAATGTATTCTTATAACTAAATTAGCGTTTTTATCATTTGCAAATTGTGCTCTTTCTGCATTGCTGATATTTACATCATGTGTTTCTCTTGTCATAACAACTTTATAACCCTTATTTTCAAGTAATGTTTTTAATTTTTGAGATGCCTCTAGATTTACTACATATTCTGGCTTTTTTGTAGCAACACCTGCTGTTCCAGATGATACTCTAGGTTTTTTTTGTGATGCTCCTGGTGCTATTGGTTCACCCTTAGAGTCACCTTTTTCTTGATGTCCAGGATCAATACAAATAATAAAATTTTCTTTTGTATTCTCTAAATTTAAAGCTTTTACTACATTGCTACTTAGATTTAGTGTGATTACTAACATTAATATTATAACTAATTTTATTTTGTAACCTTTTTTCATTAAAATTCCTCCTTAGATCAACACATTTATATTTAATAAATTGTGAAATTTAAATACATCTGTTTCTTTTTAATAAACTATATATATTTATTATCTCTCTTTTAAAAGGAATTTATTAAATATATTACTTTTTACTACTATTCCTTTTTAAATTTGTTGCACTTGTAATATTGAAATTTCCTTCTTTCATTAACAATAATTATTTAATACAATAAATAATTATTAATTTAACTTTACAAATTAATCTTATTTATCAAATTTACAAATAGTCTATTTTAATCATATATTTATCTATTTTTAATGAATTTAGTTGATTTTAAATTAAAATTATTTCTTTTTAATAAACATTTAATTATTTGTATTGACCATTTTTATAGCTTATATATAATTTAATTATAGGATACCTATTTTTTACTTTTCAGTTAAATTAAAGTTTTATTTTATTAAAAATTATTATTTATTGCAAAGTTTTTAAACTTATATAATAATTTTTATAAAAACTATATCATTCAAATTCCCTTATTTAATTTATTCATAAAATAAAGAAGTAGTAATTTCCCCATTACTACTTCTTTATTTTTAATATATTAAATGCAATCTAAACTCTTATCTTTACACCATTCTATTATAAATTTTTCAAATTCATTATCTCTAACCTTATACCATTCATCAATTAGTCCACACGAATATAGTGAACTTTTAAATTGTCTAAATGCACTTTCTCCTTGAACATCTGAATTCAAAAGTTTAAGAAACTCTTCATTGTTGCAGTTTTTTATGAATTTCTCCATTGTACTATATTCATCAAATTCATCTCTATTTGGTAATTTAATATAATCACATGGATTTTCTATAAAATCTTTGGCTTCTAAAATTATATCTTGTTTCCATTCATCTATTTCTTCAATATTTTTATCAGATTCTGCAAGTTCTATATCCTCTTTAGATAGCATAACTATTTTACCAGTTAATTTATTATAATAATTATTTATATCATCTAACTCCATCTCATATATTTCTATTATCTCTTTTAAACTTATTTTATATCTCATATTTTAATCTCCTATATTCTTTACTTTAGTTTCTATTCTTCTAAAATTTCAATGCCTATCATATTCATTAAATACTTTGCATTAGTAGATGTAGCCTTTCCACTTTTCATTTTATAGTCAAAAAATATTTTATTTTCCTTATAGTGTTCAGAAAAATGATAGTTTTTTATTCTGTTATATTTATCTAATGTACATAACTCTAAATCATGTGTAGTTATACAACCAATCACACCTATTCTATTAAGATTAGCTAAAACATTCAATGCCCCTGTTATTCTATCACTAGAATTTGTTCCTCTAAATATTTCATCTATTAAAAATATCATATCTTTCTTTTCTTTAGAATAATCTATTATTTTTTTTATTCTTACAAGTTCTGCATAAAATGTAGATACTCCATTTTTAAGTTCATCACTTATTCTCATAGATGTAAATATGTTCATTACTGAGCAAGTCATATCACTTGCACATACAGGTGCACCACTATATGCTAAAACTAAATTTATTCCAATTGTCCTTAAAAATGTAGTTTTTCCTGACATATTAGAACCTGTAATAACTAAAATATTATCATCCATATTTAAATCATTATTTACTCTAGCATTTTGATTTATTAGTATATGCCCTAAATTTTCAGCTTTTATTAGTCTTTTATCTTCTTTAATTTTAGGATAACATATATCTTTATTTATATGATTAAGTACAGCTAAACTCATAAGGCTTTCTATTTCACCTATTGATACAATATATTTTTCAAGTTTATCATAATATTTTTCTTTCCACTTTTCTAATGAAAATATACACTGATAATCCCATAAAAATAATCCATTCAATATAAAAAATAAAAAAGGATTAAATCTTAATCTAATTTTTATCATTATATTATCTAGTTCCTTCATAGCACTTAAAGAATCACTATTTTTACTAAATAATATTTCTTTTATTTCTTTTAACTTTTCACATTTAAACTCTTCCTTCTCTAATAACTTAAGAATTTTATAATATTTATCAAAACCATCTTTAAATTTATTTATTTCATCAAAACTATTATTTATTTTTGCAAGTCCTATTGACCATATAAATAATTGTATTGCAAAGATTAAAATCATTACTTTGTAAAAATTTATAACTTTAAATATCAATACAAATAGTAATAAAGGTACTGTTATCATTGGTAGTATATATATAATTTTTTGAAGTATTTTAGAATTTGTAAGCTTATCATTTTTTCTAGAATACTCTATTAATTTTTCCTCATTTTCTAATTTTCCCTTTAAATCTTTTGTGCAATATTCTATGTTTTGACATAGCTCTAAATTATCTTTTAATTCTTTTATTGCCTCTTGTCTTCTTAAGATTTCTTCTTTGTTACACAGTGGATTTAATAGTGTTTTTGCTAAAGTTTTTCTTCCTATGGAAGTATTTGTTGTATTTACAAGTTGAAATAGAGATTCTTTACCAATTATATCCAAATCATAAGAGTATTGATGATTTTTATTTATAAATTCTTCCCCTATATCTTTAAAATTAATCCATTCACCATTAATTCTACTTATATAATCTTTATTTATTTCATACATACCTTTTGCGTATGATAATTTTTCACTTATTTTCCTGTGATATATAACTAAAATAATAAATGCTATATAACTTACTACTGCTATTATCCTATAAAATGTATTTATACCTATATTTAATGCTGCATAAGTAAAAAATACAGACCATAAAAATATAATAAGCCTCATTACTCCTATAAAGTTATAAGTTTTATTATATTTCTTAACTTTTTCATCATACTTATCAGTATTTTTTTTAAAATTATCCTCTAACACTAGCTTCCTCCTATTTATTGTATTTAATAAGTTTTAATCATAATAAAAAACATATAATATCATTTTACCACTTTTATCAAATTTCTAAAGAGTATTTATGTAAATTTACAAAATACTTATATTTTTGCTTTATTGTTGTAATGAGTTATTTTAATAAAGTATTAATTTTTTTAAATTTTATACAAACTATTTATTATATAAACAAACTGTATACTTTGTAAATTTTTACATTTCATCCTATTTTATAAATTTTTTTGTATTATAATCAAATAAATAAACTTATTTTTTAATGATTTTAAGGGAGTTGATTTTATGAATAATAATCCTAAGCCTAAGGTTTGGGAAGCATTAGTTCCAATATTAATCTTAATTGTAACTTTAGGATGTGCAATAATCTTATTTGATGCTTCACCTCATATTCCACTTGTCATTGGTGCTGCAGCTGCTGCATTAATGGCTATAAAAGTAGGATTTAAATGGAGTGATTTAGAAAAAGGAATTGTTAAAACAATAAATTTGTCACTAGAGGCAATAATTATACTAATGATTATTGGTATTGTTATAGCTTCATGGATAGCTTCTGGTACTGTTCCTACTTTAATTTACTATGGACTTAAAATTCTATCACCATCCATATTCTTAGTTGCTACCTGCATAATTTGCTCTATTGTCTCCGTTTGTACTGGAAGTTCATGGACTACTGCTGGAACTGTAGGTGTTGCCTTAATGGGGGTAGGATCTGGCCTTGGAATTAATCCTAGTATGACTGCTGGTGCTATAATATCTGGTGCCTACTTTGGAGATAAAATGTCTCCACTATCTGACACAACAAATCTTGCTCCTGCTGTTGCCGGTTCAAATCTTTTTGATCACATAAAACATATGGTATATACAACTGGTCCTAGCCTTATTATATCTTTGATTTTATTTGGTATATTAGGTGCTGGATTTAGTGGAAAAGCTTTAGATGTTTCACAGATAGACTTAATCACAAAAGGACTTGAAGATAACTTTAATTTAAGTCTCTTAACATTAATACCACCTATTGTAGTTCTAATAATGGTTTCGAAAAAATTACCTGCTACTCCTGTACTTCTACTAGGATCATTACTTGGTTGTATTCTAGGAGTATTTCTTCAAGGTATTGCTCCTGGTGAGTTCTTTTCAATTCTAAATGATGGTTTTGTTATTAATAGCGGTGTACCTATGATTGATAAACTTCTTAGTCGTGGTGGACTCCAAAGTATGATGTCTACAGTTGCTCTAATATTTTGTGCCATGTCCTTTGGTGGTATAATGGAATATGCAGGATTTTTAAATATATTAGCTGAAAAAATTCTAAAATTAGCTGTTAATACAGGTTCTTTAGTTCTTATAACTGTAGTTTCTTGTATTACATTAAACTTTTTAACTGGAGACCACTATCTTTCAATTCTAATTGGTGGCAGAATGTATAAAGATGAATTCGAAAAAAGAAATTTAGCACCTAAAAACCTTTCTAGAATATTAGAAGATGCTGGTACAATAACATCACCTTTTGTTCCTTGGAGTACTTGTGGTGCATTTATGAGCAAAACATTAGGTGTTGCAAATTTTGCATTTTTACCATTTTGTTTTTTAAATTTAATAAATCCTATAATATCTATAATATACGGATTTACTGGAATAACCATGGCTAAAATTGATGAAGATAAACCTATTGGAAAGAATTTATCTATGTAATCTTTAATTTTTATTTTCTTTATATATAAGATCAAAGTCTTAGATATAATCTATAAATTACAATGCTTTAGCTAGACTTGTTTTTGTCAAACTATAAATAACTATATAAGAAAAAAGGTAATATATTTTATAGCCAAATAAAATATATTACCTCTTTTATTCATAATTATTTTAATATTTCTTTTAAAACTCTCTCTGTATTTCTAAATAATATTTTTTCTATTTCATTATCTTTAAAACCTTCTTTTTGTAATCTATCACTTAATTTCATCATTTCTGATGTATTCCTTATTTCTACTTCATTATCTATTCCATCAAAATCTGAACCTAATGCTAAAATATCTATTCCACCCACATTATATATATGTTTTATATGAGCTATCATTTCATCTATGCTCGAAACTTCTAAATCTCCTAAAAAATCTGCACAGAAATTTAATCCCATAACTCCGCCTTTATCAGCTAATTTTTTTATCATTTCATCAGTTAAATTTCTAGGATGATTAGTTACATATCTTGAATTAGAATGAGATGCTACAAATGGCTTTTTACATATATCAACTAAGTCATAAAACCCACCATCTGATAAATGAGAACAATCTGGTATTATTCCTAGCTCTTCCATATATTCAACTATCTCTTTTCCTTTTGGAGTTAAACCTTCATTTTTATATTGAAATCCACAATTTGGATATCCTAATTTATTAGGATAGTTCCATGTAAGTGTTATGAGCCTTACCCCTAAATCATAAACCTCTTTTATCCTCTCAATTTTACCATCTAAAACTTCGCCTTCTTCAATTGTCAGGAAAGCTCCTATTTTACCTTCTTTATTGCATTTTGTAAGTTCTTGAAAACTTCTTACTACTTCTATTTCCTTATTATTAATTTCTATTTCTTTCATAAAATTATCATATTGCTTTTTAAATTCTAAAAATGGATCCTCTGTATGTTCTAATTCTATAAAAAAAGCAAAAAATTGAGCTAATGCATTACCTTTTTTTAACTTATTTATGTCTACCTTTAAATTACTTTCTTTTAAATTTAAGTTTTGATAAAGAAGTGCACTTGCAGTATCACAGTGCATATCAATAAAATTCATTACTATTCCCCCTTTTTAGTCATATTAAAAATTAACATTTATATATATAGATTAACATTTTTTTATATAAATTTCGAACTAAATTAATTTTATGTCTTATTTATACCTCAAATAAAATTAATATAATATTTATCCATAAAAAGTTTATTTTCAAGAATAAATTCCAAATATAGAAAAACAAGTTCAAAAATGAAATTACTCCTATTTAAATTGAAAATTCTAATTAATTTAATTGAAAATTGAAAGTTGAAAGTGAATGTAAAAATTTGATTTCCAATTTTAAATAATGATTTTTTATTAAATTTGCTAAGCAAATTAGTTGAAAACAATATAAAAACGTAGTTTTTAGGTATTTCTATTTTAAATATTAAGAACGAAGTGAGTAATATTCACCATCACTATTCACTTTTCACTCTTACTTTTTAATTGGATTCCAACATGATAATTGAATAAACTATAAGCTTAATACTATCACTTAATAAAGATATTATTTAAAATTTGAATTTGGAACCCTATGTTGTTTTATTTTTTTATTAGTGTATAATTATAAAGTATATGTTTATAATATTTTAAATATAATATATGTTCACTATTTAGGAGGATTTGAAATGGCAAGTAGTTACTCATTTGATGTTGTATCAGAAGTTGATATGCAAGAAGTTGATAATGCAATTAATCAAGCATTAAAGGAAATTAAACAAAGATATGATTTTAAAGGTTGTAAAGCTTCTATAGAACTTTCAAAAGATGAAATTAAAATTGTATCTGATGACGAGTACAAATTAAATGCAGTTATAGATGTTTTAAAAGGTAAACTTATAAAAAGAGGTGTTTCAGCAAAGGCTTTAGATATAAGCAAGATTGAAAATGGTTCTTTAGGTAGTGCTAAAACAACTGCTAAAATAATAAATGGAATTTCTAAAGAAAAAGCAAAAGAAGTAGTTGCTGAAATTAAAAGCAGTAAAATCAAAGTCCAAACTCAAATACTAGATGAAAAATTAAAAGTTACTGGCAAAGACAAAGATGACTTACAAGCTACTATACAACTTTTAAAATCTAAAGACTTTGGAATAGACTTACAATTTACAAATTATAGATAATTTAAAACCTATGATTTTTTTCATAGGTTTTTTTTATTTTATTCTACATATAATATACTTTGATATTAATCTCATTTCATATATATTACATTTTATATATTTTTCTAAATTTTTTATTTAAATTAAATAAAATTTTCCCATTGTAAAAATTTTTTATTTAACAACTTGTACATTATGTATATTTTTAGATTAATTGGATAATTTAATAATATAGTTCCACTGTTATAAAGTTTTTTATATTTTTTACATCAAAACTAACACCTATATAAGTAAGTTTTGATAATATATACTATAAGTGTTTTTTCACTTATAAATTTATCGTAGCGATTAGGAGGATAAAAATGAAATCAACAGGTATAGTTAGAAGAGTAGATGAGTTAGGTAGAATAGTAATACCTATAGAGCTTAGGAGAACTTTAGATATTGAGATTAAAGATGCATTAGAAATATATGTAGATGGTGATCAAATAATTCTAAAAAAATATGAACCAGCATGTATATTCTGTGGCAATGCTAGAGATGTAGAAAACTATAAAGGAAAAAATATTTGCAAAAGCTGTCTTGCTGAATTAAATCAAAAATAAATATAAAACTATATAAAGAAAGTGACTTTTATTTGATATTAGAGATATTTTTTTCTTTATTGTTATAAAAAGTCACCCTTTATATATATAAGTCATAATATAGAATATAAACTAATCTAAATAATAAAGTTTAGATTAGTATTATATTAACAACAAACTTATTTTTATATTAGGAATCTTAATAAAACAAAATGATTTTATAAGATTCCTTCTAAATGGGGGTTATAAAATGGATGAACTTTGGTTCTTTATTATATTATTATTTTTCTGGCCAGTAATAGGTCCTTGTGGCATAATAATTCTACTTCTTTTATTCGGAGGATTTGATGATGATTGTGGCTGTGGCTGTGATTGTGGATGTGACTATGGCTGGGACTTTTAATAAATTTAGAAAAGGGTCAGTAAATTGACCCTTTTCTTCTTATTTTATAAAAAAGCTTTTCAAGTTTTTAGCTGCTAATTCTATATCATTTTCAGAAAGTATAGCACTAACAACAGCTATACCATCTATATTACATTCTATTACCTCTTTTGCATTATTCTTATCTATTCCACCTATAGCAACTATAGGTATTTTTATATTATCTCTTATTTCTTTTAACATATTTAATTTAACATTTTTAGCATCTTTTTTAGTGCTTGTACTATAAATAGCCCCTATTCCTAAATAATCTGCTCCATCCTCTACAGCTTTTTTAGCTTCTTCCAAATTTGACGCTGATATTCCTAATACTTTATTTTTTCCTATTAATTCTCTAACTACTTTAGCTGGAATATCATTTTGTCCAACATGAACTCCAGCTGCATCTATTGCTAGTGCAATATCTACTCTATCATTTATAATAAGTGGAACATTATATTTATCAGTGATTTCTTTAACTTCAATTGCATATTCAAGGAAATCTTTTCCACCACACTCTTTTTCTCTTAATTGAACTAGAGTTACGCCACCTTTAATAGCATTTTCTACCTCATCTTTCAAATCTCTATTTTTTAAAATATTTCTATCTGTCACTAAATACAGTGAGTAATCTATTTTATTCAAAAATTACATCTCCCATCTCTAACTGCTTTTCATCTAACAATGATAGTTTATCTATTATACCTACTCTTAAACTTCCAGTGCCCTCACCTTGTTTTAAGTCTTTAACAGCATTTTCACCACACAAACTCATAGAAAGTGTACCTAATGTTGCAGCTATAAATCCATCCTTAATTGCGCCTATGTATGAACCTATTAAGGATGCTGTCATACATCCTGTTCCCGTTATTCGTGCCATCATCTCATGTCCATTATTTATTTTGGCAACTTTTTTCTTATAACATATGACATCTTCTTTTCCTGTAATCACTACTGTTGTGTCTAACTTTTCTGACAATGCTTTTCCTAGCTCTACTGCATTTTCCATATTTTCTATTGAATCAACACCTTTTACAGTAATATTAAGTCCCAATATACTTTTTATTTCAGCCATATTTCCTTTTATTACATCAAACTTAATATTTTTAACTAAATCTTCTAAAAGTTTCTTTCTCGCTGATGTTGCACCTGCCCCTACTGGATCTAAAATTACAGGTTTTTTAAATCTATTTGCTATCATCCCTGCCTTTTTCACTATATTAATCATTGATTTATCCATAGTTCCTATATTTATAACTAATGCTGATGCAAAACTTAAAATTTCCTCTAGTTCATCTTCACAAAAACTCATAAGTGGTGATGCACCTATTGCTAAGGTTACATTAGCACAATCATTTATTGTTACAGCATTGGTTATATGATAAACCAACGGTTTCTTTTCTCTTACTACATTTATGTACTTTGAAAATTCATTTATCATAATTATCCCTATTACCTTTCAAATAACTTTATTCTTTAATAAAATTTATAAAAATGATTTACAGGTCCACTACCATGTCCTACATCAAAACTATTTTTTATTGCACCTGTTATATATTCTTTTGCAAGTCTTACAGATTCTAAAACATCATATCCATTTGCTAAATTTGATGCTATTGCTGATGATAAAGTACATCCTGTTCCATGTGTATTTTTAGAGTTAATTCTTTCTCCTACTAATTCCACTATATTATCTTTTGATACTAAAACATCAATACAATTACCTTCTAAATGACCACCTTTTACTAATACATATTCAGGTCCCATTTGAAGGATTTTTTTACCTGCTTCTTTCATATCCTCTATAGTATCTATCTTCATATCACATAAAACTTCAGTTTCTCTTAAATTAGGTGTTAAAACTTTTGCTATTGGAAGTAAATTTTCTATAAGAGCCTTTTTAGCTTCCGGTTTTAAAAGATCATATCCTGTTGTTGATACCATAACTGGATCTACAACTATATTCTCTGCATTATATTTTTTTAATTCACTTGCTATTTTTATTATAATTCTTTCATTAGATACCATTCCTATTTTTGTAGCTGACACTTCAATATCCTCAAATATAGCTCGTATTTGAGATTCTACAGTACTTTCTGGAATATCAAATATATCCGTTACCCCCATAGTATTTTGTGCTGTTATTGCTGTTATAACACTCATTCCAAAAGTTTTATTTGCTGAAAACGCTTTTAAATCAGCCTGAATTCCAGCTCCCCCGCTACTGTCTGACCCTGCTATTGTAAGTACCTTTTTCATAAACATCCCTCTTTCTTTTTTTAATAAAAAAACTCCTTACCAAAACTTGATAAGGAGCATAATATTCTTAATATACTTTAAGATTTCCTACGCTGGCATTATCCAGATCAGGTCAACGGTCGAAATATCTACAATTTCCTCTCAGCAAAATGCTTTTTGCTCCCATACTTACATTTATTTCTTTGTTAATTCTATATTAAAACATATTTAATAAAATAACAAGTGACGAATATATTTAATTCTCCCTTGTAAACTTATCCTACTTTGATAAAATATTATTATATTACAATCTTTATACGAAATGGGGTTAAGTTTTGGATAATGACAATACTTGTGCTAAGCTTTCTGTAAGAAGCCTAGTAGAATTTGTTTATAGATATGGTGACTTAAATAGTGAGTATGTATCTTCTAGTTCTGCTATTGAAGGAACTAAAATACATAAAAACATTCAAAAAGAATATGAAAATGAACATAAAGAAAAAGAAGAAGAATTTTTAAAAGAAGTTCCAATTAAAGATACTTTTAGTTATAAAAGTTTAAATATTTTTTTAGAAGGTCGAATTGATGGTGTAATTTCAAAAGATAACTACGCTGAAATCTTGGAAATCAAAAGTACATCACGAGATATACTTTCTATTGAAATATACAATGAACTTCACATAGCCCAAGCCAAAATATATGGTTATATGTATTGTAAACTCTATAATCTTGATAAAGTAACTATTAAGATTATATATGTAAATCGAGATACATTTTTATCAAAAGATTTTAGTGAAATTTTTTCTTTTGATGATCTTAAAGATTTCTTTTTTTGTACTATTGATAAATATTTCAAATTTTTAACTTTAGATTATAATTTTAAAAATTTAAGAAATAATTCTATAAAGATTTTAAAATTTCCCTTTGAAAAATATAGACCCAATCAAAGAGAGCTTTCTGTAACAGTTTATCAAACAATAAAACATAACAAAAAATTATTTTTAGAAGCTCCAACTGGAATTGGTAAAACTATTTCAACTGTGTTTCCATCATTAAAGGCTTTAGAACAAAAACTAGGTAATAGAATTTTTTATCTTACGGCAAAAAGTAGTACTAAAATTATAGCTGAAAATACTATAAATCTTTTAAGAAATCAAGGTTTAAAGTTAAAAACTTTAACTTTAACAGCAAAGGAAAAAATATGTTTTAAAGAAAATGTGAATTGCGATCCTACTATTTGCGAATTTGCTAAAGGACATTTTGATAGAGCTAATAATGCTATACTAGATATTATTGAAAACGAAGATAACATAAATAAAGAAATAATAAATAGTTATAGTATGAAGCATAAGGTTTGTCCTTTTGAAATATCTCTTGATTTAATAAGTTATTGTGATTTTATAATATGTGATTATAATTATGTTTTTGATATGCAAGTATCTTTAAAAACATATTTTAATGAAAAGAAAAATGAAAACATATTACTAATTGATGAAGCCCACAATTTAGTTGATAGAGCTCGTGATATGTATTCTTCTTCACTTTCTAAAAGTGAATTCTTAAACTTAAAGAAAATTATAAAAAATGATGACTTTTCACTTTATAAAAAATTGGATAAAGTAAATAAAGTAATGATTGAAATTAGAAAATATAATGAAGAAAATAACTTTTATATATTTGATTCTGTCCCAACTGAATTTATAAAATCTTTGCACATAGTTTTTGATGCTATGACAACTTATCTTGCTAAAGATAATATTAATTTTAAAGATAATGTATTAGATTTATATTTCAAAATTAATGATTTCCTTAAAAAAAATGATATTTTTGATGAAAATTATATTTGCTATAGCGAAAAAACTAGTTCTGAACTTACAATAAATATATTCTGTATAAACCCTAGTTCAGCTCTTAAAATTTCTTTTAAAAATGCAGTATCTACTATATTATTTTCTGCAACTCTTTCACCTATGCCATATTATAAAGAACTTTTAGCTTTTGATGATGGTGATTATAATCTTACTTTGACATCTCCATTTGATACAAAAAATAGAGAAATTATTATAGCTAATAATGTTTCCACAAAATATACAAAACGTGAAGCAAATTATAAAAAAGTTTGTAATTATATTCATACTACCTTCAATATAAAGAAAGGAAATTACATGGTATTTTTTCCTTCTTATAAATATATGAAAGATATTTATAATTTAATGACTGAAGAGTTTAATTACAACAATATAATTATGCAAGATACATTTATGACTGAAGATGAAAGACTAAATTTTATTGATAAGTTTAATACAACACAAAACATAATAGGTTTTTGTGTTCTTGGTGGAGTATTTTCAGAAGGTATAGACTTAAAAGGAGATTCTTTAATTGGTTCTATTATCGTTGGAGTAGGACTACCTAAACTTTCATTAAAACAAAATTTAATTAAGGATCATTTTGATAGTAAAAATGGTGATGGATTTCATTATGCATATACTTTTCCAGGAATAAACAAAGTAATTCAAGCAGCTGGAAGAGTTATAAGAAGTGATGATGACAAAGGAATTATATTTTTAATAGATGAACGTTTTTCCTCTTCATTATATCAACAACTATTACCAAAGCACTTTTTCCCACAAACTATCATAAATACTTCATTAAAATCTGAAAATATAATAAAACAATTCTTCAACATATAAAAAACGGAGTTGTGTTAAAACATATCACAACTCCATTTCTTTTATATTTCTTTTATAACTATCTTAGTTTTTCCAGTATTTTTATTTACCTGTAATTTATCTACAAACTTTATATTATATTTTACATTGTTTAAATCTTTAGCACTTAAAAATCTATCTATTTGATTTTCTATTTCTCTTTTTTCTAAATTTTCATTTGCCCTACTTGATGTTATACATCTTATTTCAAAATAATTTATGCTTTTCTGTACAAATTGATATTTTGTTATTCCTTTAACATCTAAATCATCTAAAAATAATGGATGAAGAAAATCTCTTTTTCCTTTTGAGTTTACAAACCACATAATTTCTTCTTCTCTTCCCATAACTTTGTTCATATGAGTATATGGAAGACTACCAAACTGTTCTTTTGTAAATCCATCTACAATATCACTTAATCTATATCTTATAAGTGGAAATTCTCTGTTATATAATGGTGTTATTATTAATCTATTACTATCATCTACTTCAGTATAATTTAAATCATCATAAAGATAAATTCCATCATAAAAGCTACTACCTGCTCCTATAAAAATAGATTCAGTGCAACCATAATAATCAATTACATCTGCACCAAACACTTTCTTATAATATTCACTAGCTTCTTTTGTTAAAGATTCTCCACCAGTGATTATTTTCTTCGGTTTTATATCTATTCTTCCTTCTTCCTTTAATGATGCAACTAAATTTAAACAAGATGGATAACCTGACAAATAAGTAGGATTATAATCTTTTATAAGTTTTACCCATTCATCTAATGGTTTTTGTGCATTTATAACAACACTTTTACATTTATATTCTTGCATTCCAAATATAGCAAGTGCAGTACACGCATATCCACTTCCCACTGGTGCTATATAAAGATTTCTTAAAGGAAAATCACTTAATCCTAATTTTTTTTCTCCACCTTGCAATGTTAATCTCACAAAGTTAGATTCAAGAATCATTAATGCTCTCTTATTATACAAAAAATTAGTAGGAATTCCTGTACTACCCGATGTATGGACAATATATTTTTCTCCTACTCTTGGTAATAAGCTGTCACCCTTTATAGCATTTTCAATTTTGTCTTTAGATATATTGCTTACTGCTATATCATAAAAATTTTCTCTAATATATTTTTTATCAATGATAGGAATATCCCTAATATTTATATTGCTTAAATCTCCATATTCTATTCCATTTGAAGAATATAACTTCTTATAAAATTCACTATTTCTATAAGCATACTTTATTGTCCTTCTAAACTTACGTTCACTATAATTTATAATTTCTTCTCTACTAAATTCATTATGTTTGTATAGTTTCTTACCGTACTTAGCTAAATCTATAAGCATATCCTTTCACTTCCTTATATATCGTATCAAAGTCAAAATAACCTCTTTATCAATTGACAAATATACAGTTACCATTTATTCCTATTAATATATTTTCAACTAATCAAAAATTAACAATAATAGTTGATGTTGAATATCCCCATGGATTGAAATCCACTCTACAATATTTTCTTTGCCTTTAAAACAAATTATAATATTTTATAAAAAACTAGTTTTTAACTAATTTTCGCTTCCTATAAATCAGTATATACCATTATGTGTAAAAATGTTAAATTAGTTACATACTATATCATTTCAAGCAATGCATATGATTCTCTGCTTCATTTCCCTTTACAATAAATCCTTGACCTTTAGAACAAAACACAGAACTGGATGTATACTCTATATCTGCATCCTTATTGTAATTTATTTTTTCTATAATTTCCTCACTATTATGACACACATCGTAACCAGCAAAATTAAAACTAATCTTGCCTTTTCCTTTTGTAACTTTTATAAGTTCTTTTCCATAATCCATAAATGTTGCAACAGGGCCTCTTCCTTTTATAACTACTTTGTCCATTTGTATATCAGGTGATTCAAAAATCCCATTTAATTTCTGTATATCACTTATTATTCTTCCCATATAATCCATTTCAGCCTCTATCTTGAAATTATAATAAGGTTCTAATAAAATATTATTTGCTTTTTCTAACCCTTGTCTTAATGCTCTTAATGTAGCTTCTCTAAAATCTCCACCACAAGTATGTTTATTGTGAGCTCTACCAGTTAGTAATGTTATTTTCAAATCTGTTAATGGTGAACCTGTAAGAATTCCCCTATGTTCCTTTTCAAGTATATGTGTACCTACTAAATTTTGATTACCTGCGGTTAAATCATCACTATGACATTTACTCTCATAAACAACTCCTGATCCTCTTTCTCCATTTTTTATACTAAGATGTACTTCTGCATAATGTTTTAAGGGCTCAAAATGTCCATATCCTATACTCTCATTTTCTATAGTTTCTTTATACAAAATCTCACATGGTCCAAAATCTACATTCATATTAAATCTTTCATTTATAATATCTTTTAATATTTCAAGTTGTATAGTTCCCATAATATTTACATGTAATTCTTTTAAATGTTCATCCCATTTTATATTTAAATTTGGATCTTCTTCCTCTAAAATTTTAAAAATATTTAAAACATCTTTTATATTTAGTGATGCATCATAAAACACCTTTGATTTTAAAGTTGTCTTTATATCACTATATACCTTTTCTTTTACCTCACCTAATCCATCTCCAGCTATAGCATTTTGAATTCCAATAATGCCACATAATTCACCAGCTTTCACACTTTCTACTGCTTTAAATTTAGTACCATTATAAATTCTTATTTGATTTATTTTATTTAAATTATTACTATTTCCACATTTAACACTAATCTCTTCTTTTACTTTTAATCTTCCCTTAAGAACTTTAATATATGTAATTCTATTTTTATCTTCATCATACTTAACTTTGTAAACTCTTCCACTGAACAACTCATCTTCATTGTAGTTAGTATAAGTTAAAATATCTAATGAATCTATAAATTCATATATTCCTATATCTTGAAGTGCCGAACCTATAAAACAAGGAAAAACTAAATTATTTTTTATCATTTTCCTCAAAGCTTTTATACATTCTTCTTTTTTCACTTCACATTCTAAATATCCTTCTAATATTAATTCATCTCTTTCTGCTATAAATTCAACAACTTCATTATCTAATTGTTCATCTTTTAAACTATCCTTTATAAAAAGAGTATCTAAACTTAAGTTGTTTTTAATTTCTTCTATTATATTTTTATAATCCACATGAGGAATATCTATTTTATTTATAAAGAAAAATGTTGGTATATTATGTTTTCTTAGTAAATTCCAAACAGTTTCTGTATGACTCTGTATTCCATCAGATGCACTAACTATAATAATTGCATAATCCATAATCTGAATTGCTCTCTCCATTTCTGATGAAAAATCTATATGTCCTGGAGTATCTACTAAAAAATAATTACTTTCATTATAATTAAACATAGCTTGATCAGAAAAAATTGTTATTCCCCTTTCCTTTTCTATATAATGACTATCTAAAAGTGTATTCTTATGATCCACCCTTCCTCTATTTCTAATACATTTTGTGTGATATAAAACTTGCTCACAAAACGTAGTCTTTCCTGCATCTACATGTGCTAAAACACCAATTGTTTTATTCATATTTATTACCTCTATTTCATATTTCTATCTATAAAAAAAGCTGCCCAAACTAACTTCTCAGCCACCATTTTAAAACACCAAAATTAACATCTTATTTTAATTTGAAAATAATAGCTTTCTCAAATGATATTACTTATCTTATAGTTTATTCCATTGTTATGTTTGGAACCAATTATCAATTAACAGTTAGCAATTACCAATGCTGGTTAATATTATTCACTTCGTTCTTAATATTTATGAATAGAACTGCCTAAAAACTACGTTTTTATATTATTTTCAATTAATTTACTCTGCAAATCATTATAAAAATTGTTTTTTTTAAAACTGATACTTCAGTTTTATCCTTCATTGTTAATTGTTCATCGTTAATTGCTAATTTGTGTATAACACTCGACTATATCTTTATCAATTGAAATAAGAGTAATTTCATTTTTCAACTTGAAATCCTATAGTATTAATTGTATTTTATCATAAATATTAACTACTTTATATTTATATACATATGAAAATATGAAGATTAAAAGTTAAATTATAAAAATAAAAGCTAGTCTTTTAAGACTAACTTCTATAAAAATCAACTTATAATCTTTCCATCAGAAAGTGTAATTATTCTATCTGCCGCTGATGCTATTTCTAAATCATGAGTTACCACAACTAGTGTTTGTTTATATTTCTTAGAAGATAACTTAAGTAGTTCCATTACTTCTTTTGAATTTTCCTTATCAAGATTTCCTGTTGGCTCATCTGCAAATATAATTGAAGGTTTGTATATCAACGCCCTTGCTATAGCAGCCCTTTGCTGTTGTCCTCCTGAAAGCTGAGATGGAATATGATTTTTTCTATCTTTTAATTCTAATAAATTTAATAATTCATTTAAGTAATACTTATCTGGTTTTTCATGATCTAATAATACAGGTAGTTCTATATTTTCCTCTAAAGTCAAAACAGGTATTAAGTTAAATGATTGAAATACAAATCCTATATTTCTTCTTCTAAAAACTGCAAGATTATCTACATCTAAATCATATATATTTTCATTATCAATAATTACATTACCTTCTGTTGGCTTATCTATTCCAGCCATAGCATGTAAAAGCGTACTTTTCCCTGAGCCACTAACTCCTACTATAGCAACAAATTCTCCTTGATTAATAGTCAGATTTATATTTTTTAAAGCCTCCACCTTTATATCTCCACATCCATATGTTTTATAAAGATTTTCTACTATTAACATTGTCTTCCCCCTAAACTACTTTTCTTTATGTTTTAATAAATTTTCTTTTTTTACTCTTTTTAGCGGAATATATATTGCAAGTATTCCAATCACTAAAAAAAATACTATACTTATTAAAGTTTCTTTATAAGGATACACATATGCTATATCATGTGCACTTCTAAACATCACATTTAGGAATATAGAATTTATTCCCCCAATAATAGCTCCATATATTATTCCTATAACAGAATACAAAATTCCTTCTAAATACATTATTTTATTTATGCTATTTCTTGAAGCCCCAACAACACTTAAAAGTTCTAGTTCTTTACTTCTTAAGGTTACATTAGTATTTACTACATTAAACACATTTGCCATACTTATAATAGTTATAAATGCTATAACACTAAAATAAAATAGTTTACTAAACTTAATATATTTGTCATCTACATCAGTAAAAATTGTATTGCTACTAAAGTTTTCACTATCCATATTACTAATTTTTTCATTTTCAATATATTCGTTCCACTTATCCATTAATGTTTTTCCAATATCACCTCTTTTTTTATTTCCTAAATCTTCTTTATAACTTACAACCATACCCTTAACTTCTGCTGGCTGCAGCCTATCTAATTCTAACTTTTTATTAACGTCTTTTTCATTATCTTTAACTGAATTTATGCGTTTCTTTTCAATTAAATCATTATAAAGTTCTGTAGTCATATATATTGTTGGATAAGCATTCTCAATGCTTTCTTTATCAAAAAGATTTACTCTAACTGTGCCCAAAACCTTTACCTTCATAACTTCATTTACTGTACTATTATTACTTTCAAATTTATTAGTACTCATTAAATTTGATGTATCAATTAATATTTCATCTCCAACCTTCAACTTTGTAATATCTTTCTTATTATATTTTATATTTCCTAAATTTTTCATGTCTTGTTCATAGCTTACTTGAGTAATATAGACACCTTTTCCCTTTTTCATTTTTTCTTTATTATTAAAACTATTTAAAAGATATGGCGAAATTTCATCAATACTTTCTAAATCAATAGGCACTATTTCTGATTTTAAATTAGTATATTGGGAACCATTTATACTTATTGTATCTCCTTTTACCATTACTTTATTTTTAGGCATAAAAGTATAGGATTTTATGCCCTCATATATTTTATATACATTTTTAACTCCATCAATCTTTTTTGCATTATCTACAAGTAACTTTATTTCTTCACTATTTCTTTTTATAATTTTCATACTATTTTTATCATCATATATATTAGTAAAATAATGATTATACCTTGCCATATTCTTATCTATTGGAAAAGCCTCATATGGTAGCTTGTCTATATTGCAAACTAAACTGCTAAATGTAATAAAAATTGTTATTGATATTACAATTGAAATTACTGTTGATTTAAATCGTCCTTTATTGGTTCTTATATTTCTATTTGCAATAATTCCTTCAATGCTAAAAATTTTACTATTTAAATTCATTTTTCTATTATTAAGTTTTTTTATCTCACAATTCCTATTAGTAAAGCAATCTAATGGTGATATTTTTTTTACTTTTCCTAGCACTGAAATTACTGATAAATATAATGTAATGAAAGTAATTAATATTGCTATTAAAATACTTTCTAGAGAAAAATATGTTTTTACAGTAAGTGTATTATTTAAAATTAAATTGTTAAATGTTTTAAATAGTTTAGAACTTGCTATAACACCTAAAATTAATCCTATGGGAAGTGCTATTAATCCAATTATAAAAGTTTCCTTGATTATAATTCTTCTAATTTGTTTATTAGTTCCACCTATAGCCTTTATTAACCCGTATTCTTTCATTCGTTCCATAGTAGCTATATTAAATGAATTATATATAAATATTAACGTTGCAATCATTACAACAATAGCTACCATAAAAAAAGTAATGTAATCTATAATTGCACTTTTACTTCTTCCTTCACCTATTGCATTTAAAAGTGGTTCATTTTTAAAAACTTTATCACTTTTTATATTAAAATCTTCAACTAATTTATCTATTTTATCATTTAGCTTTCCTACCTCTTTTAATTTTAAATAAACTTCTACATTATCCATAACTATATTCTTACTAATAGTATATGCATCAAATATTTCTAAAAACGGTCTATTTATACATTGAGAAAAACCTACAACAGTATATTCCATGCTTTTTCCATGAAATAATTTAACCGTTATCTTATCTCCAATCTTTTTTGTATCACTCTCTTTAAAATCTCCACTTAATATTATTTCATTGGAATTTTCCGGAAATCTCCCTTCTTCCACCCTTACACCCAATAAACTAAACTTATCACTATTTATTTCATTAATAACTAATGTTTTTTCTCCTAGTTTTACATTTCCAACTTTCTGACGAAAAGTTGACTTATCTACTACTACATGCGCCTTAATATTTTCATATTTTTCCTTTTCATCTAATTCAAATTTAACGTGGTAATCTCCATCAGCTCTTAGCATATTAATAATGTTCTGCTGAGAAGAATAAATTATATGCCCAGTACCACTTATGAACATAATAGCTACTATTATTGCAATTATATTAAGCATGCTCCGTTTTTTATTTTTCATAAAATATTTATTAGCTATATCTATGTAGCTTTTCACATTACTTCCCCTCACTTTCCTCTACACTTATAAATATACACTTTAATTCTTACTATAAGATAAATACCTTTCTTACAAATTTGTAAGAAAGGTAACTATAAATTTACTTCCCTTATCTTTTATACTTTCTACTTCTAAAAACCCTCCCTGACCTTCTATTATGCTCTTAGAAAGAGCCAATCCTATGCCTATAGAATCTTTTCTTTTTATTTTGCTTTTCCCCTTATAAAATCGTTCAAAAATATGTGGTAAATCTTCTTTATTAATTCCAGTCCCATTATCACTTATACTAATTTTATGATAAATAGAATTATTTTCATAACAAATAGAAATTTCACCATAGTCACTTATGTGCTCAATAGAATTTTTTATTATATTAGTTAAAGCTTCACTGGTCCATCCCTTATCATGAGGATATACTCCTTCTTGAAGCTTTAATTGTAAATTTAAATTTTTTTCTTCAATACTTGTTAACAAAGGCTCCAAAGCATTTTCTATAGTTTCTTTTAAACTACTGTTTATCTTTTTATATTCAACAACTCCACCTTCAATTTTAGCAAGTTTCAATAATTTTCTTATAAGCCATTCCATAGAATACACAGAACTCCTCATCTTATAAGCTATTTTTTCTACATCACCTTTATCCATAGAAGAGTTATTACTTAATACTTCAGTAAATAAACTCATAGATGTTATTGGAGTTTTAAGCTGATGGGATATATTTACTAAGGTATCCTTCAAAAATACTTTTTCTTTGTTAAGCTGATTTATTGCATTTTCTAATCTCTCTGCCATTTGATTAAAATTATGTGAAAGTACACTAAACACACCTTCCCCCATAAATGAAAATCTTAAAGAAAAGTCTCCTTCAACTACATTTTTTATTCCCTTATTTATCATTTTTATATAACTAACAATCTTTTTATAAAAAATAAGTACAATTAAATATAATATAAACATAGAACTAATCACTAAAGCATTGATATGTAATTTTAATGTTTTATAAGATTTATTTATATTTGGTAACAATTTAATATCCATATTTTCTTTATAACCATAAGAAGATAAAATTTGCTTTCCTTTTTCACAATCCCCATATTTAGCACCTTGTGTGAAAATTTTAGCTATGGTGTCTTCTTCCATAGCTTGTCTATTATAAAATGAACCTATTATTGCATAACTTTCATTTATATAATTTTGTTTAATTTTTTCAAAGCTAATATCAATACTAATATTTAATATAATCATTAAAAGTGCTACAACAATACTCCATAATAAGTTAAATTTTAAATAATTATTTTTATATGTATATTTCATTTTGCACTTTACTCCTCTATAACATTTTTGTTCCATCTATAACCTAACCCTCTTAAATTTACTAAAAATTTAGGCTTTGATGGTTCATCTTCAAGTTTTTCTCTAAGTCTTCTAACATATACAGCTGGTGTATTTTCATCTACAAAATCTCCCTGAATATCCCAAAGTCTATGTAGAATTTCTTCTTTAGAAATGACCTTGCATGGATAAGACATAAAATATAAAAGTAATTTATATTCAACAGATGTTAAAGTAATTTCTTTTTTATTCTTGTACACTTTTGCACTTAAGCTATTTACTTCTATATCTCCAGAAATAAGTTTTGTTTTATTTGAGTTATTTGTTCTTCTAAGTACAGCTTTAATTCTTGATAAAAGTTCTTTTATTCTAAATGGTTTTATGACATAATCATCTCCACCAAGATCAAATCCTAATACTACATTAACCTCTTCATCTAATGCTGTTAAAAATATTATTGGCATCTTGCTCTTTTCTCTTACATATTTACAAAACTCATATCCATTGCCATCTGGTAATCCAATATCTAAAAGAATAAGTTTAAATTCTTCACTAAATAACCTTTGAGCCATAGCCATATTTTTAGCTAATGCTACCTGAAACCCTTCATTTTTCAAATTATATTCAATGCCTAAGGCAACAGCTTCATCATCTTCAACTAGTAAAATTTTAATATTATCCATAATTCCCCCTATTTCAGTAAGTATTTTCACATTTATCCTATAGAAATAACCATAGGTTCAACATTATTTATAACTTAATTCCCTTACAATAACTTTACAAGGTATATTATACATTTTTTACAATTATTTTTCCTTTAAATAGTAAAATACCATTAAATAATTTATTTAATAATAAATAATAAATATTAGTATTAATTATCACCTTGTGATATTATTAATAGATGTGCAAATAAAAACTTAGATATATTAAAACTGTAAATAAAGATAAAATTAAAAAGGTTTTAATTTTATCTTATAAACGAAAGGTAAGAAATAATGAATTTTAAAGAATTAGGAATTAATAATGATATTATTGATATATTAAAAAAATCTGGTATTACAAATCCAACACCTATACAAGAAGAAAGTATTTCATTCATAAAAGAAGGAAAAGATGTTATAGCTGAAGCTCAAACAGGTACAGGAAAAACTCTAGCATTTTTACTGCCTATGTTTGAAAATATATCTCCAAATATAAATGAAGTCCAAGGGCTTATTGTAACTCCTACAAGAGAACTTGCAATACAAATAACAGAAGAGGCTATGAAGTTAAAATGTGCTAAAGATATAAATATATTAGCTTTATATGGTGGAAAAGACATAGGTTCTCAACTAAAAAAACTTAAAGGAAATACTCATTTAATTATTGCAACTCCTGGTAGATTGTTAGATCATCTTGATAAGAAAACTGTAAATCTTTCTAAGTTAAAGACTTTAGTTTTAGATGAAGCTGACCAAATGTTATTTATGGGATTTAAAAATGAAGTAGAAAAAATTATAAAAGAGTGTTCTAAAAAACATCAAACATTATGTTTTTCTGCAACTATGGATTCAGCAGTAAAAAAACTTGCATATAGATATATGAATGATCCAATAGTTGTTGCAGTGAAAAAAGAAGAAGTTACTCTTACTAATATTAAGCAAAATGTAGTTGAAACTACAGATAGACAAAAGTTAGATTCACTATGTACTGTGTTAAAAGAAGATAATCCTTTTATGTCAATAATATTTTGTAGAACTAAAAGAAGAGCCGACAACCTGGAGCTATCTCTTGCTAAAAATGGTTTCCGTTGTGAAAAACTTCATAGTGATGTACCACAAGCTAAACGTGAAAGAATAATGAAAGCTTTTAGAAATGCCGATATTCAATATTTAATAGCTACAGATGTTGCATCTCGTGGTTTAGATGTTAGTGGCGTAACTCACATTTACAACTATGACATTCCAGAAAGTGTTGAATCATATATTCATCGTATAGGTAGAACTGGAAGAGCTGGTGAAAAAGGATACACTTGTCTTTTTGTAGATCCTAAAGATGACAGAATGCTTCATGAAATTGAAAAAGCAATTGAATTTAAAATCGAAAGAAGATATGTTTAAAGTCATTTCTCCTGTTTTTAAAAGATAAAAAAATATATACATAATAAAAAAAGAATCTAAAAAGCTTTAATTACTTATTAGATTCTTTTCTGTTTTGCATATTTTAAAACTAAACTGTTTCCTCTTCTCTTACATACCATTGTCTTTGTGCATCATACATTTCTCTATATTTCCCATTACTCTCCATTAGTTCTTCATGACTTCCTATTTCTGATATTTTTCCATCATCCATAACTACTATTCTGTCTGCAATTTTAGCTGAACCTAATCTATGAGTAACTATTATTGCTGTATTCCCCTTAGCCATTTCTGAAAACTTTTTATATATTTTTGTTTCTTCAACAGGATCTATTGCTGCTGTTGGTTCATCTAAAACTATCATTTTATGATTTTTATAAAATCCTCTTGCAATAGCAACTCTTTGCCACTGTCCACCAGAAAGATCTACACCATCAAACTCTCTTGAAAGCATTGTTTCATATCCATTTGGAAAACTTCTTTCATTTATATCTAAATCTGATTTACATATAGCAATTGCTAAATTATTTTCATTATAATCATCATCACATATTGCATTGCTAATGCATATATTTTCCTTAAATGTCATTTTGTATTTTTGATATTTTTGAAAAACACAAGATATATTTTCATATAATGATTTCATAGATGCTTTTTTAGTATCTACATCTCCTATTTTTACAGTTCCCTCTGTTGGCATATAAATACCCATTATAAGTTTTACTAATGTAGTTTTTCCTGCTCCATTTTCTCCTACAATAGCAATGGTCTCATTTTCTTTAATCTCTAAATTTATATCATCTAAGCTCTTTTTGTTAGTATATGGATACTCAAATGAAACATTTTCTATCTTAATTCCTATTTCTCCATCTATATTTACATCTTCACCTATTCTTTCAGGCATGTCCAAAAATCTAATAAAGTTTCTAACTAACCCCAACTTTTTCGTAATATTTCCTATGTGCTTGTAAATGACTTCTTTCATCATGCTAAACATAACATTTATAGATTCAAAGACTGCTCCAAAAGCTCCCACTGATATTTCTTTTTTCATTAATGCATCAAATAATAAATATAGAACTCCGGCATATCCTAAAAATGTTAATACACTCATAAATATTTCTATAAGTGCTAGTCTTTTTTCAGTTTTCCATATATCAGTATTCAATCTCTTCAAAGCATCTTGATATAAGCTTTTAAAATAATTAAATGCACCTAAAATTCTAGTTTCTTTAAAGTACTCTTTTCCCACTATACATTCTTCATAATATTCAGTTTGTCTTCTTAGTGGTGCTACTTTATTTTCTAAATCTCCAAACATTTTAATCCTAAGAAATTGAGTAAATCCAACTGGTACAAAAATTATTAATATGGATATAGATAAAAGAGGCTTTAATTTATAAAGATATATAGCCATAAATATAAAGTATGGAGTATACGCTATGACTATAAGCAAAAGTAGTCTAACAGTTTCTATTGCTCCCATTGCCCCTTCTTTTGCTTTATTTATATCATCTAAGCAATTGGGATTTTCAAAGTCTAGTTGATTTAACCTTGCTGCCTTTGCATTAATTAATTTAAAAAAGTTTCCCTTTATTATTTTTCCTAAATTATTAGACATAAAAATTAATACACCATTTAATACCTGAATTGTAATAACTACACTTCCTAGTAATATTACACCATATATTACTTTTCTGAAACTTCCACCTATATTTACTTCTCTTTCAACTGTATCAAAAAATCTTTGTGTTACATAAGTGTTTACTCCCCAACCAATGCCATTAATAGCCCCTATAATATTAACAATTATCATATATACAGGGCATGAGAAAAAGGCTAATGGTATTGTTTTCTTCAACACTGTAAAAAATGATATATCTTTCTTATTTATCATAAATACCATCTCCTTTGACTTTCATACATATTTTTATATATTCCATCTAAACTCATAAGTTTATCATGTGAACCATTTTCTACAACATTACCATTGTCTATAACAAAAATTTCATCTGCGAGTTTAGTAGATCCTAGCCTATGACTTATAAAAATAGTAGTTCCGCCTCTACTTATTTTCTCAAACTCCTCATACATATTACTCTCGCTTATTGGATCTAATGATGCCGTTGGTTCATCTAAAATTTTAAGTGAAGCATTACTTACAATTGCTCTAGCAATTCCTAGCCTTTGCCACTGTCCTCCCGAAAGATCTACTCCCCCCTCTTTAATCTTTCCAAGTTCTGTATTAAGCTTATTAGGAAGAATATTTACAACTTCATCTAATTTTACTGTTCTAATAGCATCTTTTATATATTCATCATCTTTTTCATTTTCCATTTTATTAATATTACCTAGTGCAACATTATCTTTAATTTTTATAAAATACTTTGAAAAATCTTGATGCACTATAGCAAACATTGACTTTAAATCAGCTTTTCTGTATTCTCTTATACTTTTATTATTTATAAGAATTTCACCCTCAAAGTTATCATATAATCCAGTTATAAGTTTTGTTATTGTACTTTTTCCAGCACCGTTAGTTCCTACAAAAGCATAATGTCTCCCTGCATCTATTTTAAATGAAAGATTCTTTAATATATAATTTTGCATTCCTGGATATTTGAAGCATACATCTTTAAATTCTAGTGATTCTATATCTATACTATTCTTACAAGGTTTTTCTATAGCTCCTTCACTTTCTTTCATATTTATTAATTCAGTTAAATCCTTTAAATACTCTTTATTTTTTGCAAGAGTATCTACATTCCATGAAATTCTCCATGATAACGTATTAATTATTCCAAAAACTGCATTAGATATAGCTATAAAAAAGCCTACAGTAATTTCCTTATTTAGCACTGGCTTTACAAATACAACAACTATAAGTACTGAAATTAATGTTGTTATAACTCCATTAGATTTCATTTTTACAAACCATTTTAAAAGCACTTTACATTCTATTTTTCTTGCCGTTTCATACTGTTCTATCCATTTTTCATTTACAGCATCTGTATACTGGAATAAACTTCTTTCATCTACAGCTTCTCTTCCTGTAAGTACATCTCCTAAATATTCAAACTTTCTTTGATATTTTGAAAGTTCTCTTTCAGCCTCATAACTAGCTTTTCCACCTTTTAAAGCTAGCTTAAATAATGGAACCGAAATAATCAATATGACAATTGGTGTCCACCATACCTTAGTAAATAATATAACTAATAATCCTATAACTCTAAGTGACATCTCCATCATTGTTAATAAATTATCTAATGCATCTTTAGATTTTGTTTCAGCATCTTTAGATACTCTAGACATTAAATCCCAACTTTTACTATTTTCTATATACTTATATTCAACCTTTGATCTTTTTTCGACTATGCTAAACTTAAAAGCCTCTCTAAGTCTAATTTCAAGCTTTGATTCCACAAGTTTTAAAACCTTATCCGAAGTCCAACTATACGCAATTAGAATTATTAATATAACTAATGAATCAATTATGGAACTATATTGTTTTTCATTTTTAAATATTGCAATGGCTGTATCCAAAAAACTCCCTACTACCACCACTTGAATTGTAGGAATTAATCCATTTAAAAGCTTAATTATAAAAAATAATATAGTATAAACTTTAGATGCATTAAATGGAATTTTTAAAATATCTATGGTCTTATAATTCTTCTTTTCCAAATTAAACTCCAAAATTCTCACCCCTTTAAGCGTTTAAAGTAAAGTTATAAAGACTATATAATTCATTTTTAACAACTCTACATATTATAAATATCTGTGTACCTTTTTACATTATAGCACCATTTATGTAAAATATTATAAATTTTTTATTAACAATATATTACATAGTTCTAAAGTTATTTTTTTCTTAATATACTAATGTATTATTTATAATGAACTTATGATTAAATATTGATTAATAAAAAAGGAATTTAAAAACTATAACATTTTTTAAATTCCTTTTCATTTTATTTACTTAAATATCTATTTTAAAACTATTTTTTATCTTACATACCATTCTCTTTGTGCATCATACATTTCTCTATATTTTCCACTACTCTCCATTAATTCTTCATGACTTCCTATTTCTGATATTTTTCCATCATCCATAACTACTATTCTATCTGCAATTTTAGCTGAGCCTAACCTATGAGTAACTATTATTGCTGTATTCCCCTTAGCCATTTCTGAAAACTTTTTATATATTTTTGTTTCTTCAACAGGATCTATTGCTGCTGTTGGTTCATCTAAAACTATCATTTTATGATTTTTATAAAATCCTCTTGCAATAGCAACTCTTTGCCACTGTCCACCAGAAAGATCCACACCATCAAACTCTCTTGAAAGCATTGTTTCATATCCATCTGGAAAACTTTTTTTATTTACATCTAAATCAGATTTATATATAGAATCCTCAAAATTATTTTCAATGTACTTATCATCACCATCTACATATCCAATAACTACATTTTCTTTAAGTGTCATTTTATATCTTTGATATTTTTGAAAAACACATGAAATATCCTTATATAATGATTTCATTGATGCTTTTTTAGTATCTACATTTCCTATTTTTACAGTTCCTTCTGTTGGCATATAAATACCCATTATAAGTTTTACTAAGGTAGTTTTTCCTGCTCCATTTTCACCTACAATAGCTATAGTTTCATTTTCTTTTATTTTTAAATTTACACTATTTAAAGATTTATTTTTAGCATATGGGTATATAAAAGATACATAATTCATAACAATGTCAAAAGTATCTATATTTATAGCTTCACCTGTTTCTTCAGGTATTTCTAAAAATCTTATAAAGTTTCTAACAGCTCCTAAACCTTTTGTGAGTTCACCTATATGACTACAAATTATTTCTTTCATTATACTAAACATTATATCTACCGATGCAAAAACAGCTCCAAATGCACCTATTGATATTTCTCTTTGCATTAATGCCCTAAACAATAAATATAAAACACTAGCATATCCTAAAAGTGTTACTATACTCATGCCAATTTCAATAAAATCTACTTTTCTCTCTGCTTTCCATATTTTTTTATTTAGTAACCTTAATGACTTTAAATGCAAATCTTTAAAATATCCAAAAATCCCTAAAATTCTAGTCTCTTTATAATACTCTTTTTCTACCATGCAACTTTCATAATAATTATTTTCTCTTCTTAATGGAGCTGCTTCATCTTCTAAATCTCCAAATACTTTCACCCTAACAAATTGTGTTAATGCTACTGGTATAAATATTAATATGATTGAAAATGTTAAAATAGGTTTTAATTTGTAAAGATAAATTCCCATAAAAATAAAATAAGGAACATAAAATGTTAAAAGTAATGCAATGACTATAACTATTTCTACACTAGCAGTTACTCCCTCTTTAGCCTTATTTATATCATCTAAAAATTTAGGGTTTTCAAAATAAATTGGCCTTATATTTCCAGACTTTTCATTTACTATTTTATTCATAGAACCTGTTATTTTCTTTACTAAATTCATACTTGCAAAGTTACTAAGTCCATTTAAAATCTGATTTATAATAAGTACTATTCCTAACAATATAGTCATATAAACTACAGTTTTAAAATCACCTTTGATTTTTATAGTATTTGCCACCGTATCAAAAAACTTTTGAGTCATAAATGTGTTTACTCCAAAAGAAACTCCATGAAAAACACCTAATATACTACTAAAAATAAAATATAATGGACAAGTCAAAAAAGCTATTGGTACTACTGTTTTTAGCATTTTGAAAATAGATATACGTTTATTATTATTTATCATAAGTACCAGCTCCTTTGACTTTCATACATTTTCTTATATGTTCCATTTAAATTCATTAATTTTTCATGTGATCCACACTCTACAACTTTTCCATTATCTATAACAAAAATTTCATCCGCAAGTTTAGTGGAACCAAGTCTATGGCTTATAAAGATAGTAGTTCCCCCTCTACTTATTTTCTCAAATTCTTTGTACATATTGCTTTCACTTATTGGATCTAATGCTGCTGTTGGTTCATCTAAAATTTTAAGTGATGCATTACTTACAATAGCTCTAGCAATTCCTATTCTTTGCCACTGTCCCCCTGAAAGATCTATACCATCATTCTTAATTTTTCCAAGCACAGTATTAAGTCCTTTAGATAATTTTTCTACAAATTCATATAATCCAACAGTTTTTAACGTTTCCTCTATATATTTATCTTCCTTTCCCATATTATTTATATTTCCTAATGCAATATTATCTTTAATACTTATATAATATTTTGAAAAGTCTTGCCAAACTACGGAAGTTAAAACCTTTAATTCACTTTTTGTATATTCATTTATACTTTTTTGATTTATAAGAATGTCTCCCTCAAATTCTTCATATAATCCTGTTATTAATTTTATTATTGTGCTCTTTCCTGCACCATTCGTTCCTACAAATGCATAATGCTTTCCTTCTTCTATTACAAATGAAAGATTTTTTAATACATAATTATTTGTTTCTGGATATTTAAAAGATACATTTTTAAATTCTAAAGACTTAACTTTAATTTGTTTCTTATATGGTTTATCTATGGCACCATCACTTTCATCTAATTTTACAAATTCATCTAAATCTTTTAGATATTCAGCATTTCTTGCAAGTTGATCTGAGTAATTTGTTAACTCCCATGACATCATTTGTATTAATGCAAACACTGCATTTGAAATTGATATAAAAAGTCCAATACTAATTTTTTCATCTAAAACTGGTTTTATAAAAACAAGTATTATTAATATGGAAAGTATTGCAGTTAATATGCCACTACATTTCATTTTTATAAACCACTTTACTTCCTCTTTATACTCTATTTTCCTTGCAATTTCATATTGTTCTTTCCAGTTTTCATTTATCTTATTTGTATATCCAAATAAAATTCGCTCATCTACACAGTCTCTTCCTAAAAGAACATCACTTAAATATTCAAATTTTCTTTTATATTTTGAAACTTTTCTCTCTGCATTATATGTAGCCTTGCCTCCTTTTAATGCTACTTTAAATAGTGGAACTGAAACTAAAACTATAGTAAATGGAGTCCACCAAACTTTGGTAAATAACACAATTAATAATCCTAATACCCTAATTACCATACTACTCATTGATAATAAATCTCTATATGCATTTTTACATTTGCTTTCTGCATCTTTTGAAACCCTAGATATTAAATCCCATATATGTTCATTTTCAATATATTTATATTTTAATTTTGCTCTTTTTTCTATTATTTTAATTTTAAAACTTTCTCTTAGTTTAATTTCTAATTTTGTTTCTATCATCTTTATAACATTATTTGAAATCCATACATAAGCTATTAAAATCATTATTAGTGCTATATACATAAAAATATCACTATAATCTCTTTCACCTTTAAATATTAATATTGCTACATCTAAAAACTTAGCTGTAACTATTACTTGTAATGTTGGAACTACCCCATTTAAAATTGAAAATACAAATAATAATAACGAATAAATTTTTGATGCTTTAAATGGTATTTTTATAATATCCATAATGTTATAAGTTTTTGATTCTAATTTAAATTCCAACTCTATCATCCTTTTAACTTATTTCCATTTTTTATTCATTTCAATAAATTCTTTCTGTTCTCCATTAGCATTCATTATAAACTCATCAATTTTTTTGAAACCTATTTTTTCATATACTTTTATAGCTCTCTTATTAAACTTTGCAACTAATAGATTAATTTCATTATACTTAAATTTGCTTTTTCCAAATTCTAAAGCTTTTTCTACAACTTCTTTACCAAGTCCTTTTCCCGTAAGTTCTGGCTTCATTTGAATGCCAAATAAAAGCACCTCTTTACCATTATCATCTTCATCTCTATCAAAACAACAATTCCCTATAAGTTCATTATTTTCATTGTAAATGACAAATGCAAATTCATCTTCAAACATGTTTTCTATACATTCTTTTTTGGCTTTTGTTTTATCATTGTCATAAAATGAATACTCCCCTTCAAATTTCCAATTTACCATTAACTTTGACTCTTCTCTTGTAGCTTTTCTAAACTCTAAATTCATTTTTCCCCCTCCTCAAATAACTTCTATACTAAAATACTAACATAGCCCTAAAGGAAACTATATCCCTTAAACAATTACTAATTAAACTTGAGAATATAGACTTTCAAATAATAGAAGCATAAAAAAGAACCTAAAAAGCTTTAACTACTTCTTAGATTCTTTTCTATTTTACATATTTTAAAATTAAACTGTTTCCTCTTCTCTTACATACCATTGTCTTTGTGCATCATACATTTCTCTATATTTCCCATTACTCTCCATTAGTTCTTCATGACTTCCTATTTCTGATATTCTTCCATCATCCATAACCACTATTCTATCTGCAATTTTAGCTGAGCCTAATCTATGAGTAACTATTATTGCTGTATTCCCCTTAGCCATTTCTGAAAACTTTTTATATATTTTTGTTTCTTCAACAGGATCTATTGCTGCTGTTGGTTCATCTAAAACTATCATCTTATGATTTTTATAAAATCCTCTTGCAATAGCAACTCTTTGCCACTGTCCACCAGAAAGATCCACACCATCAAACTCTCTTGAAAGCATTGTTTCATATCCATCTGGAAAACTTTTTCTATTTACATCTAAATCAGATTTATATATAGAATTATCAAAATTATTTTCAATGTACTTATCATCACCATCTACATACCCAATAACTACATTTTCTTTAAGTGTCATTTTATATCTTTGATATTTTTGAAAAACACATGAAATATCCTTATACAATGATTTCATTGATGCTTTTTTAGTATCTACATTCCCTATGTTTACAGTTCCTTCTGTTGGCATATAAATACCCATTATAAGCTTTACTAACGTAGTTTTTCCTGCTCCATTTTCACCTACAATAGCTATAGTTTCATTTTCTTTTATTTTTAAATTTACACTATCCAGTGATTTTTTATTAGCACATGGATATTGGAATGAAACATTGTCTATATCAATTCCTATTGATCCATTTGTATAAACTTCTTCACCACATCTTTCAGGCATATCTAAAAATCTAATAAAATTTCTAACTAAACCTATTTCCTTGGTAATACTACCAATGTGCATATAAACTATTTCTTCCATCATTCCAAACATCATATCTACAGATGCAAATACTGCTCCAAATGCTCCTATAGATATTTCCTTTTTCATTAATGCATCTAATAATAGATATAAAACACCAGCATATCCTAAAAAAGTTAATATACTCATAGAAAGTTCTATAATTGCTGCCTTCTTCTCAGCTTTCCATATATTATTATTAAGCAACTTTACAGCATCAGTATATAATTTTCTAAAATAATTAAATGCACCTAAAATTCTAGTTTCCTTATAATATTCCTTTCCAACTATACAACCTTCATAATATTCAGTCTGCCTTCTTAATGGTGCTGACTTATCTTCTAAATCTCCAAATATTTTTACTCTAACAAATTGGGTAAATGCTACTGGTATAAATATTATTACTAATGATATAGCTAAAATAGGTTTTAATCTATAAAGATAAATTGCCATGAAAATAATATATGGAAAATAACACATAAGTATAAAACTAAGTACTAGAATAAGATTAATACTTCCCTTAGCTCCTTCTTTTGCCTTATTTATATCATCCAAACATTTAGGATTTTCAAAATCAACTTGATTAAGCTTTCCAGCTTTTTCATTAATTAACTTTAAAAACTTTCCTGTCATCTTTTTTTCCATATTATTGCTCATAAAATTAGACACACCATTCAGTACTTGACTTATAACAAGTACAATACCAAGTACTATGGCACCATAAAGTATTTTTGAAAATGATCCTCCTAATCTTACTTCTCTTTCTGTTAAGTCAAAAAATCTTTGTGTTACATAGGTATTTACACCAAAGCTCATTCCATGAAACATTCCTACAATGTTATTAATCATAAAGTATATAGGGCATGCAAAAAATGCTAATGGTATTGTTTTCTTTAGTATTGTAAAAAAAGATATTCCTTTATTATTATCCATCATAAATACCATCCCCTTTGACTTTCATACATATTTTTATATATTCCATCTATATTCATAAGTTCATCATGAGAACCACTTTCTGCAACTTTACCATTGTCTATAACAAAAATTTCATCAGCTAGTTTAGTAGAACCGAGTCTATGACTTATGAAAATAGTAGTTCCTCCTCTACTTATTTTTTCAAACTCCTCATACATATTGCTTTCACTTATTGGATCTAATGCTGCTGTTGGTTCATCTAAAATTTTAAGTGAAGCATTACTTACGATGGCTCTAGCAATTCCTAATCTTTGCCACTGTCCTCCAGAAAGATCTATTCCATTGTCTTTTATTTTTCCAAGCTCTGTATCTAATTTATTTGGAAGAGTATCTACAAAATCATTTAATTTAACTGTTTTTATAGCTTCATATATATATCCATCATCAGATTTGTTCTCCATAGAATTAATATTTCCTAGTGCAACATTATCTTTTAATTTTACGAAATATTTTGAAAAATCTTGATGTACTATAGCAAATAAAGATTTTAATTGGCTCTTTGTATATTCTCTTATACTTTTATCATTTATGAGGATTTCACCTTCAAAGTTATCGTATAAACCAGTTATAAGTTTTGTTATTGTACTTTTCCCTGCACCATTTGTTCCTACAAATGCATAGTGTTTTCCTTCATCAATTTTAAAAGAAAGTTCCTTTAGTATATAATTATTAGTTCCTGGATATTTAAAAGACACATTTTTAAATTCTAAGGATTTTACATTTTCAGAAATGTTATAAGGCTTCTCTATAGCACCTTCACATTCATCTAAATTTACTAATTCACTTAAATCTTTTAGATACTCTTTGTTTTTTGCTAAAGTATCTGCAATATTAGAAATCTGCCATGACATTATTTGAATTAAACCAAAAACTGCATTAGATATAGCTATAAAAAATCCTATAGTAATTTCACCATTTAAAACTGGTTTTATAAATACTATAATTATAATTACTGAAAGCAATGTTGTTATAACTCCACTAGACTTCATTTTTATAAACCACTTCAAAAGTACTTTATACTCTATTTTTCTAGCAGTTTCATATTCATTTATCCATTTTTCATTTATATCATCAGTATATCTAAATAAACTTCTTTCATCTACAGCTTCTCTTCCTGTAAGAACTTCTCCCAAATATTCAAATTTTCTTTGATACTTTGAAAGTATTCTCTCTGCATCATAACTAGCCTTTCCACCTTTTAAAGCTAATTTTAACAATGGCACTGAGATTGCTATTATAACAAGTGGTGTCCACCATACTTTTGTAAATAATATAAAAAGTAATCCTATAACTTTAATTGAAAATTTACACATAGCTAATAGATTTTTATACGCATCTTTACACTTAATTTCACTATCTTTAGAAACCCTTGACATTAAATTCCAAGTCTCATCGTTTTCTATATACCTATACTCTAACTTCGCCCTTTTTTCCATTATACTAGTTTTAAAACTTTCTCTTAGTTTAATTTCCAGCTTTGCCTCTACAAGTTTTGCTAACTTGTCAGAAACCCAAATATATGCAAGTAATGCTATTAATATGATTATTGGAGCAATTACTTCATTATAACTTTTTTCATTTTTAAATACTGCAATTGCTGTATCTAAAAAAGTAGCTGTTACCACTACTTGAAAAGTAGGGACTATTCCATCTAATAAGCTAATTATAAACAACAATATTGTATATAGTTTAGATGCTTTAAATGGAATTCTTACAATGTCAAAGGTTTTGTAATATTTCTTTTCTAACCCAATCTCCAAAATTTTCTCCTCCTTAATAATTTTAAATTGCTAAAATATAAAAATTCTAAATGCATACAATTTATGTAATTTATTTCCCTTTTATATTATATTACTATTTTATTAAAATTCTATTTACAATATATTCTATTTTTTTAAACAAACTCCAATACATTATAAAGGTTTAAGCAAAAGCTTAAACCTTTATAATAAAATTATTATTTAATTATATTTCTCAGAACTTATTATTCTTCTGATACTTTTTTCAGAAAGATAATATTCTTCTGATAATTTTGAAACTGAATATCCATTACTATATTTATTAAAAATACATCTATTTCTTTCTTTAAGACTTCTTCTAGTTCCATTTTTTTCTCCCCAAGATTTCTTTTCTCCATCTTTTCTTGGAATATATAAACACTCTCCATCTATATATTTTTGAATTATTTTTATTACTTCATCTGGTAAAACAGTTTCAGCCTTAATATAAGCCATATCTTTGCTCCTCCTTATAATATTTATAAAGATTTATCCGCAAAGACTGCTATAATAACTTTTACGCTCATAACAAAAACATAAGTTTTTATCTTATATAGGGTTCTAAGTTCATCTTTAAAATTATTAACTCCAAAACTTAAAATCCCTAAATAGTGAGACTAGCTCGCAACCATCTTAAATTAAATATTTGTTTTGAAATCAATATATTTACATCTAAAAAAATAGTTTTAAATTCGAGCTTGTTTCCTCTATAGCAGTCATTGCTATGAGCCTTCATAAAGTCTTAAATAAAAGATAGTTCTTTTATCTACTGTAATTAACAATCTATATCCCTCCAAACATATCTTACATTATTTGAAATCATTTCCTTTTTATTATATCATTTTTTTATATCAAAACATTAAAAAACTGTAAGATTTTACTCCTACAGTTTTTTTATTTATTCTAGTTAGGTTTTTTTATATTATTTTAGTATATCTACATCTTCACCTTTTAAAACCTTTTTCATATTTCTAACTGCGCACATTTTTCCACACATAGTGCAAGTATCACTATGCTGTGGAAGTGATTCTTCTCTATATCTTTTTGGTTTTTCACTATCTATTGCAATTTCAAACATCTTATCCCAATCAAGATCCTTTCTTGCTTTACCCATTTCATTATCTCTTTCTCTAGCTCCATTTACACCTTTTGCTATATCACCAGCATGAGCTGCTATTTTACATGCAACTATTCCTTCTTTCATATCTTCTAGATTTGGAAGTCTTAAGTGTTCTGCTGGTGTAACATAACATAAGAAATCAGCTCCATAAGTTGCTGCTATAGCTCCACCTATAGCACTTGTTATATGGTCATATCCTGGCGCTATATCTGTAACTAAAGGTCCAAGTACATAAAATGGTGCACCATGACAAAGTTTTTTCTCTAAAATCATATTAGCTTCTATTTCATTTATAGCCATATGTCCTGGTCCTTCTATAATAACTTGTACACTTCTTTCCCATGCTCTTTTTGTAAGCTCTCCAAGAACCATAAGTTCTTTAATTTGAGATGCATCACTACTATCATCTATACATCCTGGTCTGCATGCATCACCAAGACTTAATGTTAAATCATATTTTTCACATATATCTAATAATCTATCAAAATGTTCATAGAATGGATTTTCCTTGTTGTTAAGTTCCATCCAAGCATATAATAATGAACCACCTCTTGAAACTATATTTGTAAGTCTAGGATTTCTTTTAAATGTTTCAACAGTTTCTCTATTTAATCCTGCATGAATAGTTACAAAGTCAACACCATCTTTAGCATGTTTTTCAACTACATCAAAAAACTCATCTACAGTTAAATCTTTAAGTTCTTTATCATAAAAACCAACTACATCATACATTGGAACTGTTCCTATTATTGCTGTAGACATATCAATAAGTTTTTTTCTAAACTCATAAGTTTTTCCATAGTTACTTAAATCCATTATTGCATCTGCATTCATATCTAATGCAACTTTAACTTTTTCAAGCTCTGCATCTACATTGCAGCAATCTCTTGATATACCTAAGTTAACATTTATTTTTGTAGTTAAGCCTTGTCCTACACCCTTTGCTACTAAACTTTTATGATTTTTATTTGCTGGTATAGCTACTTTCCCCTCTGCTACTAACTTTCTTAAAGTTTCAACTTCCATTTTTTCATTCTTAGCTACTATTTCCATCTCTTTTGTTATAATATTTTTTTTAGCAGCATCCATTTGAGTTGTATATTGCATAATTAAATCCCCTTTCATACTTATAAAATTATACTTATATTTTAAAATGATGTTGAAAAAATATTTCTTATTGAATTTACCTTTTCAGTGATGTCACTAGCTCCAACTAATTCAGAAATCATAGCAACACAATTTCCACCATTTTCTATAACTGACTTAATATTTTCTTCTTTAATTCCACCAATTGCAACACTTGGCATATTTATATTTTCTGAAACCCATTTTAAATAATTTAAACCATCACTTTTTTCTATGTTCTTCTTAGTATTTGTATCAAACATAGGACCAACGCCAATGTAATCAATTACATTAGAATAATATAATTCTAAAGCTTCTAAAGCTTGTTTCTTATTATGTGTTGAAAGTCCAATTATAAAATTTGGATTTAAATTTCTAACAACAACAGGTTTTAAATCCTCTTGTCCTAAATGTACTCCATCAGCACCAGCAGCTAAAGCAATATCAATATCATCATTAACTATAAAAGTTACATCTGTTCCTTGAAGAATTTTCTTAATCTCCAAGCATTGATTTATCTTATAATTCTTATCTTTATTTTTCTCTCTATACTGAATTACTTTAATTCCATTCTCCACTAACTCTTTCGTAACTGTTATATTATCTTTTCCATTTGAAAAATCTTCACCTAAAATAGCATATATACTATCTTTAAAGATAAATTTTCTTTTAATCATTTCTTTTTCAAGTTCATATGATTTAAATCTTAATTTTTCGTATTTTTTGCCTATTTCGTAATTTCCTAAAATTTTTAATATTTCCTCTATTGTTCTTAAACCTTCTTGAGCTCTTTTAAAATTAGATTTTATAATATCATCTACAGTATTCTTTTTATCCAAAGTAGATGCTTCCGAAATTTTTCTTCCAACATCGCCACTTGAATCTCTGCTATATATAAGTTCATTTGAACTAAAAGTTTTTCTTACTTCATGACGAAACTCTCGAAGCTTCTTTGTTGTATATGTATTTTCAAAGTGAAATCTTGAAATATCCTCTAAAACTCGTATCCCCTCACAAACTCTATTAATATTTGCATCCACAGCTCTATATAATGACATAATCTTCAGTCACCCCTTTATTCTATCTCATAACTTTTTTGCAAAAATAAAAAGCTTGCCCCTAGGCAAGCTTAAAACATACAAACATCATAAATTAACTTAACAATTTGCTTCCCTACGGTGGTATTAACCACATCAGGTTCAAGAGTTAGACATAATCTTCTCAGCCTTAAGGCACCCCTAGCTACATTTCCAATATTCAATTCTTCTTACAACTTCATTATAACAACATTTACACATATTGCAACATAAAATTTCAAATTATTTATTTTATTTCCAAATTAATTTTATTTATAATTCTTACCAAACTCCATATTTACATCAACAACTTTTTCTGAAAAATCCACTTGCTCACTTGATACACTTAACAAATTATCTGCTTTTTTTTGTGTATCTACTATAGCTCCAACTGGAACATATTTACCTTCAGATATCCTAACACCACTAGTCACTATTGCTCCAGTATCAATATAACAGTTATCTTCAACTATAGCATTAGAAACAACCGCTCTAAATCCCACAAATGTATGATTTCCAATAATAACTGGTCCATGAATTAATGCTCCATGCGCTATACTTACTTTTCTTCCAACATAAATTGAATACTCCTTATCATTTACATAAAATTTATTATTCTTTAATCCATGAAATACAACTCCATCTTGTATATTAGAACCAGATCCTATATAAAATGGACTTCCCTCATCTGCTCTTAACACTACACTACAACCTACAAAAACATCTTTTTCTATGTTCACATCTCCTATCACACTAGAAAATGGTCCTATAAATACACTTTCATCTATTTTAGGAAATACACTTGTAGTATTAAACATAGTAGATGGGTTTTCAGAAACAAAATAAGCATACGCATTTCTTAACCTTATTGGTTCATACTTTTCATCTTTAATATTATACATCTCAACACCTTAATCACTAAGTAATCTACTTTATTATATTAACTTTAATACCAAGTTGTTAAAATCAATAATTTATATTATAGGGTTCCAAGCTGAAAAATGAAATTATTCAAGTATCAAATGAGAATAGTGTTATTCCAAGAAACAGTAATTATTTAAAACGTTATTCATAAAAATTTCAAAGAAACTTTAATGAATTTGCCATTTTATTTGCAAGACTAAACAGCTATTAGTGAACTAAATTGCTTTGTAAATTATTATAGAAATTGATTAAAAAAAACTGATATTTTAGTTTTATCTTTTATCGTTAATTGTTAATTTTTGTACAACACTTTAAATTGCTTTTTCTCAATTAGAATAAGACTAATTTCATTTTTAAGTTTGAAATCTATATTATAGCTTTATTAAACATAAATTTATCAATCTACTTTGCTTCTAACTTCCATCCTATTGATTCTTTTCTTGCATTAATAAAAGTAGAATAAATACCTTCTTTAACTATCAAATCATCATGTTTACCTTTTTGTTCAATTTTACCATTATTAATTACTAATATTTGATCTGCATTACGAACTGTTTTCAATCTATGAGCAATCATAATAATAGTTTTATCTTTTGTTAGCTCTTCTATAGCAATTTGTAACCTATCTTCATTCTCTGGATCAACATTAGCTGTTGCTTCATCAAATATTATAATGGCAGCATCTTTTAAAATAGCTCTTGCTATTGAAATACGTTGTTTTTCTCCTCCTGAAAGACTTGCTCCTCCTTCTCCAACAACTGTATTATATCCATTAGGTAAACTCATAATAAAATCATGGCAACATGCTTTTTTAGCTGCTTTTATAACTTCATCATGACTAGCATCTGGTCTTCCAAACTTAATATTGTTTTCAATAGTATCTTGAAACAAATAAACATTTTGAAATACCATGCTAATTTCATTCATCAATGATTCTAATGTATATTCTTTAATATTTTTTCCACCAATTTTAATAGTTCCACTATTTACATCCCAAAATCTTGCAATAAGATTACACATAGTTGTTTTTCCTGAACCACTTGGTCCAATTACTGCAGTCATAGTTTTTTCAGGAAATGTTATAGAAATATTATCAAGAATTTTCTTTTTATCATAAGAAAAACTAACATTTTCAAATTCAATATTATAATTTTTAGGAATAATATCCTTTCCATTGCTATCCATTTGTGGCATACTATCAGTTTTATCAGCATGATCTATAGAACTGCTTACTACACGAAGAACCGCCATTGCACTTCCAGCTGATTCAATTTGAGCAAATACCATAAATGAAACAATAATACACATTAAAGCATTAGTTAATTCCATGTTTCCGTCTAAATACATAAAAACAGATACTATAATCATGATTACACTAAATATATTTAAAACCATTGCTTGTGCTATAGTATATGGTGTAAATAACTTTTCAATTTTAAAATTTGAACTTCTATTATATTCTAATGAATCACGAATCCTCTTATCGCCTTTACCTGTCAAATTAAATGCTTTTATAATATGCATTCCCTGTATTTGTTCCAATACTGCTTCTACTAATTTGGACTTAGATTCTTGACGCTTTGGTGCCAATACTCTTGATTTCTTTTCCATTAATGAAGTTACAAATAAATATATAATTGTTCCAACAACAACTAATAGTCCTATTTTAAATTCAAACGCTAATATCATAACAGTAAACACAATTGAATTAATAAATCCACTTAAAATATTTACTAAAACCATTGGTGCAGTATTTTCAACATCATCCAAAACTGTGGTTGTAATTCCTGTAATTTCACCAATACTATTATTATTAAAATACCCCATAGGCACAGCTTTTAATTTATTACCTATAGCTATTCTCTTATTTGCAACCATAAAATATCCTGCATGAGTTTGTTGTAATTGTGAAAAATAGTTTGTAATTGTTCTTCCAACTATACTTATTATTAAAAAAATTAAAGCAATCCATGCTGAATTCTTACTATTTTCTTTTTCAACAAGTCCTATAACAATAAAATAAATAGCACTAATTTGAAACATATGAAATATTGCAAATAAAAAACCTATTATAATTGATTTATTAATATTATTCTTCTCTTCGCCTGCAAAACTCCATATCTTCTTTAACGCACTAATCATAATTACTCACCATCCTTTACACCAATATGTGCTTGCCACATAGATTTATACAAAGAGTTTTTTTCTAGAAGTTCCTCATGTGTACCAAATCCAGACACTTCTCCATCTTTAACAACAAAAATCTTATCTGCATCAGTTATAGTAGACAGCCTATGTGCTATAACAATTACTGTTTTTCCAACTACAAGTTTTGCTAGTGCTTTTTGAATTATTGCTTCATTTTCAGGATCTATATATGCTGTAGCTTCATCTAAAATTATAATTGGTGAATTTTTAAGCATAGCTCTTGCTATAGATATTCTTTGTCTTTCTCCTCCTGATATATGACTTCCACCACTACCAACTAAAGTTTCATATCCATTATCTAACTTTATGATAAACTCATGACAACCAGATAATTTTGCAACTTTTTCTACGTCTTTATCTGTTGCTTTTAAATTCCCCATTCTAATATTCTCTCTAATAGTTTCATCAAATAAATAATTATCTTGTGATACAAAAGACACTAAATCATATAATTGGTTTAATGGAATTTCTATTAATTCTTTTCCTCCAATGCTTATACTTCCTGACTTTATATCCCAATATCCAGCTATTAATTTTGCAATTGTTGACTTTCCACTTCCACTTGGTCCTACAAATGCAGTTAAACTTCTTTCTGATATATCCATATTTATTTCATGTAAAATTTCTTCATCATCATGATATCCAAAAGAAACATTTCTTAACTTTATATTCATGTTTTTTAAATTAACCTTTTCTGTTTTATGAAATTGTTCTTTTCCTTTTAAAATGAAATCTATAGATTCCACAATAGTTCCAACTTTTGCTAAGCTATCTATAAAATCCATTGCTGCTAAAAGTGGACCTGCTATACCAAGTGATAAAATAATTGTTGTAATAAAAGTTTCTATACTTAAACTTCCATTTACGTACAAAATCCATCCAATTGGCAAAATAGTAATCAATGTTGTTGATGATACTGCTTTTGATAAAGATATTGGAAATTGACAACTTTTCATCCAATTATAAAAATATGAAGCATTTGCAAGTACTTTATCTTGAAATTTTGCATAAGATGTTTTTCCTTGATTAAAAGCTTTAATAACTTCTATTCCTCCAATATATTCAACAATAGTAGAATTCATTTCACTATTTGTTTTAACAGAACCTTCATACTGCTTAGCATAATTTTTCATTACAACTCCCATAAATAGCATCCCCACAGGAATTGAAACTACAGATAAAAGTGCCATTCTCCAATCTAGCACAAATAAATAAATCAAAATACATATAGGACCTAATATATTTGCAGTCATTTCTGGCAAAAGATGTGCAAGTGGACGCTCCATGCTTTCAACTTGATCAACTATAATTTGCTTCATCTCTCCACTAGATGTATCTATAATTGTTCCAAGTGGCATTTTAGGTAACTTATGAATTATCATTTCTCTTACATTCTTCAAAATTGAAAAAGTTGATTTGTGTGACATTGATAATGCAAGTGCATAAAAAACTGACTTTCCTAAATATCCAGCTAATGCAACTAGACACCAACAAATATAAATCTTTTTATTAGAACCACCCTTTAATAATTCAATAATAATTTTAGTTGCTGCAAAATAAGGAACTATACCTGATAATACACCAATTATAGCCATAACTATTGCAGAAATTAATCCTCCATGCTCATCTTCTCCAAGCTCCCAAAGTCTTGCCATTGGTTTTTTCCCCTCCATATGAACCCCTCCTTGTAAAACATTTATAAACTCTTACTAAAATATTTAAACTAAACTTCTAATTTACAGTTATGATAACTTTGTTATCATAACTGTAAAATTATTGGTCTTCATATTTAAAGACCAATAATTTTTCTCCAACCTTCTGAAAAGAAAGTTGAAAGAGTATTAACACATTGAAGTGCTTCCTCTCTTTTATAATCATGAAGTACTGTTTCAAAAATACATGAATAATAAGAATGCACTATCATATGAATTTCTTTCATACTAATACGATTAAATTCAATTCCTTTTTCTTCTAAAACATCATACATTTTTAATGTATCCTTTATTTCCTCTTCTACCATCCAATCTGTGAAATTTACATACTTTGTTCCATCTGAGCATTGTAATAATAACTTAAAACAATCAAAGTGATCAAACATATAGTTTATAAACTCCTGTAAAACTTCTGCAGAAACATTCCAAACTTTTTCTAGACTTCCTTCTAAAATATAATCAAAACACTTATCTTCTGCTATACTATATTTCTCTCTAAGCCCTTGAATTGCTGGTTCAACCAATGCAGAAAACAATGACTCCTTATCTTTAAAATGTCTATAAAAAGCACCTGTTGTAATACCTGCACCTTTGCAAATCTCTCTTAAATTTGCTCTCTCATATCCTTTTTCTATAAATAATCTTTTCCCACTCTCAATTATTTTTTCATGTGTCAATTCATAAGTACTACTACTCAAAATCCTTCCTCCTAACAATAATAACTTAGTCATGATTATATGATAACTAAATTAACTTATCAATATTGTCACTTAAAAATTCTGAAACCATAGTAACTACTTAATTTAAACAACCCTTTCTAAATTAACATTTTATAATATCCTTAAAATCATAAACATTAATACTCAAAGATAACTTAGTTAGCTAACAACTATATTTTACCATTAATGATTATCATTATCAATAGTTTTCCATTAATATTCTAAAAATAATAAACCCCAATACAACAAAGTGTTATATTGGAGTATGGTGGATGTGAAGCATGACCTTTAAAAATCCACTCAAAAATACTGTAAATTTATAAAACTTCTTAATATATTTATAATTATTTTTTTAAACTCTTCATTCCAAATTAATAGTAAAATAAATAACATTCCTATTAACATTAATATCTTACTCCTGCTTATCATACATTTATTATTTGTTAAAAGAAGAATTCCTGGAGATATTCTTCTAACAAATACTTTTCTATTAATCTCTATTTCTCTTCCTTTGTCAACTAATAGAATAACTTCATCCTCAGTTTCCGTATTAACTAAATAAATATCATAAAAAATTGATATAATAGGATTTATATGATACATATTAGCCTTCATATATAAATAACCTATAACACTAAATAAAATTATTACTATTAATAATTCCTTTGTATCTATTCCTTCTTTAGTTATTACATCACTATTAAACGCTATAAACGGTATTATATATCCAGATATATAATTTAGCATCTCATTTTCCATGCTATTACATTTAGTTATTTTAATATCTCTATTAGGCTGTCCTCTCTTTATAGGTATATTTATATACCGTCTTATAATAATTAACGGTATAACTATAAACAATACTAAAATCCATAATGCTAAATGATAATTCTCTATATTTTTAATGAATATTATAATAGAAAGAGGTACATATGAACTCAAAAATAGAAGAACTTTAAACATGTATTGTTGAAATTTTTCAAACTCATTACTATTTAACATATTTCCTCCTCTAATAAATCATAAGTATATTTTTCTAACTATAGAATATAAACTCTAATAATTTATAATAATACCTTTTTATCTGCAAAGATAGGATTTCCATCTATAATAGTTTCGGCTCCCTCATTGTTTAATACTCTTAATAAATGGTCTATAGACTTTCTCTTATCATCTAATAATATTTCAATTTTATCATTATCTGTGATTTTAAGCTTCAATTTACTTCCACAGCGCTCTTTCATAGTCTTAAATTCATCTATACCATATATATCAGCAGTACCCTTTTGTTGAATTTGATATAATTTACTTTTCATAATTTTACTTGCATTACAGTAGCTTTCCAACTCATCAAAATTACTTATTATACTTTTTTCATTTATCTTTTTCAAAACATTTTGTGAAGCCTTATTAATATGTTCATCGTATTTAAATAATCGTCCAAACCCCACACCATCAGCAATAAACATATAATCTTCTATAGCTAACCCCACTAATTTATTATCAAATTTTAAATAGTTTGTCTTTATTTCTTTTAAGCTATCTCCATCCTCATTATCAAATCCAAACATCATTTTTTCTCTTTTATAAAAAGCTGATGCTGTCATTTTATAAAATGCAAATATTTCTCTATCTTCATTCCCTTTACTATAGGCATACTTAACTACATAACTTTTACTTTTACTTATAATATTTTCAATGTTCCTATTATTTAAAACTGCTGTATTATCAAAATCTTCTATTCGTTGTATTATTTTATTATAAATAGGTATATCTTCTAATTTCATATAAGATACTTCTTGAGTAATATTAGGCTTTATGCATTCTGGATAATAATATATTTGTATATCATTATCTATATTAAGAACGCTTTCTTTTAATGCCTCTTTAAACTTTTCATTCCTTTGAAAATTTAATCTATATATTTTATAGTTTTCCTCTTCATTTGTTAATAAAAATATACTCATTCCTAAATATCTATAACCTTGTGTATTACCTAGAATACTCTTTAGCTCACTTAACTTTTCTCTCACAGTTTTATCCTCCCAACAATTTGTAACCTAATTATAACACAAAATTTGATAATATTTACTTTTAGAAGCTTTTTATATAAAAACTATTACCATATATTTCTTATTCTACGCCTTCATTGCTTTTAAGCAACTAAATAAAACCACACGTTAAACTAGTAGGTTGTTCTAGCTCTATAATAGCATATTACTGGCAAGTGCTATTACGCACTCTAAACGTTCTGCCAACCGCATGCTTTTCCAGGCTGCACATAAAAGGTGTTTTTTACCTGACTTTTCTTAATTGCTTATACTCAAAATTTTCTTGTATTTGATTAGTTATATATTCCTCTATTATCTACTATTATTTCCTACTATATCCACACAATACACTCTACATCAAAATTGTCTATTTCCATATTTATATTTCAAGTTTGCATGTCTATCAAATATCATTGGTGAACTTTTCACCTTTAAATACCCCATAAATTGCGAAATACTTAACTTCGGTAGAATACTTACAAATATATGTATATGATCTTTACATGCATTTGCTTATATTATTTCTACTCCCTTTTGTTTACATAATTCTCTAAGTATTACTCCTATATCTACTTTTATCTTTCCATAAATTATTTGTCTTCTATGCTTTGGTACAAAAACTATGTGATATTTGCAATTCCATTTACTATGTGCTAAGCTACTATTGTCCATTTGGACACTTCCAATATAATTTAATTTTAGTCGGCAAACCTAATTCTATTTTATATTGGAGTTTTTCTTTTTTCTACTCATATCTATAAGCTTTTTAGAACCACTAGTTGAACTAGTGGTATTCAATATACAAAAAACCTGGACAACACATTTCTGTATTGTCCAGGTTTTCATGTTGGAGGCGAATCGTCACCTTTGAAATCTACCATTTTTCTACAATTAAATATCTTTATAAGTTTTCATTTATAACATCTATTAAACCATTTTTAAATGTATCTATTTCATTATTAAGCATACTTGCTATATATGTACTTGCATCGCTATTATCAATTTTCATTTCATACCATGTAATAACATCATTAGTATAACCTGGACCATCACCCCATCTGCTCATTACTTTATTCCAAAATTCATAATCCTCTTTTTTGAAAACATTATCTTTGATATAATTGTAAAAACCTACATTCATCTTATCTATATATTTATAAAAATATTCCCTTATAGCTTGTACTGAATAAGATATGATTCTTTTTTCTTTTTCTGTTTCTACATTTTCATATATTTGCTTAATAGCATAGTTTGCAATTTTAATTAATGACTTTTTAGATATCTGTTCTATTTCATTGCATCCAACTAAATAAATGTCTCTCTCGAAATATATTCCATATCTATTATTTATAGCCATTATTGTTGCAGGGTAAAGAGATTTGAAGTATGCACTCATAATATTATTAATCAATAACTTTTCTGAAATACAATAATAATTTTTTTTTAGACTAATAATTTTTTCTATAATTGAATTTTTATCTAAATTCAAGCTATCTAATTCTTTGTTCTTTATAACTTCAAATTCTTTATATTTTAACTGTATTTGATTCAATATAAATGCTTTTCTATTATCAACCATGCTTTTTATACTATCTATTAATTCTTTTCTATCGTCATTTCTAATACAAATCTTATATTGTTCTGCCTCTTCTTTCGAACCATAATCTTCTATATCATCCATATCAATACTGATTGCACCTTCAGAATCCATAAATCTTTTAGGATTTGCAAATATTATATTATTTTCATCAATCTTAATATTATTACTATTTAAAAGATCTATTAATTGTTCCTTTTTATATTGTATACCTCTAAATTCTTCACCTGCTTTACCGTCTTCCATCAACACATTTTCAGGTTCTCCATCATAAAAATTCAGCATATATCCTACTCTAGATATGAGCTCATAATCATCTTCATGTATATAATCACTTAGCAATTTTATCATACTATTAGAAGGTGATTTGAATTTATCTACTAACATTAAAATTTTATCATTTTGATTTTTGAAATAATTCCTTACATCCTTTCTATCAGTCGGAATACCTCCACCTTCTAATCCTCTTGTATCAATAATACTATGTATATTTCCTAAAGATTTAAAATCGAATATTTTTTTACTCACTTCTATTGTTACACATTTAGGTAATGGTGCATAATCTAAATGCATTAAATTTATCTCCCTAAATATAGATCTTATAGATGCCTTCTCATCTGATACATCACAATCAAAAATAATTGTTTTTCTGTTCTCTAAATTGCACCTTTCTACTAAATCTTCAACTAATTCTTCAAACCTATCTTCGTATTTATATGCATATTGTTTGATTAAATCTATTTTTGCTACATTATCATCTACCTCAAATTCATGGAGATTAATCATATTTACAATTGCTCTATGCATTTCTGGTGGGACATCACATCTATAATTCTTATCATTAAAAACGTCATGATAGATTTTTTTACAAAACCCTATGATTATATCTACAGTTTCATTATCAGAATAAGGTTCTATCTTTATTCTGCTTATATCTTTATTCGCCTGTATGAGAATAACTTTAAACGACGTAGTAGCTCCAGATCCTGTATCTAATACATCTTGATAAATATCAATTTTCCTCTTTTTCTTATTTGTTGTCTTTGTTTTCTGTCTTCTATAACTAAAATCCAGTATAAAATTAATAATACTTGTTTTTCCTATACCTTTATCAGCCATAAATACAATAGATGGTGCTGTGTTATATAAACTATATAAATACTTAACTTCATTTATAAGCTTTTCAACTTTTTCTTTTTTAATTCCATCACTTTTAATATAGCGCTCCATTTGAGTTACTATATCACAAACATCATTTGTAAAAATACTATTCTCCATCTTTCATCTCTCTTTCAATTATTCCTTTTAAGTAATTAATGTCTCCAATATACTTTAATATTTCAATTTTTTTCTTACAATTAGGACATAGCATTACTATTTTTTCACTATTACCTTTAATAATGATTTTATGAGTCTCTAAATAAGGTGTTCCATCCTGCAAAAAAAAAGGAGCCATTTGCCTGCATAACTCACAAAATCCTCCTGCTCTTTTTCTAGCCTTTATTATTTCAGAATCATTTTCAATTTCGTCTATACTATTAATTATTTCTGAAATTATATAGTTTTCATCATAAAAAAATTTTGTATCCACATTAAATATAGCGGCAATCTTCATTACTAATTCAATATCTGGATTTCTCATTCCCCTTTCATACATCCCTAAGGTAGAAGCTGGAATATCTAATTTTTTTGCTAATTCTTGTATTGTTAATTTATTTTTTATCCTTAATTCCCTTATTTTTTTAGTAATACACTTCCTCATAAGTATATTTTAACACAACATATTATCATTAACAACACAATTGTGTTGTTAACACATTCACTAATAAGTTCTTACTTATAACTATTCTATTCTCTTATGTACTTTTACTGTATATATTATTTTCTTCCTTGTAATATCTGTATTAATTCAATTCTAATAATTTTCTTATAATAAAAAAGTGATGACAGATTCTTTCCATCATCACTTTTTATGTTCCTATAGAGATTATCTATTCGATATAGATGTCCTACTCTATTCAATATATTTTGATTAAATATTCATAAATCTATTTTTATATTTTCCATACTTCATTATAAGCTAGATCGGCTAAAGAATCTGTTCTTCTATTTATTTCTTCTTCATTCCATAATTTATTCTTATATTCAGCCACAAATTCTTTAACTATATATAGTTCTGATTTTCTTAAATATTCTATTTTTTTATCGAAATCAATGTCTCCCATATCACTATTTATTTCCTTATCAAGAGGTAATAAGTTTCCAATTACAGGCATACATGACAACTTTGTGCTTTGTGATAATATATGCTCTAAACTTATAATATTAATTGATAATTCATTTGTCTTATGTTTATATAATTCTATCTTTTTGAAAATATACTGAATTAATTTCTTATACTGAGTATTTTCATTTGTAAATACTATCTTATTAAAATTAGCTTTAAACACATTAAAATCAGGAAGTTTTTCTTTTAATTCATTAACTAAATTTTTGATTGCTTTATTCATAGAATCTTTATCTCTACATGAACTAATATGCCTTGCATGCTTTGAGTACATTCTTTCTATATTAGATGCTCTCGATGAACACACAGCTGTAAAAATAAAATGAAACTTTTCTAATGACTCTATTGATAATTTTAAATCTTTTAAAGATATTAACTTCTTTTTTCTTGCACTAAGTAAAGATAATATAATAGTTCTAACTTGAATCACATCAAATATGCACAATGCACTTAATGAATTATATATAAACCTTTCTTCTTGTAACTTATAATCATCAAGATTTGGATTTACAATCTTAGTGTATACCTCAGACATCTCTTCTAATTCATTCATAAACCTTTTATATTCTAGTTCATTTTTATTTGTTCTTTTAATAAATTCTTCATACAGTTTTTGATTTGTTACTAATGGATATTTTGATATCCAATAATGCCTATAGAAAGTACTTAAATTTATTTTTATAGTCCTACTATATAAATTTTCCTTCATTTTTTTCCACTTATCTTTAGCAAAATCTGTAGGATGTTCTTTAGATAAAACATTAAATATTCTATTCTTTACTAAATCTATTGATTCTAAATTTTTTCCTTTTGCATTAAGAGTTTCAAATATAATGTATGCTTCATTTAAACTTTCAACAGTTATGAAAATAGTCTTAAATGCTAATACTTGCGATCTTATCAGCTTAATCATATCTAATGTATTAAGTTTGTTATATGCTCCAAAAAATTTATCTTGTTCTCTATCAAGATTATTCTTATCTAATTTTTTTATAAAAAAATTATATGCATACAATAATTTCTTTTCTTCTTCAGTTGATGCTTTATACGCTTTATCTTTTTCCTTTGCTTGAATTCTACATTGTAAAAAAGGCTTTGGATTTTCATTTACTAACTTAAAAAAGCTATTATCATCGTCATCTGTACCCTCAATATATTTATATGTAGCATTAGATGCTTTTTCATCTCCATGTATTCTTAGCATTTCTGATATTGCAGATAACAATATTGTAATTGTAGTTAATCTTTGTTGCCCATCAACCACTTCAAATTCACTATCTTTTGAATCATCTCCAATAAGTACTAATGAACCAATAAAATAAGGATTTTCTTTTATTGGTGTCCTTTCTTTATTTATATTTGCAAAAATATCCTCCCATAAAGTTGACAATTCAGCTTCTTCCCACGCATATTCTCTTTGGAATCTTGGTATAATATATTTTCTATTTAAATCCAATATATCTCTTACATTTCTTGTGTATGCTTGTAAATTCATTTTTTACCTCTTTATTGAATAAACTTATTTTTTACTATATTATACCATGATCATGAATATAAAAACCCACAAAAATCCAATAAAATGATTTTCGTAGGTTTTATGGTGGAGGTGAAGCTTATCTAATATTCCATTACTTCCTTTTAGCTACTTTTCTTATTAGTTCAATTTTATCAATATCTAACTCTATTAATTCTTTTATTGTTTCGTTATTCATTCCCTTTTTTATTACTTTTTTAACTATTTCTATAGTTTTTTCTTTTTTCCCTTCATCTTAAAAATTTATATAATGAAAAATTTAAATAAACTACTCATTGAAAATTGAATTAGAAGCTATTATAGATTTTCATTTAATTTTTAAAACCTAATCCAAGGACGGATTAGCTGTTGCACAAGACAGGACGTCGATTCAACAGGTAGTTTTTAAAATTAAAGGAAAAGATATTTACAGCTTCTTTGAAAATTTCACAGATTAGTGTTTTAAATTTTTTCATTACATATGTTATTATTGAGAGTTTTTACTTTTTTAGAAAGCAACCTTAAATCATCATTGTTAAAATTTTGAAAGTGTTTTATGTATTCTCCTAAGTATATGTCATATCAAATTTCTAAGTTATATCCATAACAAGAGGGACAGGCATCTTTATGTTTAGTTTCCTTTGTTTATTGTAGCTTCCTATAATTTGAAAGATAATAACTATAATCATCAAAGCCAGTCCCTGTATCTACAAAAGTTATACTTTCTACTATTTATCAATTTATTTTCTTCTTTTAACTTCTTCTAACTCTACTTCTAATGTATTAGCAATTAACTATTAAAATTATCCATCTTCAATGGTTTAAAAAATTTAAATATAGATTACTTTTTCTTGCAATAAGATTATTTTCAATTTATTTATATGTAAAAGAGATATTTGAAATAAATGCATCTGGTATTTTGAAAAATTCGTTTAATTCCTTTTCCTCTAAATTATAGCAATACAATATATTGGGATAAACTATTATATTGCTATAAATAGTTTTTTCACTTGTTCCAGTTGGTATAGCAGCAAAGTAAAGCTTTTTTCCATTAGAACTAAGAGTTGCAATATATGGTCTTGAAATTTCAAGTACTTCATTTCCTTTCACAAGTTGTTCTTGTGTTAACAAAGTATGTATTTCTTTACTCTTTAAGTCTAATTTATAAAATCCTTTTTCATTATCATTAATACCTTTTCCACCTAGTATTATAGAATCTTTAGACTTTGATAAAGAAATTGAATCTAATGTTGAAGCCTTTATTTCAGTTATTACCTTTCTATTACTTCCGTCCATATTCATTTCTATAATACAGTAATTAATTTTTGCTAAATCATCATTTTCTTTAAATTTTTTGGTTATGTATTCATTATATGAAAACGCTAATGCTATAATTTTATTATCACTAATATCAAAATCTTGCACACCTAAATCAAGAGAACTTAATTCAATAGTTTTCCTTTCTTTTTCATTAACATCTATTCGAGATATTTGTGGAATTGGTGAATTTTTATCTCCACTTTTTGCAAATATAATATTTCCCTTTTCGTCACCAAAATGCAAATTAAATTCACCCAAAGAATCATTAGTAATTTGATCAATTTCTTTAGATTCAATATTAAGTTTAAAGATATCCCAAGGACCATTTCCAATGGCATCAGAATAAATCAAAATATCTCCAGACTTATTTATCTTACCTGATATCATTGGTTCTCTATTTTCTACCAATTTCTCTTTTACTTCAGTTTTTGTATCTACTACCCATATGTCACTTCTATTATCATTATTGGTACTGGTAACAGACACAGTTAACCATTCACCATTATCTTCATCAAAATTACAAATTACTGATTTGCTAATTCTCTTATTTAAAATAATAAAAACAGCAAAGATAATAGTTAAAATTATTATTAAAATGCTTTTCATATAACTCTTAATATTTAATATATTAAAATATTGTTTTGACATAACACTATAACACCTCTATATTTGTTTTTTGGTAAAACCTTTTCTCTATATAAGTTACCTAAATTTACTTTTTTTATTATGTCTAACTGAAAATAAATTATCAAATTGTATTTATGTAAATAACGATTATATCCTACATAAAATTCCACTATACAACTTCTCTTCAATATCATTATCCATGATATTATTGAAACTTTGTAATTTTTTTAATCACATTAACTCCTTATTTATCTAAGTTTGGAAAGTGTTTTATATATTCTCCTAATTATATGTTATATCAAATTTTTAAGTTTTATATCCATAACAAGAGGGACAGGCCTCTTTATGTTTAGCTACCTTTATTTATTGTAGTTTCCTATCATTTGAAAGATATTAATTATAATAACCAAAGCCAGTCCCTGTATCTACGAAAGTTCTACTTTTTACTATAAGTTACAATTACAAATTTTAAATATGCTTCTTATTAATTAGAATTTCATTTCTATTTTTTAATAAATATAATTTTTATGTTTATATAATAAGATTTTTTCTTTTTTTATCAAGAAACAGGAATTATTCAAATAAGTATTTCTTTTAAAATTGATTTAGAAAATCTTATTAATTTGTGTTTTATTTTCAAGACCTGAACCCAAGGACGGGTTCAGCGATTGCCTAGACAGGACGTCGTGTGAACTAAATTTAGAAATATGTAATTGAAAATTCAATGTATATTTTTTATAAATCAAGGAAGTAATTCACATCAATAATGGTATTTTATTAATGTGAATTGCTAACGAAGAGTTATGAAAAATAGACTAGAATTTAATTACATAGCTCTGAATTTAGTTCACTAATAGCCGTTTAGTCTTGAAAATAAAATGGCAAATTTATTAGAGTTTCTTTCAAATTTTTATGAATACCGTTTTAAATAATTCCTGTTTCCTTTACTAATATTATTCTCATTTCATATTTAAATAATTTTAAATTTCATCTTGAATCCTTATATATTTTTCATTTAATTTTTAAGACCTAATCCAAGGGCGGATTAGCTGTTGCACCAGACAAGGACGTCGCTTCAACAGGTAGTCTTTAAAATTAAATGGAAAGATATTTACAGCTTCTTTGAAAATTTCACAGATTAGTGTTTTAAATTTTTTCATTATATATGTTACTATTAAGATTTTTTATTTTTTCTAATGTTTAACTATATAACCTTAATTCAAAAAATAAAAACCCCTTAAATTGAGAGGTTTTCATTTTATTTATACTATTTTTTTATATCAAATCTATCTGCATTCATAACTTTATTCCAAGCAGCTACAAAATCTTTAATGAATTTTTCCTTGTTGTCATTACATGCATATACTTCAGCAACTGCTCTAAGTTCAGAATTAGATCCAAATATAAGGTCAACTCTTGTACCTGTCCATTTTTCTTTTCCTGTTTTTCTATCATAACCTATAAATTTTTCTTCTTTAGATATTGGTTTCCAAATAGTATTTATATCAAGAAGATTTACAAAGAAATCATTTGTAAGACATTCTAATTTATGAGTAAATACACCATCTTTAGAATTATTATAGTTTACATTTAATACCCTCATTCCACCAATTAATACAGTCATTTCAGGAACAGTTAATGTTAGCAGTTGTGCACGATCAATTAACGCTTCCTCTGGTTTTAATGTATTTTTATCTTTTATATAGTTTCTAAATCCATCTGCCATAGGTTCAAGTACAGCAAAAGAATTTACATCTGTTTGTTCCTGAGTTGCATCAGTCCTGCCTGGAGTAAATGGTACTTCTATATGATATCCTGCATTTCTTGCAGCTTTTTCAATAGCAGCACATCCACCAAGAACAATAATGTCTGCCAATGAAACTTTTTTACTTCCTGATTGTGATTTATTAAATCTTATTTGAATTTTTTCTAATTCATTTAATGTTTCTTTAAGCGTTTCTGGCTCATTAACCTCCCACTGTATTTGAGGCTCAAGACAAATCCTTGCACCGTTAGCTCCCCCACGCTTATCAGAACCACGAAAAGTTGATGAAGATGCCCAAGCTGTTTTAACAAGTTCTGATACTGATAGTCCTGAATCTAAAATCTTTTTCTTAAGATGTGAAATATCTTTCTTATTAATAAGTTTACAATCAACTGATGGTACAGGATCTTGCCAAATAAATATTTCTTTTGGAACTTCTGGTCCTAGATATCTTGAAATAGGTCCCATATCTCTATGAGTCAATTTAAACCATGCACGAGCAAAATCCACTTCAAATTTTTTAGGATTCTCTAAGTAATTTCTAGCTATAGGTTCATATATTCTATCAAAAATTAATGATAAATCTGCTGTAGTCATCATAGGCCTATGAAGCTTTAATGGGTCAAATGCATCCTCTACCATATCTTCTTCATCTACATTTTTAGCTAACCATTGGTATGCTCCTGCTGGACTTTTAACCAATTCCCAGTCATATTTAAATAAGGTTTTTAAGTAATTCATATTCCACTGTGTAGGATTTTTCTTCCATGCACCTTCGATACCACTACTTATAGTATCTTCACCTTTTCCACTTTTGAAAGTACTCTTCCATCCAAGCCCTTGCTGCTGAATAGGTGCAGCTTCTGGTTCTGGTCCAACATAAGTTGCAGGACCTGCCCCATGACATTTACCAAAAGTATGTCCACCTGCTATAAGCGCAACAGTCTCTTCATCATTCATAGCCATACGCCTAAAAGTTTCTCTAACATCATGAGCTGATGCCACTGGATCAGGTTTTCCATTTGGCCCTTCTGGATTTACATAGATTAGTCCCATTTGAACAGCTGCAAGAGGATTTTCAAGTTCTCCACCTATAGGTTCACGATCACTATCAAGCCATTTTTTTTCACTTCCCCAGTAAATATCTTCTTGAGGCTCCCAAACATCCTCACGTCCTCCACCAAATCCAATTAAATTTACTCCCATAGATTCTAATGCACAATTACCAGCTAGAATCATAAGGTCAGCCCAAGATATTTTATTTCCATATTTCTTTTTAATTGGCCAAAGTAAACGTCGTGCTTTATCTAGATTAATGTTATCTGGCCAACTATTTAGTGGTGGAAACCGTTGTGTTCCTAGTCCTCCGCCACCTCTACCATCAGAAACTCTATAAGTTCCTGCACTATGCCATGCCATACGAATAAAAAGTGGTCCATAATGACCATAATCAGCAGGCCACCACTCCTGAGAATCTGTCATTAACTTAGATAAGTCTTCCTTTACAGCTTTAAAATCTAGCTTCATAAACTCTTCACAATAATTAAATCCTTTAGTCATAGGATTACTTAGTTCAGAGTTTTGACGTAAAACTTGAAGCTTTAATTGATTTGGCCACCAATCTTTATTGGTATTTCCATCACTTGTCATACTTTTATTTCTATTACCTGTCACAGGACACTTCATCTCCATCATAATATAAAATCTCCTCATATACATTATTAACACTATTACAATTTATTATATAAATAGTAGAATTATACTATTGCTTCAGTATAAATCTGTACTTTGTACATATAATTTTTAATGTTAAATCATCATTTTAAAAATTTTTAGAGTGATTTTTGTATTCTTCTAATTATATGTCATATTAAATTTTTAAGTCTTATATCTATAACATGATGGACAGTCATTTGTATATTTAATTCCTTTTATTTATTGTATCTTCCTATTATTTAATAAGATACTAATTATAATAATCAAAGCAAGTCCCTATATCTATGAAGGTTCTACTTTCTACCATGAATTACAATTACAAATTTAAAATATTCTTTTTATTAATTGAAAATTCATTTCTACTTTTTCAAGAAATATAATTTTTCATTATTGACATTTATATTAATTTAAAATTATACATTTATAGTTAAGTTAATTAATAGATTTTATTGAGATATTATGGTAATATCAAATAAATATTATCATTACCCACACTAGAAGTAATTTTAATTTACATAAATATAGGTGAAAATTTACAGTGTTATGAAAATGATATTTATACAGTAGGAGGATATTTATGAGCTTAGATTTTAAAGAACTTTTTATGATGAATCCCAACACAAACAATGAATACCCAAATTTTGAAAATAAATTACAACCTCGTATAGAATTCGATAATACTTCTCTTAAAGAATTATTTATAAAACACCAGGTTGAAATTATGGAAATAGTTTCAAATGAAACAAGAGAATACTTGGAAAATGAAGATCTTTGTAATGATGATGAAAATATGTTTCCTCGTAGATGTGAACTGACAGGCGAATGGTATGTTGGTGATATTACTATTAGTGAATGTGATGAGAACATTTTTCTTAGTGTTGAAGCACGTTTTTTAGGTTTTTATGAAAATCCTTCTCTTAGATTTCCAGTGGATGATTATTTAGGCTTAGAAGTTTGGTTATATTATGATACTGAAAAAGAACATTTTACTTATGATTGTATCAATAGTGCTTCTATTTAAAATACATAAAATGATTTTTAGGTGTTCAAGTTCCAAAATATAATCTTGAACACCAATATATTCAATTCCAAGCTTAATATTATTTTAAACATATTTTATTTAATAGTTATTCTACTCCAAACTTACTTTCTGGATTAAAATTATTAGGATACTTTTCTGAAATAATAAGCTTTTTATTTTTATCTACACCTGCATAAAAAATATCTTTAATATTATTTATATTTTTCTTTTTTATTTCAGCTTGTAACCATTTTTTATCTATGCCTGCTATTTTAAGATTCTTATCTATTATTTTTCCGTCAATTATAATATCATTTAGCAATGAACTATTTTTTACATTTAACTCCATATCATATGGTGTTACTGGCTTTTTATTAGATTTTATTAAAACTGATAATTGACCATTTCGCTCCATTATTGCAAATTGTACATCCTCTAAATTGAAAACATCCTTTTCTCTTAACTTCATCATAAGTTCATTTACTGTAATCTTAAGTTTTCTTACATTCTTATCAATAATGCGCCCATTTTCTATTAGTATCAGAGTCTTAGCATTCATTATCCTTCTAGCTGTATAACTTTTTAAATTTAAATAGCTAGTTGCTATAGTTAATAATGTAAACATTAGTAATGCTGTAATTCCTGAAAATACTACATGATCTTTATCAATAACAATTTTAGCAATCATTGACCCTACGGAAACACCCATTATAAAATCGAAGAAATTCATCTGTGAAATAATTTTAATACCAATTAATTTACTAAGTATTAATGACAATATATATATTAAAATACATTTAATTATTGTGATAAATAATATGCTACTATACATAAAAATTACTCTCCTTATTTTAACTATAGATATATTTTAATCAAGTGCAGTAATTATATGCATTTTCATTATTTACTTCATCAATAAAATTATTTTACCATTTTTAAATTACAAATGATTTTATCACCTATTTTATAAGCTTTTTAAAATATTTATTTTTATAAGAATGAATATACAGAAAAACCCCAATACAACAAATTATTTTGTTATACTGAGGTACATTAAGTATATATTTATATTACATCTGATAAATATATACAAACTTTATTATAGATATGGTTTTCCTGTAATAGATGTAGGATTTTGCCCCATTGATTTAGCAATAGATAGTCCTACTTCTCTAGCTGCAATTACCGCTTGTCTTACAGCATCTGCATCTCCTGTTACAGTTATTATAACTTCATTTGAATGTGCAGTTCCTTTGTTTGGACTTAAATAATTAACAAGCTCAACATTTGCAGTTTTCATTGCAGTATCTGCCATTACAACTCCAATTCCTGCTGGTGCCCCTACAATTATTCCAAAAGCTTTTCCTATAGGTGCATTAAATCCTTTATTTAAAGCAAGACTTGCTCTTGCAGTATAGTGCATATCTAAATGACCTGCATCAAATACATAAACTTCTCCAAAATTTCTTTCTACATTCTCAAGAGTAATCTCTACAGCTTTTCTTACATCAGATACATCTTCTGATGCAAGTATAATTAATGAGCCATGGCCTGGTCCACCTTTTGTATCTCTTGGAAGTTCAATGCTAACTACTTTTGCATTTGTAGCTTTTACCGCTTCGTCTGCCGCCATAATTTGAGAGCCTGCTCCTGTCCTGTTACTTATAATTCCTACTGCTCTCTGACTTTTATCTAATCCCATATTTTCACGCAATACACTGTCTACATTTGCTATAACAAGTCCTACTGTATCGCCATATTTTACTGCACCCACAAATTCAGATATTGGTGATAGTTCATTCATTGCCTCATACTCCTTTTGAGATAATTTTTTATCTTTTGATTTTATAATTTTACTAATTTAATTCTTTGTAGTCAAATTTTCTTCAGTTCTTAAAGTTTTCGTTACAATTTTAACTTTTTAACTTTGTTTAAATCTTGTTTTTATAAAATCCTATAATTAACTATATTTCAATTTCCATCTCTTTTAAATTAAAAGCACTTCCTCCTACTTTTATATCTATAACTTCATTATTTTTAACTTTAAGTTCTACATTTATTTTTGAAGGTTTATTCATTGAATAACCTTGTTCCATTGTCATATTTATCTGTTTACAAGAACTAACTTTTCCATATTTAAATAAATAACAAGCAAGTGCTCCATTTGACGTTCCCGTTGCTGACTCTTCATCTATACCATAAAGTGGAGCTAGATTTCTACACTGTGCCACTGAATTCTCTATAGTTTCAAGAGTGAAAATATGATACCCAACAACATTATACTTTTCACTTACTTTTGAAATAGCATCAAAATTTGGTTTTATATTATTTAATATTTCTATACTTTTCACAGGAATAATAATATCTTTAAGCCCTGTTGATACTATTTGAATTGGAAGATTTTCCATAAATGACTCTGTACTAATATTTAATGTTTCAGCTATTAGTTCCCTATCTAAAACTTTTCCATATATTGGTTTATTTTGATTCATCATAATAGATAAATCTTCATTAACATTAACTTTTAATATTCCTGCCTTGGTTTCCTGAGTATATTCACCACTTTCTATAATTCCTTTATTTGCAAGTAATGAAAATGTAGCTATGGTTGCATGTCCACAAATATCTACTTCCTCTATAGGTGTGAAAAATCTTACTTTAACATCTGCCATTTTTGATTTCATAACAAATGCTGTTTCGCTAAACCCTATAATAGATGCTATTTTTTTCATTTCTTTCTCTGATAAATTATCGGCTTCAAGCACTACTCCTGCAGGATTTCCTCCATCTACCGATTTTCCAAATGAATTTAATATATATGTTTTTACCTTCATAAATGATTCCCCTTTTCAACTCTACATTTTAAAACCCTATCTACACTTACTTATACTATTTTCATTGATTTATATATAAGCCAATTTATATATTAAAAACTTATATCTTCTATCATTTTTAACGTTATCTACTTTTATTTCTTTATGTAATGTAAAAAGCGTATACTCATCTAAAAATGATATATACTCATCTGCTGGATAAAAAAGTATAATTTCAATATCTCTTTTAGTCTCATAAACTGATTCTAAAATATTATTTACTACCTTCATAAATATTTCCATTGAAAATGGATTAAAAAAATAAAATTTATTATCCTCTGGCTTAATATCATATTTTTCAGCAAATGTACAAACAAAATTAACTTTGCTTTCATCAATTTTATGTTTTTCTAAAAAACTTTTTTTATTGTCCAACGCTTGTTTATAAAAATATGTATTCATTTCTATTCCTGTAACTTTACATTTACAAAAGTAATTCAAATAAAAATTCAATCTACCTTTTCCACATCCAAAATCTACTACGGAATCTAACTTATCTATTTTACATTCTTCACATAATTTATTTAATGCTTCATAATCTGTTGGTTCATATCTATTGTAATGTATAGTTGTTTCTTTCAAATCTTGCTTTCCTGAAGTTTTTACATTTAATAATTTTTCATAATATTGTTCTTCCATCTATAATCCTCTTATTTGTTATAATTTTAATTTATTTCAATATATCGGGTTCCAAGCTCAAATTTAAAGCAATCTCTTTCTCAAATGATACTCTTAAGCTTACAGTTTATTCCTGTTTTTGTATTTGGAAGAAAGTAAGAGTGAATAGTGAAAAGTTATGGTGAATATTACGGGGATTGAAATCCCCACTACAATGTTTTATTTGTACTTCAAATAAAATCAGTATAATATTTATCCATAAAAAGTTCATTTTGGAGAATAAATTCCCCATTACAATGTTCTTACTAATCACAGTTTCAATAGTAACTATCCCTATTACTTTGGATATTTTATAAAATTCGGTTTTTATATTGTGTTTAAATAATTTGCTTTGCAAATCTAATAAAAAATCATTTTTTTAAATTGGATCTCCAATTTTTACATTCACTTTCAACTTTCAATTTTCCATTTTCAATTAAATTAATTAGAATTCCCAAATGAAACAAAAATAATTGTACTTTTCAACTTGTATTCCTATATAGGGTTCCAAGTTAATCTTCATAATTATTAGTTCCAAAACTTGGATACCCTTAAGAGTGAGACTAGCTTGGAATCATTTTATACTAAGTATTTCTTTTGAAATCAATATATTTACAGCTTTAAAAATAGTTTTGAATTTGAACTTGTTTCCCTATATTATATCACATATTAATATTGAAATATTTTTCCATAAAAAGTAGGTAAACCATTAAAGATTTACCTACTTTTTATTTTATTACATTTTAAAATCTTATTACTAAATCAAAATTTATTCTTTACAACAATTTACATGTGTATAACTAATATGTTCATCTGGAAATTTAGCATTACATATTTTATCACCAATATTTATAGTTTCCTTACAGTATTCACATGTGCTAGTTTTTATTGCCTTGAACTCAACTCCATTTTTCTTAGGTTTATTTTGTTGTAATTTATTAATTTCATCCTTATTTATATCATATAATAATGAATTAATATAATTAGAAAAATTACCATTACACTTTATTTTAGCTTTTTTGTTTGCAATTATAAAAACATCTTCTTGTAACGCTATAGTCTTTTTTACAGTCATATAAAATCTCTCCATATATTAATTTATACTACCATAGTATGAATACACATATTTCTTGTAAGTCTAAATATTATTTTTTATCCTTATTTAGTTAATGTTTAAACGTTATCATGTTATAATAAAATTACTATTTTGTATATAAAAGGGTGAATTTATGAGTATTTTAAAAAGTAATAATTTAAAAGATTCTTTAAGTAGTATTAATGTGAAATCAATTAAAGAAAATAATTTTGCATTAAAAGAAGAACTGCTTAAAGCTAGTGAAACAGGTTTAATTAATAGTATGGTTGATTCAAATTTAGCACTGACACCAAAGTTAATTATTAATGATTATTCTAAAGGTAGCAAAGTATTAAATGAAATTATATATGAGTTAAATAAATGTGAAGAGTTTTTTATTTCTGTTGCATTTATAACTAATAGTGGCATATTACCTCTTTTAGAAACTTTAAAAACACTAAATAAAAAAGGCATTAAGGGTAAAATATTAACAACTGATTATCTTAATTTTAGCGAACCTAAAGCATTAAAAAAGCTTCTAGAATTTTCCAATATTGAGGTTAGAGTATATAACAAAGAAAACTTTCATACTAAGGGATATATATTTAAACATAGTAATCATTATAAACTAATTGTTGGTAGTTCTAATTTAACACAAACTGCTTTAACTAAAAATAAAGAATGGAATTTAAAAGTTTCTTCTCTTGAAGAAGGACTTTTAACCGAAAATGTTGTTTGTGAATTTAACACTCTTTGGAATGATGCTAACGACTTAACTTTAGATTGGATAAATACATATGAAAATATCTATAGAAAGCAGCTTGAATATACTAAAAAAACTACTATCCCAAGCATTGCTCAATATAAATTAAGACCTAATAAGATGCAGGTAGCCGCAATTGAAAGTTTAAATAAACTAAGAGAAAGTGGAGAGCATAAAGGACTTCTTATTTCAGCCACTGGAACTGGGAAAACATACTTATCAGCATTTGAACTTAGAAACTATAATCCTAAGAAAGCTTTATTTGTTGTACATAGAGAACAAATAGCAAGACAAGCATTAGAAAGTTATAAAAATGTATTTGGAGACACTAAATCTATGGGGATTTTATCTGGTAATAGTAAAGATTTAAATAAAGAAATTATATTTTCTACAATACAAACTTTATCTAAAGATAAGATTTTAAATAGTTTTAGTAACGATGAATTTGATTACATTATAATTGATGAGGTTCATAAAGCTGGTGCTAATACGTATCAAAAAATAGTCAATTATTTTAATCCTGACTTTCTTCTTGGTATGACAGCTACCCCTGAAAGAAGTGATGATTTTGATATATTTAAAATGTTTAATTACAATATCGCATACGAAATAAGGCTTAAGCAAGCTTTAGAAGAAGATTTATTATGTCCATTTCACTATTTTGCAATTTCTGATATAACTGTTGATGGTACTCAGCTTAATGAAAAATCTGATTTTAAGTTTTTGGTAGCCCATGAGCGAATTAATTACATTATAGATACAATTAATTTTTATGGTTACTGTGGAGATAGAGTTAAAGGTCTAGTATTTTGCAGTAATAAAAATGAAGCTATAATGCTTTCCAATATTTTTAATTCTCGTGGATACAATACTGTTGCACTAACTGGTGATAATACTCAAGAAGAAAGAAATACCGCTATCGAAAAATTAGAACAAGATGAAAAAAATAATTCCTTGGACTATATTTTTACAGTAGATATTTTTAATGAAGGTGTAGATATTCCTTCTGTTAATCAAGTTGTAATGCTAAGGCCAACTGAATCATCTATAGTGTTTATTCAACAATTAGGTAGAGGTCTTAGAAAAAACAAATCAAAGGAATATGTTGTAATCATTGATTTTGTCGGTAATTATGATAAAAACTTTTTGATTCCTATTGCATTATCTGGTGATAGAACTTTTAATAAAGATACTCTTAGAAAATATGTTTTAGAAGGCTCAAGAATAATTCCAGGTTGTTCCACAATTAATTTTGACGAAATATCTAAAAAGAAAATTTTTGAATCTATTGATGTTGCTAATTTCAATGATATAAAACTAATTAAAGAAAGCTATAAAAGTTTAAAACAAAAACTTGGCAAAATTCCAACATTATATGATTTTGATAAATATGAAGCTATAGATCCACTAAGAATTTTTGATAACAAAAATTTAGGTTCTTACCATATATTCTTAAAAAAATACGAAAAAGATTATGACGTCCAATTAAATGATACTGAGGAATTATTTATAGAGTTTATTTCTAAAAAATTAGCATCAGGTAAAAGACCTCATGAACTTTTATTATTAAAATCTATACTAAAAAATGAAACTAATCTAATAGATAATTTAATTGTAACTTTAAAAGATACCTATAATATTAATTTCAATAATATTACTAAAACTAATATTATTAATATCTTAACAAATGAATTCCCTACTGGTACAGGAAGAAAAACTTATTCTAAATGTATCTTTATTGAAAAAACAGATAATGAATATGTTGCATCTAAAGAATTTCTTAGTCTTTTAAAAAATGTATTTTTTAAAGATATGATTTATGAATTAATTGACTTTGGACTTAGAAGATACTCTAAAAATTACAGTAATTCATATAAAGACACATGTTTTCAACTTTATCAAAAGTATACTTATGAAGATGTTTGTAGATTATTAGAATGGGAAAAAGGCGAAGTTGCTCTTAATATAGGTGGTTATAAATTTGATAAAACAACTAAAACCTATCCAGTTTTTATTAATTATGATAAACATGATGGCATTGATGATTCTATTAATTATGAAGATAAGTTTATATCAGAGTCAAAATTAATTGCAATATCTAAATCTGGAAGAACTACATCTTCTGATGATGTTGTCCAAGCTTACAATGCAGATAAAGACAATGTAAAAATGTATCTATTTGTTAGGAAAAATAAAGATGATAAAATCTCTAAAGAATTTTATTTTTTAGGAAGTATTCGTGCTATCGGTAATCCAAATCAGTTTATTATGAAAAATACTAATAAAACTGCTGTTGAAATAGAATATCAATTGCTTACACCTGTTAGATCTGATATTTATGAATATATAACTTATTAATTTTTTAAATATAAATAGGCAATGAAGTTTAAATTCCATTGCCTATTTATATTTATCTTTTATACTTTCAACTACTAAAATATCAGCTGGCACCCATCTTTCATTATCTAATTCATCTATCGTTACCCATTTAACATCATTATGTGCATTTAAATGTAACGTTCCTCCTGCTATTTCACAGACATAGCAATGCATTGTTAAATGAAAATTAGAATAATCATACTCTACTGTTGTTAAATATTCTAATTTATCTATATCTAATTCAAGCTCTTCTTTTATTTCACGATGAAGTGCCTCTTCTCTATTTTCTCCACTTTCTATTTTCCCACCTGGGAATTCCCACATATCAATAAATTCCCCATATCCTCTACAAGTAATAAAAAACTTATCTTCTTTTCTAATTACAGCAGCAACTACTTCTATTGTCTTCATCTGTATAACACCTCTTTTAATCTTTTTGTAAAACTGTAAATTTTATCTACATTAATTTTAACACATAATCTTTTTTTATAATAATATTAATAATTCTCTCTAACTTAAATTAATTATCCTTCTATTCCTCATAACTTAACTGGTTTGATCCTAAAAACATATTACACAAAATTCAATAGACATTAGAATTTTCTAATTTGCTTGTATTTAGTTTTTATATTAACTTAATTTATTGAAAATTTATAAAGAATTTTAACTAATAGCATAGTATTTAGCTTTGGCATTCCACATGTTAGCATATAGATTTCCTTTTTTTAATAAATATGATCAATTCCTTATATTTATTTAAAAGAAAATTTAGTAAAGCCTACAATTTGCATCACTATTAAAAATTGTGATTTAATTAGAATATAATAGTTTTTGCATTGGAGGGTTATTTATGAAAAGAAGAGTTATTTTCTGGACTTTATCTATATTTACTATGTTTTTTATATTTCTTATGTCGCATAGGGATGCCACTACTTCAAATTCTTTAAGTGTTCCCCTTGTTAATTTGTGTGGCTTTTTAGGTCTTGATGTTACAAGTTCCAATTTTGATATTATACATACTTTAATTAGAAAGCTTGGTCATATAAGTGAGTTTTTCTTTTTAGATTTTTGTTTATATAATGGACTAATTTGTGATTTTACTTTTAAGAAGTCTGTATTTTTGGCTTTTATAATTAGCTTCTTATATGCTATATCTGATGAGTTTCATCAATTATTTATTCCTGGAAGATGTGGCAACATTACCGATGTTATGATAGATTCATTGGGTATGCTACTCTTTATTTCAATTCTTCTAATTTATAAAAATATAATAAAAAGTAGATAAACCATAAAAGACTATTTATTTTTATCTTAATTAACTATATTACATTAAAAATAGTATTTATTCAACGTCCTTGTTCTTTGACTATTTTATATGCTTTAAATCCATTTCAAATATAATTTCAAGTGTTATAAATTCTTTGTGATTATCGTATATTTTAGTTTTATTTCGCAATTAAATTCTAACATCCCTAATCTACTATTAATTTTTTATTAGTCCGATTTGATTTTACATAAATAATCTTGCTGAACCTTTTCATCCTCAACAATTGCTATCTTCATTTTTTCACCCCTCTTCATTTAAATTATACATTTTTTACTAATTTCAACTTATACAAACATGTAAATTATACTTATATCCCAATTATAGTGTTCCAAGTTCAATTTCAAAATAACAAATTTGTCAATTGAAAAATTTTTTTCTTTAATCAATGAAAAGGAATTATTTAAATAAGTATTTCTTTTAAAATTGATTTAGAAAATTTATTAGAGTTTCTTTGAAATTTTTATGAATAACGTTTTAAATAATTACTGTTTCCTTTACTGACATTATTCTCATTTGATATTTGAATAAGTCTAAATTTACATATAATAAAAAAACAGATAATGATTAATTCACTATCTGCTTTTTATTACTTGACATATTTAATTTGCACTTCATATTTTATGCTTTTATTTATTTAATTGATTTTTGATACTTTTACTCATTTGTTCTGCTAATTCTAATATTCCAGGTAAAGTTTGAGTTTTGCCTCCTTTTTCTTTCATACCATTTTCCTCAAACTTCTCATTAACTCCTTCTGGTAATTCCATTTCTTGTGGCAATTCTGTTTTTTTCATATCATTAGGGTTTCTCATTTCACCTCTATCTTCGGGAGGCTGTTTATCCATATTATCTTTATTAAGCATATCCATACCTTCTGGTGGATTCATATTTTTACCCATATTTTGTTTTGTATTTTCTATAGATGTTTTTATGTTTGTTTCAAATTCTTCATAAGTATAAAAAGCACTTGGATCATTTTTTACATCTTTTGAAATCAAATTATAAATGTCTTCTGTCATATTCTTTAGATAATCAGAATCTAAATATTTGTTTACTATTTCATCAAGATAATTATAATATTTTTCTTTATATTCTTCATTGGAAAATAAAGTATTTATAAGTGGTCTTTGCTCTAATTTAACCATTGATGGTGAATCAATATTAATCAGTTCTTCACTATTGGAATTTCCTTGCTGAAAACCACCAAAAGCCATATTAAAATCCCATGGTATAATTGTAAACTTGCCATTTTGTTCATACAAGTAATAATTATGAGCAAAAGTTCCTTGATAGCTATCTAAATTTAATATAGCAGTATTTATTGCTATATACTTTAAAGCTGAATCAACATCTAAATACTTTTCTATATCTTCACCACTATTTAATGCAGATATCATATTAATAACTTTTTGAAAATCTGCATCTGAATCGCTTTTTAGTTCTAAATTTTTGTAGTTGTCTATACTCTCTCCATTATAAATTAAAGCACCGCCATCCTTACCTGTAGATTTATATAAATCTCCTTTAGTATATTCAAAGTTATTTTCAATAAATGGTTCCAATATACTTTCTACAGCTAAATATAATCCATGATATTCACCATTTATCCATATCTTTGCATAGGCAAACTCTGGTGTTTTTAGACCCATATCTTTAAATATACTATATGCTATAAATTCCCTCATATAAGTTGGATCAGAATAACAATTATTTAGATTTAATTGAGTAAGTCCACTCATTGTTTGATTTTTTTCATATTTATCAAAGTTTATTTTAAAACTATATCCGTTTGATTCATCATCACTTGCCACTGCATTTAAACTTGAATTTCCTTTAGTTCTTATTGCAACATTATTATATTTATCTCCATTTATAGTTACATTAGCATTTTTATGTTCTTCATCTTTAGCATTATCAAACATATCTTTTAGTTCATTTTCATCAATATCAATATTTATTTCCATTATTTTGCTAGCGTCAAAATACTTTTCTCCATATCCATTGCCCACCTGTAATTTATCATTACTTTCACTTACTACTTTATCTTTATTAGTTAAATTAGATGACAATATTAAAATACTTAAAATAGCTAATACAGCTATAATTACTATAATATTTTTCTTGTTTTTCATAAGATTCTACCCTCCAATATAATTACTTATTTCTATGTAATTATACAAATACTACCTTAATCCAAACTTAAATTTATAGTCTTATTTAAATAAAAATGGGGTTGTATCAAAATAACTTAGTTAATAAATGAATTAATAAGTTTAATTTAAAATTATAAACTATATTATTAAATTAATGAAAAATATAAGGCTATTGGTAAACTTTAAATACCAATAGCCTGTTCCTTGATTAACATTATTCTCATTTAATATTTGAGTAATTTCATTTTTCAACTTGTAACCCTATATTTTAACAAAAATATTTTTGATACAGCCCCATTTTCTACTAAATACTTTTGAAAATTTATTCAATTATATTTTTTAAATCTGCTATTATTAACTCTTCTGTTAAATGATATCTTTTATATAATTCATTTAATTGAACATTATCTGTAAATTCTTTAGTTGCACCAAAATTTAATACTTTCATATTTTTATCGCCATAAAATCTTGTAATTTTTTCACCAAATCCACCATCTAATACTCCATCTTCTAAAGTTATTATTATTTCATGATTTTTTAATAATTCATTTAACACATTTTCATCTATTCCACTTGCAAATCTAGGATTAATTAAAGTAGCATTTATATCTAATTCTGCTTTTAATTTTTCTTTTACTTTTTTTCCAAGACTATAGAAATTTCCTAACCCTATTATGGCTACTTTATTTCCAGATTCAACTACTTCATAAGTATTTATATTGTCAAAATTAGGTTCAACATAATTTCCAGTTGATACTACCTCCATATTAGGAACACGTATAGCTACTGGGTATTTATTTTGATTTATTCCCCACTTCATCATAGCTACATATTCTTCTTTATTTGCTGGAGCTAAGTACACTATATTAGGTATATTAGATACTAATGGTATATCAAAAATTCCTAAATGTGTAACATCTCCCCCAGTAATTCCTCCACAGTAAATCATAATAAGTGCAGGATTATTATTTATTGCAAGATCTTGTGATAATTGATCATAAGTTCTTTGTATAAATGAACTATGAAAACCTAAAACTGGCTTACCACCTTGAGATGCTATTCCTGATGCAAGTGCAACTGCATGTTCTTCTGCTATTCCAACATCTATATATTGATTCTTTAATTTTTGTCTAAATGTTCCCATTCCTACTACATTAGGCGTTGCTGCTGTTATTGCTACAATACTACTATCTTTCATAGCCATTTGTATTAGTAATTCTTCGCCTATGCCTTCATAACTTTCTTTATTAAATTCAACTAAAGGTTTCTTTGTTTCCAAATCAAAAGGCATAACCCAATGGAATGATTCCTTATTTTCTTCTGCATCTTTATACCCTTTTCCTTTTAATGTATTTATATGAACAACTACTGGATGATTTATATCTTTAACTTTTGAAAATGCTTCAATTAAAGATTTAATATCATTTCCATTATTAACATAATAATAATCAAGTCCTAATGATTTAAAAAAGTTGTTATCTGCTTTTCCATCAGTTTCACGAAGTAATTTTAGATTTTTGTAAAGTCCCCCGTGGTTTTCTGCAATTGACATATCATTATCATTTACAACTATTATTATATTTTTTCCGTATTCAGCTGCATTATTTAATCCCTCATATGCTTCTCCACCACTTAAAGATCCATCTCCTATAACAGCTATAATATTTTCACTACTACCTTTTATATCTCTAGCCTTTGCTAATCCACATGCTAAACTCACAGATGTAGATGTATGACCTACTGTAAAAAAGTCATGTTCACTTTCATTAGGTTCTGTATACCCTGAAATAGTTTTGTATTCATTGGAATTTATAAATGCACTCTTCCTACCTGTTAAAATTTTATGAGTATATGATTGATGTGAAACATCATATACTATTTTATCTATTGGTGAATTAAAAACATAATGCATTGCAATTGTAGCTTCAACCATTCCTAAATTAGGTCCAAAGTGTCCACCTGTTGAACTTACTTTTTTTATTAATACTTCTCTTATTTCATCACCTAAAATTATTAATTCATCACTACTAAGCTTCTTTAAATCTTTAACTTCATTTATATTATTTAACATAAAAATTCCTCCTAAATATCGTTTATATACTTTTAAAGTTTTAAAATTATAACCATATATTTATTGTTAACTTTGAACTTCTACATTAGTATAAACTTTGGAGTTAACTCTAAGTCAATAATTATTTTTAATTTTATTTTATATTTAAGTATTTATAGCAAAAAAAATAGATAGAATATTTACATCTATCTATCTTTTTATTATATATTTTATCAATTATTTATACATTAATATTCAATTCATTTGTAGTCTCTTCTATACTTTCATTTACATAGCTTATATTTACATTATTTGCTGAATTGCTATCAGCTTTATAAGAACTACTCATTTCTCTCATTTTAGCACTGTTTTCTAAATAATTAATATGTGATGTATCTAATTCCTTCATTTTTTCTGCATCAAATCCATTTTCATTAATAGCATCTGTTAAATCTTGTCCAGCTTTTAACCCCGCTTCTTTAAATGCTACCATAATTTCATTTACATCTTCTGATGTTAAAGTTTCTTCATCATATTCTTCAAGTATTAAACTTACTAAATCCTCTTCTTCATCGCTTAAAGCATTACTTCCACCTTTAGTTGGTGGGGGTCCTTGTGGTGGTGCACCCTTAACATTTTCTGTGTCATTTGCAATTTCTGTATCAGTTACATTATCTGTTTTACTTGAATTATCTGTAGATTGAGCTTGTCTTGCAGCATATTGTTGCCAAACATTTATACTTTGCCCACCTTGTCCAATTGAACTTATCATAAATTTCTCCTTTCGTAACTTAATATTTAAAATGTAGTAATATTTTCATAATTTATTATAATTTTTAATGCTTAAACCAATCTTAAATTTAAAAATTATTTATACAAGATTTGAATCTAAACATAAATAAATTCACAAAAATAGATAGGCTTTAAAAAACCTATCTATTTATCCTTATTTTTTCATTTTATTGCTATATAACAAAGCTAGTAGTAAATAATTTATTGTTATTCCAATGTATATTCCAAATAGTCCAAATTTTTTGGATAAAAATGAAATCCAAATTGTAGATGCTATTGAAACTACTATTGTGCATTTCAATACAAATTTTTCACTATTCTTACCTTGTAAATAACTTTTATAAATTTGATGAAAAACATTTATTAATTGTACTAAGATAACAATTATAAATATCTCTATTACTCTTTGAATAACTTTTATATCATTACTTATAACACCAAAAGTTAGTTTTGGAAAAGTCATTATTAAAATTCCAATTGTGGTAACTACAATACAAGACAAAGTTATAGCAGACTTTAATATATTTCTAGCACAATTCTCTTCACCCGAAAAACTCTTTTGCAGTGACAATGTCATTGCCGCAGATGAAAATGCAAATATTGGTAATGAAATAATACTTGCCATACTTTCAGAAAGACCATAAGCAGCAATTTCATATACATTAAGCCTGGAAATAATGCCCGTTAACATAAATGTAAATACTGTACATTCCATAAGATCTTGTCCTAAAAGTGGAACATATAATTTAATAAGTTTTTTTATTGTTTCTTTATCACAACAAATCTTAAGTTCGAATGTATCATCTTTATAGATTTTTATGATATAAACTAATATTCCACATAATAAACCTAAAACACTTCCAATTGCTGCACCTTTTACTCCACACTCTGGAAATCCAAATTTTCCATAAACTAAAATGTAATCAAATACTATATTTATGACAGTAGCCACTATTGTACTATATAATGTTATTATTGTATTTTTTAGATTTCTATAATAAGCAGAGAAGATAAATATAATCATATTTAACATTATTGTTACTGATGAAATATAAAAATAGTCTAAACATTTTTTTAGTATATTATCTTCAATTGCAAAGATATATTTAAATAAAAAATTTCCTCCTAATAATGATACGATTATCACAATAAATCCAACTAATATAGAAATAATCATTGTTAACTTAAAATCTTCTCTAAATTTATCAATATGATTTTTTCCCATACGTTCTGCTGCAATTATATTATATGCCACTGAAAGCATTCCTAAAGAACCAGTCACAGTATATATAACTGAACTTGCAATACTTATTGCTGCAAAACCTTCTGTAGAATAGTTTCCTACAATTGCTTTATCAAAAACTTCAAATAATGTAGTAACTAAATAGTTCATTAATATAGGAAATGACATTCCTAGTAAAATCCTATAATATTCTCTTTTTTCTTTTATCATAGTTATTCTCCATTTTTCAAATAATCTTTTATATTTTTACTTGATTAAAGAAGAATAGCTGTTTTTATAGCCTATTCTTCCAATAGGCTGAAAACATACAGATAATTCATTAAAATCTCTCCTTTTTACATTTTATGATTATATTGTATCACAACATAAAAAATAATTTAAAATTAATTGATATTTTTCTATAATTTGTAATATAAACTTGAGAATGTTATTATTTTAATGTACATAAAATTAATTTCTAAGAGGTGATTAAAATTAAAAATAAGAAAAAAGCTACGCTGATAATAATTTTTACATTAATGTTTTTCTTTTTTAGCATTAACACATATTATAAAACATTTAATAAAAAAAATATTATTAAAAATGATAAGGTATATGATCTTAACAATTCAGATTACATTTTATCTCAAAACAAATTACAAAGTGATAATAATATAAATACAGATAACCTAGCTAACTATTATTATATAAATGAATACACTAAAAGACATAATAATTATAGAGACCTATTAGGTGTTTATATAGATTTATTTGTGCCTCCAAATCTTCCTTTAGGTGGCGTTATTGATTGCACATTAAATATTAAAGTTACTAACAGTTTTCTTAAAAACTTAAATTCTAATAAAACTATGAATTCCAAAATTCAAATGTGCAAAAATGAAAACATAATTGTTGAATTATATCTTGATGATGATAGTAATGATTGTTTTGACTGGAGTTCTATTCGTAACCTTAATGACACTAAAAGTGAAGCTTACTATAATAATTTTGATAGCAATGTACTTACTAAAAATATTAAAGTTGAATATGGTAAAAATACTACTTTAGATTCTTTTAATCTCAATTTTATGATTAGAAGCTTTAGTAAATTAAAATCACCACCTAAAAAAGTAACTGCTTTTATTAGCATTCCTTTTTATAATAAAGCTACCAATAAAACAGAAGTAGTAAAATTTAAAAAAGCTATTGAATATAATGATAGTACAATTTAACAATTTGTTTAAAAACTATATTTATTCATATCTATATAAAAAAACCTCAAAGACACATTTTTGAAATTATATCTTTGAGGTTTGCTTTCTTATAGTGATTCAAACTTGCATTCAAAATTATCAATTATAAGATTTGAGTTTGTTTTCCTATAATTTTACATTTTTATTTTTATCCTACTACTCTCCATGATTCATCGCTGCCTGGAAGAGTATTTGTCCACCACTTAGCTTCATATACTTTTCCATTATAAACTACACGTGTTCCACCTACACAAATCATTCCTTCATAATAATCTAAACTTCCATCTTCATTTGGTATAATTTCTTTTTCCCATGCTTGTGATTTATCTGGATTTTCTCCTTTTACCCACCATTTTGCTGTGTACTTGTCACCTTTATATATTACAGTATCTCCTTGTAAGTATACCTTATTTGCATCATAAGTATCACTAGTTTGTGATTCCTCTTTTACTGTTATTACTCTAGTTGCTGTTGCTGTTTTTCCATTGCTATCAGATACCTTATATATTAATTTGTATTTACCTGACTTACTAGTATCTACTTCACCTTCAATTTCTATTTTATCTGTTAAAGTTCCATCTTCTTTATCACTTGCAGTTACACCTTCCATTGGGTCAAAATTATCTCCAACTTTTATAGTCTTATCAATTACTCCTTTTAATATTGGAGCTGAATTTATTCCTGGATTTACTTCGCCATCTATACCAAAATTCTTAAATATATTACTAAATTCATATTGATTTAATACACCTTCATTAGATTCAGCCATAGAATCTCTATTTATAGACCACATTGATGTCATGCCTATCCCTTTATCTATTGCATGATTAACCACTAGTTCAGTCCATTCTGTTGTAAATAGTGGATGGGCTGCTCCTTCAAATCCTATTGATGGAGTTGTTCCTATCTTTCTATAAGCTTCTTCATCTGTAAGTGTTACATCAGCATATTTTTTAAAATAATTTTTTAATTGATCTTTTGTGCTATCTACAGCTCTTAATGATCCAGTTCCATAATTTTCTCCTGGAAGCAATGTTCCATTGCCATAAGCCATAGTCATAATATTTACTAATTTAACATCTACACCTTGTGATAAATATGCTTCTAAAACATCTAGTTGTACTGATGTAAGCCCACTTGGTAGTACTGCTAATGTTAATACTACGTCAACCCCTGTTGCATCTTGTAATTTTTTTATAGCTTTAGCATTAGCTATATTATGATTCTTATTAGTTGCTGGTCCACCTTCAATATCTAAATCAAGCCTTGTTAAACCATATCCCTCTACTATTTCCTTGTAAGTGTTAAATAGTATATCCACATCTTGAGTTACTTCCCAAATTGATACTCCATTTAATCCGCCTAAAGATATTGTTACATCACCACCAAGTTCTCTAACATCTTTTATAGATTTTTTTATTCCTTGGTATTGGGAATTATCTGCATTTTTCTCATTTAATACATCATATCCTCCCCAACCCCAATTTACTTTTCCATTAGATATTCCACTTGTTGATTGGATAAATCCTAAATTGAAGAATTTTACCCCTGTATCTTCAGCAATTTTCTTTAAATTTAAAGCTCCATCATTAGAAAATTCTCCACTATTCCAACGAGTCATATCTGCATATGGAGAATTTACTTGTGATGGCCACTCTATACCTTGTCCAACCCCAAAGTCTGATTTTGGATCTTCTGGCTCTCCTGTTATGCTCTCTTCAACGGTTATAGTTCTATTTCTATTGACAGTTTCACCTTTACTATCACTTACAGAATATGTTAATTTATATTTTCCTACTTTATTTGTATCAACATTTCCTTCTACAACTATTTTATCTGTTAAATCTCCATCTTCTTTATCATTTGCAGTTATTCCTTCTAATGAATCAAATTTGTCTCCAATATTTATAGTTTTGTCTATGACACCCTTTAAGATTGGTGCTTCATTTATTTCTGGTTCTGGAGTTGTAGTTTTTTCTTCTACAGTTATAATTCTATTTTTTGTTGTAGTCTCACCTTTGCTATCACTTACAGAATACTTTAATGTATACTTTCCTTGTTTATTTGTATCAACATTTCCTTCTACAACTATTTTATCTGTTAAATCTCCATCCTCTTTATCATTTGCAGTTACATCATGTAGTGGATCAAAGTCATCTCCAATATTTATAGTTTTATTGCTTAATCCTATTATAATTGGAGCATTATTTATTTCTGGCTTTACTTCTTCATCAACTTCTCCAAATATTGTTTGTCTATTCATATCAGGACTGTTTGACGACATACGTTGAACTAACTCTACACTTTCAATTTTAGCATCACCTAATAATTTAAATGTGTAACTTTGACCTTGCTCTATATTTTTGCCTTCCCATACAGATTGTAAATCAACTACTGTATATCCATTTTCATAAGTTACCGTACCTGCTGTATAATCTCCACTCTTTAGTGACTTATCTGATTTTATATATAATTTAGGTGCTTTAATTGTTTCTGCACCTTTTTCAACTTCTCTTAATACTGAATCTGTTTCTTCTGATCTTTCATTATTTTTTATAGTTATTTCATATCCTTTTCTGTCTGCTCCCCATTGCTGTTCATATGTACTAACAGTAGCAGTTACATCTAAATCTGAATAATTTATTTCATACTCAGGTAATTTTTCATCACCAAACAATACATTTTTAGTGGCACTTTGTAATTCATCTCTTTTACTAGTATTATTAGTTGATGCATCTTGAGAAGACATCCAACCTATAATTCCACCTAAATTATTTTCATGAACATATTTTCCTTTTTCTTCTATGGACTTAACATTATCATAAGTAAAAAACTTGCCTGTGCTTTCATCATAAAGATATGGTGCTTTTGCTTTTTCATCCCAATACTCTTTTAAACCAGGATATTGAGATTTTAATTTATCTAAACTTCTATATGCCCATACTCCACTAGCTCGTCCACCATCACCAGATTTTAATGGTGCTTCATTTGGTGCTCCATAAGAAGGAGTTTGATCTGCATCTCTTCCATTTTTTTCAGCTTCTCCAAACAATCCTGGAAGCTCAGCATTACTTCCTTTTTCTACCTTGTTCCAACCTCTTGTATAATAAGCAGCTCCTATAACTATCTTTTCTGGTTCAGCACCTTTTTCAATAAGGTAATTTACTGATTCATCAACTGATAATTTATTTCCTGACTGATTATTTATTGGATCATTTTCATTTGGATACAATCCTGTTTGATGACCACTATAATTATCCCATGCCCCTCTTAGGTCATATGTCATTATATTAGCAAAGTCAACAATATTGAATAATTTATCCACATCTATTCCTGAATCCACCTTACTTTTAGCTGCTGGAAGCGCTACTGTTAATTCATAATATTTATTTGTTTCTATACCTTTATTATTTAATTCTACTCTTAATTCTTCAAGTAGTTTTATATAATTTTCTTTATCTTGTGGTTTTGCATTTGGTGTTCCCTCGTCATTAGCATTATCAACTAAATCAGCTTCTCTAACTTCACTTGGATATTCCCAATCTAAATCTACAAAATCCATGTTAGTGTAATCTATAAATTTGATTATGTTTTTTATAAAATTCTCTCTTGATTTAGAATTTGAAGCCATCTCAGAAAAATCTCCTGATTTAGACCATCCACCTACTGATATACCCAATTTTAGATTTGGATTTTCAGCTCTTAATTGTTGTAGTGCAATTAAAATACCTGCATTTGGAGCACCCCACTGTACACCTTCTTGTCCAACTGGTGCACCTACTGCTGCATCTTTATCTGTAAATATTAAATTACCATTTGCATCAAAATCTATAAACGCAAAGTTTAGATGTGTTAATTGATCTGCTGGAATATCTTTAGGATAAAAGTTACCTTGACCACCCCATATTGACCAATCTCCATAATACATAACATTACGTTTTCCTAATGAATCTTTATTATCACTTTTAGATACTTCTTCACTTTTAACTGTTTGTGCAAAAACTTCCATACTCGGTATTAATGCACCTGCTCCCATTGAAGATATCATTGTTGTCATCATTGTTGCTACTAATACTTTTTTCATTAATTCTTTATTTTTCATCCTTCATTTCTCCTTCAATTAATTTTTTTGTTAAATTAATCCTCAGAGCCTATAAAATACTCCTCGGTAGCTGGCTGACATAGTTTTAACACCTTAGTCCCTATAGCTTTGCGTCCTTAAATTTCTTTAAGTTTGCCTTTTCTTCATATTTTAAATAATATGTTTTTTCTTTACACTGCTAGTATATAAATTAAAATCATCAAGGTATATACCTTTGAAAGTTTTGATATGTTTTTTGTAAGTTTTAGATAATAATATTTTTCTATTTTATTGTGATTTTTTTTGAAGTAATATATAATCTTTTTACAGTATATTTAAACAGAAAGGATTTTTATTAATTATGATAAAAATAGGACTTTGTGATGACAATAAATTATATCTAGAACAGCTATCTAAAATAATAAAAAATATATCCATTTCTACGGATATTAAATTTGAGATTAGTATTTTTAATTCTGGTGAAAGCCTACTTGATTTCTATTCTAACCATAAAGATTATTTTGATATACTTTTTTTAGATATATTAATGGACGGTATTAATGGTGTAGATTTAGCTAAATCTATACGAAACTATAATTACAATGAATATATAATATTTATTACTACTAGTAAGGAATATGCTTTGGATAGTTACAGTGTAAATGCTTACAATTACATATTAAAACCCTTTTCCTATGACACTATAGAAAAACTTATTTTAGATTTAAATGAAAAGATTAATTTAAATGGCAAAAACATTATTTATGTAAAAAATAATCAAGATATATGTTCATTTAACTTAAATAATGTAATATACTTTGAATCTAATCTACGAAAAATTACTGCTCATTTATTAAATGGAGAAAAAATTACATTTTATAATAAAATGTCTACTTTTGAAAATGAATTATCATCTAATATGTTTGTTAGATGTCATAGAAGTTTTTTAGTTAACTTAGTTTATCTTAAAAGCATTATAGGTTTTAACATTATAACTACTACAAATGATTCTGTACCTATAAGTAAAAAATATCTAAATTCAACACGAGACATATTTACTAATTTTATAAAATCTAAACTTTTAAATAATTAATAACTTTATCTAATAATGTATAAAGGAGTGATGAAAAATTAGCATAGAATATTTATTTATTATTCTTGGACTTATTGGTATATATTTACCTTATTCATACCATAAATTTTTTAAAATTAATTTAAAATGTTTTTTACATTTAACTACTCCATATTATACTTTGCTATCCACTTTGTTTTTGTTGGTTTATACAAACAAAATTGATTTGTTAAGATTTTCTCTCTATCTTTCTTTTATATGCTGTTTTATATATGTTTTCTCTAATAAAAACTTTTTTAGTTTTTTAATACTTTCACTTAAATCCTATTATATTTTTCTATTATCATTTACAACCATTTTTAGCTTATATGAAGTTGCTAGCAAAAATAATATTTATTTTTTAGCTTTATCCAATAATAAATTTATAAAATTATTCTTAGCTTCAATAATTTTATATTTTTTATGTGAATTTTTATTTTTTAAAAATTTTACAATTGATAAATTCAAGTTTATGTTTTCATCATTAAACATGTTTATACCTATTTTTATTTTTATTTTACTTATAGTAAAAAATTATAGTTTTTTCTTCATTCTTAATTTTTCAAAGCACTCTCATTTAGTAAGTACTATGTTTTTAACTTCTTCTCTAATTGAAATATTTTTTTGTATATTTATAATTATTGGTATATCTAAGGCTTATGATTTATCTATTTATAAACATAAAAATAAAATACTAAACATGCAATATGAACTTCAAGTAAGCAATCTAAATCAATTAGAAGAATATCAATCTGATATTAGACGAATATCCCATGATATTATAAATCACAAAATAATTTTATATAATTTAATGAAAAATGAAGATTATACAGAAGCCCTTAAATATTTAGAAAAATTCGGCACTGGATTTAATAGTACTAACTATGAAGTTTTTACCAATCATAAAATATTGAATGCTCTATTTTTAAAAAAGAAAGAAATCTGTATTTCCAATAATATTAATATAACATTAGATATAAATATACCTACTAAGGTAGAAATATCAGATTTTGATTTATGCATAATTATAGGTAATTTAATAGATAATTCTATAGATGCTTGTAAAAAATCTAAAAATGAAAAACCTAGTTATATAAATATAAAGTCAAAAATTATTAATAATAACTTTGTTTTTGAAATAAAAAACAACTTTGATGGTTTAATTAAGACTGAAAAAAAGATATTTTTAACTTCAAAAAAAGATTCAATTAACCATGGTTTTGGGTTATCTAACGTGAAAAGTACAGTTCTTAAATATAATGGTTGTTATGAGTTCTCCTTTGATTCTAATGAATTTTCTTCATTTGTTATGATTCCAATAAAATAAGAGTGCAAAATACTAAAATTGCACTCTTATTTTAAAATCTTTTATTTTCTTTTAAATATTTTTTTAATACTTAATATCCCTACACCAAAAACTATTAATAAAATCATAGCAGTATCTAATAATGCTTCAATTTCATTTTTTTTCTTACTTCCTTCTATTATATAATTACTTTTTATTATTTTGTCCTCTGAACTATTTTTAGTTACAATCAATTGTTCTTCTTTTTGTACACTTTCGTCTTTTTTAGTAATTTTACTAGTTAGAATTATATTTCTAATTTCTTCAACTTCATATTTATCATTTTTACCTGTAATATAATTAATGTTTCCATTCATATTTTCATTAATATTTATATCTAAATCATTAATTATATCACTGTCTAATTTATTTAACATTTCAATTATAGGCTTATAGGACTCTTTATCATTTTTATCAACTATAATTTCTATATAAAAATCATTATTATCATTAATTTTTAATACTTGACTTAAAATTTTATCCTGTACTCTTATATTGTATATGCTATATTCAGATGTTTCCCTTTTTTCTATTACTTTCAAATTCTTAAATTTTATCAATTTCTTTAAATACTCATCCATGGTATGTATTTTATTAATAGAAGCTAACTCTCTATTTACTTCTATTCTTACTGGATTCTCTTCATTTCCATACCCATCAAGTATAATCATATTCTTTAAATTTTGAGTTATTTCACTCTTAGGCACTTTAAAAACATCTTCAAATTTATTATTTTCTTCTTCATCTAAATTTTCATCTTCACTGGAGTTTTCATCTTCTCCTCCTAAATTACTATCTTCATTGGAGTTTCCTTCTCCTCCTCCTAAGTTACCATCTTCATTGGAGTTTCCTTCTTCTTCTCCTAAGTTACCATCTTCATTGGAGTTTCCTTCTTCTCCTCCTAAGTTACCATCTTCATTGGAGTTTCCTTCTTCTCCTCCTAAGTTACCATCTTCATTGGAGTTTCCTTCTTCTCCTCCTAAATTACCATCTTCATTGCTGTTTCCTTCTTCATCTCCTAAGTTACCCTCTCCATTAGAGTTTCCTTCTTCTCCTCCTAAATTACCATCTTCATTACTGTTTCCTTCTTCTCCTAAGTTATCATCTTCAGTTGAATTTTCTTCATTATACTTCTCTATATTAATTAATTTTTCTCTCATTTGTTCATAAGACTCATCGTTTTTTTCTAATCTTATCTCTAACTTAATATTATTTATTTCATCTATTGTGATAGTATGCATTTCATATTCATCATGTTCTAAATTAATAGATTCATTTGCTAATTTTCCAAGTTTAGATAACTTCTTTAAATATACATCTAGCTTTTCTATTTTTTCATTTGTTGAAATATTTTTATCAACTTCAACTTGAAGTGATTTTTGACTTGAAGTTATATTTTTGCTTAATACAGGAATAATATTACTTGAAATTAAATCGTTATTAAAATCATCATTAGAATATTGTTTCACATCCACTACTATATGTCTCATTGAATCTGTATTATCACTAGTTGATGCAATTATTTCTGCCCTTCCAACATTATTTGCATATAATATTGCTTTGCTCCCTACAGCATCTAAATTTACCACATTTGTTTTACCATCTAACTCTCGTATACTCCACAAAATGTTTTCATTTTTCTCTCCATTTACATATGCCTCTACAATAATATCTCCACCAAGATAAAAAGTAGTATTTTCATCTAACCATTTAATGTGTAAATCTTTTATTTCTTTCTTTTTTTCTTCAAAATCTCTATTTGACACATTTGTGTTATATTTTGCATATACATTGGAATATGTACTTAATGTAATTCCAATAACTAGTGATAATGCTATGCCTATTTTGCTACTCATTAATAATCTCCTATATTCTTTGTTTATTATATATATTTTTCGTATCAGTTCAAGGAATATTTATATTATAAAACATAAATAATAAGAGTATAGAAAATATTAAAATATTTTCTATACTCTTATCCAGTTGTTTTATTAGCTAGCTTCATTTATACTATCGCTAACAAATATATTTTCATGTACTTTATCAAAAATTTTATCAAAAATCTTGCTATATATAGCTCCTAAAAAATTATCTACTATACGTATAATTATTGCCCAGCCTATGCCAAACATAGGTACTGCTGCCGTTAATGCTCCAAAACAATTAAATGAAGTTTGCCACTGATAAGTAGCAGAAAATCCTACCATGAATCCACCTATCATTCCCATATAACCTCTAAATTGTTCTGGTAAAACAAAATAAATAATACCAAATATTATACAACCTAATATCATATAAATTGGTCTAGTTTTAATACGAAATTCCATTTTTTCCTTACTAGGTTGAAGTACTGACATACATGAGAATCCAATCCACATTACACGAGGTATATGTAAAAGTTCTCCTATTAAAATAGCTGTACATATTCCTAGTGAAAGTTTTAATTGCCATTTACTTCTCTCTGTGGTAAAATCAATATCTTTTATTATTTCTGAAAAACTATTTTTAAAGCTCATTTTTCTATGTTTAAAATAAAAAATTATTGAAACTATTATCCCACCTAATATCAATGCAAAAATACGATTTACATAGTTATCTACATTACTAACTCTATAACCATATAAAAGTAAATATGATAAAACTAATGTAGATTGATTAGCCATCATAACATTATGACATGATAAAATTACAATTGTCATTATTGATATAAAATTTATAATTAATCCTAATATTGGATTGACTATGGTAACTATATATGGACTGATAATAAATATTCCAAATATACCCAAAAGTGCAAATGTTGATTGTCCCACCTTAAAATCTAAATGTGAAAATCTAAAAGTCATCAAAGCTATAACTGTTACAACTCCAACAATACTATTTTCTGTTCCAAATACTACACTAAAAGTAGTAACAATAACCATACAAAATAATAAACATAAAAAATTCTTTATAACAAAAGCTATAATATATTTTCTTTTTAGTTTTTCATCAGTTGTCTCTTGTATTAACGGTTTTAATCTATTTGCGCCTAATTGCATTGCTTCATAAAAAGTCATTATTATTCCTCCTGTCTAGGCTCTTTCATTTTTATATTTGCTTTTTCTATACATTGAATAAGTTTTAAAAAATCCTCTTCCCCTACTCTTCTCCTTAATTCATATATTGGACCCAAATAATGCTTATATATATCATCCAATTTTTCTCTTCCCAAATCAGTTATGGATAAAAAATAACTCCTTTTGTCATTTTCGTCTCTAGTTTTAATTAAATATCCCTTAATATTTAATTGTTCTATTATTCTACTTATTATAGTTTTATTTACCCCCATAATTTTACTTAAGTTCATAGGTGTCATTTTTTCTTCACGAATAGCAAGTTGAGATAATAAATCAAGATGTTCTGATGGTATTTCATACTCTTTAGTAGCACGACGTATTAATGTTCTACTAAACAATCTTATTTCTTGCATTTTTTCCATCATATATTTCCAATCTATATCTTCCATTAATACAATTCACCACTTTTCTCTCTTAAAATTTTTTAATAAAATATAGTTTACTTTGTTAACTATATTTTATTAAAAAATTTTCCTTATGTCAATTTTATCAAAAATAATTTTTATTTTACATTTCATATATTAATTTAAATAAAATTAATATATCTCTAAATATTAAAATCCATGACATCTTATCATGGATTTTAGCTAATATAATTTAATATATCTCTACTATATTAAGTAACTCATCTGTAGCATATATTCCTTCTTGTTTTGTAATTATTGCATTTTCATGAGTAAATGTACTATGTTTAGGCAATATTGCCTGCCCTCTTTTAGTAAATTCTTTATCTACATCACTATCCCCTGATGTTATTAATTTATTTATATTGTATTTTTTTATTATATAATCAACCGCCTTTAACTTATTTATATTCTTATTAATTATAAAAACTTTTGCTGCTACTTGACCTACCATAAAATCCTTATCAAATTTATTACATATAATTTTATATTTTTCTATTGCATCTAAATCACTTTTAAATTTTACGTTAATATAAAAATCTTCTATATTTATAATTTCTTCATATTTAATATTTAATTTATTTATAACACTAATATTGTTTTCAATTTCACTTAATGTCACAAAACCTCTCATATAATTATCCCATTCTAAATCTAATTTTCCATTTATATATATTTGTGCACCATTAGAACATATCATTATTTTGGGATTGTATTCTCTTATAAATCCAACTCTTAAAGTCTGCTCAATACTTCTCATAGTACATGGAATAAAAATAAATTTATTTAGTTTTAATAATTGTTGAAGTTTATTATAACTATATTCAGTCATGTAAGTTATCTCTCTATCTCCAATAGATTCTACACATTTAAATCCCTTATTTCTTGAATGAATGATAGTTCTATCTAAGTCTGTTATTAAATATAATTTTTTCATAACTTATCACCTATCTAATTTTTATATTTAACTTAAGATAACTTTACAATTTTACTATTATTATATTTTTAGCAAGTTTTATATTAGAATCATCTTCTGTAATTAAAACTACCTTATCATATTCTTCTTCAATTTTAGATTTATTATAAAAATAGTATTTAACTCCGTTATGATAATAACTATTTTTTTCTTTAATAAAATAATCCTTTTCATCACTACAATAAATAGGACTTCTTGTAGTACTTTTAAAGTATACATCACCTTTAATATATGAGGCTATTCTTGAGGGTATATATATATTTTCTCCATGACCTAATACTAATATTTTTTTATATTCGCCTAATAATTCTTCAATTTTTTCTGCTGCTTTTTTACATTCTTCCTCTAACTTTTGAATATCATTAAATTCAATACCGAATCTTCCTGTAAACTTTAAATTTTCTTCATCTCTTCTTTTCAAAATATCTAGCTTATTTACACTCACTTTATCATCTAACATATTTTCTTCATTATCATAGAAAACACTATTTTCATCTGACTGAATCTCTCCTGAAATTAAAGCTTTTACATTTATATCTACATTGTTTTTCTTAATAAAATCTTCAAATAAATTTTTATAATTTATATTTCTCCAGTCCAAAATAGTTAAAATAGTATACTTTTTAACATTAGTAGTTTTTATAAGTTCTGTTATTATATTAAGCATTGATTTTCCTGTAGTAATTTCATCATCAACTAAAATTATTCTGTCTGCATTTTTTAGTTTATATGGGTTTTCCGGAAAACATTTATGTGTAGTTGAGTGAGAATGCTCTTCTTCAAAATTTAATATAGATTTTACACCCTTAACTTTTTCTCTTGTAGTTGTTATATAATAAGATTGTTCTATTGCAGCTGCTACAGCCATTCCTAATCCAGTTGCTGTTTCTGCAAAACCTAAGACTGTTATTTTTTCATTTGTCTTATAACTTTGATTCATAGCTTTTTTTGCTTGTACTTGAAATTTATTAGGATTTTCTAAGTAATTAATTAAAACATTTATATTATCATTTCTACCATATATAGTAGATGCCAATAAAAAGCCCATTGCTTTACATACATCTGGCTTAACCTCTATATGTTTACCTAATACTTTACTTATAAAAAGAAAATTTCTTTTGCTATTGTTAATTCTTTTACCTATTGAAAATAAATTTTCTGTATCTATTCCATATATATTATTTGTTACTTTAATTTTCAATTTTACATTTTACCCCCTAAATAAATCATTATAAGATAAATTTTTATTCATGACCCCAAAAACTTGTGCTCTATGGTATATTCTTTTTGCCCAATTATAATGTGGTAAAACTTCATTCATTTTGTTATTATTGTATCCTTTAAAAACTCCACCCGTTCTTTCAAAATTTAATATATCCATGGCATCTATATAATCTTCAAATTTAACTGAATAAATAGCATTTACATATAATCCTTGTGTTGGATGAATTATGGTTTTACCACAAAAACCATTTTCCTTATCTAATTCAATTTCCCTAATAAGTCCTTTAACTTCCTTTGAATTTATATCAGATGAAAAATATTCCCACACTGGTGCTGATATAATATAGTCATCTTCACTTCTTCCAAAAATATTAATTATATCAATAAGACAGTCATTAATAACTCCTATATCGTATATACTTCTATTTGAACTTCTTCTTATTCCAAACTTTGAAGAAAAATCTGTGCCTCCTACTCTAATGTTTAATATTAAATCTTTATAATCCCATAATAATTTTTTTAGATATATTCCTTCTGAAACTCTAGTTTCCTTATATATTATTTCTTCAGTTTCAAGTATAGGCATAGCATAAATTTTTTCATTAAACTTATTGTTTAATTTTAATAAATGTTCTAAATAAATTTTCCCACTACTTATATTAAATTTAGGAAATGTAAAGCCTGTAATTAATCTCATTTGTTTTTCAGATAATTTAGAAGTAAAGTTTAAAAATTGATTAATATTTCTTACCCTAATAAATATTAATGGAATTTCATCTTTTCTATTATCATCAAGTTTCAAATAATCATATATTATATCTAATGCTCTTAACAGGTTTTTTTCGCCATTCTCAACATCAGATTCTTTTATAGCATCTTCAAAACAAATTGTTATTGAACTTATATTTTCTAATTTTTTAAGTATTATCTTATTTTCTATGTCCATTAAAGCATTCATGTACAAATTAGAACCTACTGCATATTTTAGTAAATTTTTATTTGTATGTTTGTCAAAATTTATAGGTTCTTTATAAAAATTTTTTTTATCAATACTTTTTAAATGTCTCATAATAAATTCTCCATTTTATAGAATTAAATATTTTCCAAATCTATTTTATATTATGAGAGTTTCAATATTATGTTACTTTTTATACTCCAAGTAAATAATTAACTTATTTATTTTTATAATTAATATTTATATATAAAAATGGTGCACTCCCAATTTAAATTAGGAGTGCACCATTTACACTAAAATAATTATATTTTAAGGATTATGCATGCATTTTTGCATGCTCTAATTCATCAAAATCACTTTTTAAATCAAATCTGTCTGAAACAAAACCATATAATATCCAACCTGCAAATGTTACTATTGATCCATAGAACATTGGCTCAAAACCAGAAGAATATAACGCATATAAACTATATATTGACGCAATTATGGAAATACAAGTTGTAAATTTACGTTTTTTTGCTGGTACATTTTCTGATTTTAATATTACATTAACAGCTCCCATTGATAATAAATATGGTATAACATTTGTAACAACTGCTAAATTAACAAGTATATCAAATTGTTTTGATAAGCTTGGACTAATTGTCATTAAAGCAAGTAATGACTGCATTATAGTTATAATCACCATTCCTATTATTGGTGTTTCATTTTTAGTAACTTTTCCAAATATCTTAGGAAAATATCCTTCGATAGCAGATGTTCTAAATACACCTGCTATAGTAAATTGCCATCCTAATAAAGATCCAAAACAAGAAATTACCATCATTCCCATTACAATTTTACCAACTAATGGACTGAACATTCTTGCAAATGCTAATCCAAATGGGGCATTACTGCTTAATAAGTCTGCATTTGGTATAATTCCTGCAATAACATTAGTAGATACAATATATATAATTGCCGCACCTATTGTTCCACCTAAGCAAGCTATTGGAACATTTTTCTTTGGATTATCAACTGCATCCATATTAGCAGATGCTGATTCTAAGCCTAAAAATGCCCATAGTGTTATTGAAATTGACTTACCTATACCATCAAAGAATGAAAAGTTATTTGGATTCCAAGCAGCTGCATAGTCTGCTCCACTAAACCAAAACCAACCAACTGTTGAAATTACTATTACAGGAAGAATTACTCCCCAAACTGTAAATGAACCAATTTTACCAGTAATTCCTGCTCCTCCAAAATTTAGCACAGTGGCTAACCATAATGTAAATATTGTACATAAACATACTAATATTGGAGAAAGTTCTATATTAAATAGTACAGATGCATATCCTACTGCTGATATTGCTATTGCTATATTAGCTATTACTAGTGATAATCCATATGCATAGTTTGCCATAAAACTTCCAGATTTACCATGTGAATATTCTGCATATCCACCCATTCCACCTGAGTTACGACTAAACATTCCACATTGAGCAAAAGCATACGCTAATGCCATAGAACCTAAGCCTGTTACCATCCATGATAATATAGACATAGTTCCTACTTCCGCTAATTTAGTTGGAAGCATTATTATACCTGATCCCATCATGTTTATTGCAGTTATCATTGTTAACTGAACAACACTCATCTTATTTTTTTGTTCTTTCATAATTCTGCCTCTAATCCTTTTTATTTTAAACTGAATTTTTAATATAGGGTTTCAACTAAATAATCTTATTTTTCATTTTGAAACCCTATTTTAAATTATCTCACTAATTATATTTTACTTTTTAGATAAATTTATTATCTAACACATATCCAAATGCTTTAACTTTACCATTTTCCTGCTCTTCTAAATAAACACCTTGAATTTCTGGCGCAAATCCTGGGAATTCATTAATTCCATCTTGTAAAATTGTAAAGTATTTTTGAGCAGTTTCACTCCAAACCTCTCCTGGAACTACACAGAATACTCCTGGTGGGTATGGAAGTGCTCCTTCTAATGCTATTTCTCCAACTATGTCTTCTAAAGCAACTAATTTAGCATTATTTCTTATTAATGCCCATTTAGCATCTTGAGCTGTCATCATTCTTCCATTGTCTTGCTTTTTATCATTTAAAGATGTAGCTGCAACTTCATCATATGCTTCATTATTAGTTTTATCGTAAACAATTCCTCTTTTAGGTAAGTATTCAGCTCTAAATAATCTTTCTTGATATGTTTTTGCATCATTTTCTTTATAGAAATCATGCATTTCTTGACATAATTGTCTTATTGTATATCCTTTATAACGCTCTATATTTTTATTATATAAGCTTGGTAAAACTTCACTTAATGGAGCATCTTCATTTATTAATTTTTCAAATTTTATAAACTGAGCAACTAAATTCTCCATTTTTGTTGAAGTTTCTGCTGGAGTTAATAAGAATAATATAGAGTTTAAATCATTTTTCTCTGGAATTATTCCTACTTCTCTTAAATAATTTGCAAGTATAGTTGCAGGTATTCCAAAATCTTCATATTCTCCAGTTTCAGCATTTATTCCTGGTGTTGTTAACATAAATTTATTTGGATCAACAAAATATTGATTTTCTCCGTATCCTTTAAATGAGTGCCATTTTTCTCCTGGTACAAATCTAAAGAAATCAATATTGTTAGCTATTTCTTCTGTGTCATACTCTTCCCATTTCTTTCCGTTTACTACTGTTGGTATAAATGGTTTTATCATAGAACAATTTTTAAGTACTGATTTTCTAGTTTCAACACCTAGTTTTATACAATCTGCCCATAAACGTCTTCCTGCTTCGCCTTCTTGCATTTTAGCATTTACATCTAAAGTTGAATATAATGGATAAAATGGACTTGTTGATGCATATAGCATAAATGAATTATTAAATCTCTTATGATCAACATAACGACGTTGTCCTTTTATATGACTATCTTTTTTATGTATTTGTGATGCTTGTGAAAAACCTGCTTGTTGTTTATGTACTGATTGAGTTACAAATATTCCAGGATCATTTTCATTTAATTCAAGTAACAATGGAGAGCAATCTCTCATCATTGGAATAAACTGTTCATATCCAACCCATGCAGAATCAAATAATATGTAATCACATAAATGTCCTATTTTATCAACAACTTGTCTTGCATTATAAATACTTCCATCATATGTTCCAAGTTGAATTACTGCTAATCTAAATGGTCTTTTATCATTTTTTCTTTCTGGTGCAATTTTTTCTATTTCTTCTCTAATATATTTCTCATCGAAACAATGTGCATCAATTCCACCAATAAATCCAAATGGGTTACGTCCTGTTTCCATGTATATAGGTGTTGCGCCATTTTGAACTAAAGCTGAATTATATATTGATTTATGGTTGTTTCTATCAAATAATATTAAATCTCCTGGTGAAACTAAAGATCCTACAACAACATTATTTGATGCACTAGTACCATTCATTACAAAATATGTTTTATCTGCATTATAAATTCTAGCTGCATTTTGTTCTGCATCAACTGCTGGACCTTCATGAATTAATAAATCTCCTAATGCAACGTCTGCATTACATATATCTGATCTAAAAATATTTTCTCCATAAAAATCATAAAGATATCTACCAGCTGGATGTTTACGGAAATACTGTCCACCTTGATGTCCTGGACAATCAAATTGAATATTTCCTCTATCTACATAACTAGTTAAAGCTTTAAAGAAAGGTGGTAATATTTTATCTTCATATTGACTTGCTGCACTTTCAATAACTCTAGTATAAAGTTTTGAATCAAAAGTATTTCCATCAATTACACGATATGCCTTTTCAATAATTTCACTTGATAAGTCATCATTTATTTTTACTATAAATATTGGAACTCCAAATTTAGTATTATATGCTGCATTAATTAATTCTATTTCTGAATCAGTTAACACTACTGCTGCTACATCAGTAAAATCTGTTTTTCCTGCTAATACTACTTCTCTTGTAGTATCAAAATATCTTTTTGCTTCTTCTGTATAAGCAATTTTAAATTTTTTCATATCTTTCCTCCATAACTTTTATTTAATAAATCTTATTACACTTTATATAAACTTATAGGCAAATCTAATTTCCTATATTTAAAAATAATTAATTTATAATTCCTAGTTTTGCCACAAGAAATATGATACACCACTATTAATAAATATTGTTTTGTAATATTTTAAAATTAAAAACGTAATCCATTGTAAAATTTACAATAGATCACTTGTAAAATTTACAATGGATTACTAAGAAGTGTATATATTCTAACACCTACAGCTAATTCTTCATAAAAATGTTCATCTTTACAATGAGCACTAATTATTTTATTTATTTTATCAATTCTATATCTTACTGTATTACCATGTTGAAATAATTCTTCTGCTGTGGTTTTTATATCTCCATTATTTTCTATGTACTTTATAGCTGTCTTTAACAATTCTGAATCATTACTCTTATCATATTTTATTAATGGCTCTATTACTTCATTGTAATATTTTTTAACCCATGGATTATCTAAAATAGGTATGAAAACTCTATTAAGTCCTATTTTCTTAAAGAAAGATATTTCTTTCTTATATGTCTTAGAATGTTTAAATGCATATAAACTTTCTTGTATAGATTTATCTAAATTTTTGAGCCTATTATAAATATTGCTAACACCTATTATGTATTCTTTATGTGAAAAACCTAACCATTCTAATCTTCTCTGAATGATATTTTCAATATCATTATAATCTATGCTTTCAAAAGTATTGATAACTAAGTACCCATCCTTATATGGAATAACTTTACTATGATTGTCTTGCATATCATCATGTGAAAACTCACCTATACCATCCAAAGTGCTACTTTTTCTTTTGCAATATGCAACAATATTTACATCTTTAAAGTTAGGATTTATATTATAAGCAATTCTTTTTATAGCCTCTCCATTTAAATTATCATACAATATTTTATCTACTTGAAATGCTAAATTTTCACATTTTTTCTTTTTTGTTATGGCTCTATTTACTTGAACTATTACATCTTCTGTGAAAGTATCACTAAATAGCATTATTGGAAAATTATTTTTATTAGCAAGATTTATTACATTTTCGGGAATATAGTCAAAGTATATGTTTTTTATTCCTAAACAAGTAATTCCAATATCAATCATTCTTTTTACACTTTCATATAGTTCATTTATATCATCTTTTATTGCTACTAATGTACTTAATGCAAAATCTCCTGCTCTAAAGTTTTCCTTTAATAATTCTCCTCTTTCATAATCCCAAATAGCTACATTGGTTATATCTTTAATTAAACCATTCTTTCCTGCTATTACTTCAAATCCTTTTAGTATATCTAGTTCCAATGCTTCTTTAACTGTTATAGCCATAAAACTCCCCCTCTTCTACTAAGATAACTACTCATTCGTAAGTTTACTATTTTTAACTTTCGTTTATACATTTAAATACTGTAATTAATTTTATTTGTATTATTAATATTTTTTGTAAATTCTATGCGATATAAATTATAAATAAGAAAAGTTCTAAAATCAAATAAATTTATTATATAATTTAAAAATAAAACTATTTATTTTTTTGTGTTTTTTTAAAATAATTTTAATTTTATTAATATTTTGTATTTTTTCTTTATCTTTTTGATATATAAATTGTATTTTTCTACAAAAATTGCAAATTCATATATAAAAATACCACGAAAATTTTTCGTGGTCAATAAAAATATATATTTATAAAATTTGTTTACTTTTAATATTTAAAAATATAGTTACTATTTTCAATTAGTTTTACACTATGATTTTTTTGTAAATATTCTATTATTAGCTCACTAACATCCATGTTTATTTCTTTTACACATTCTGCATTTTCATAACATGGATATATAGCTGTATTACTAGCACGATAATTATTTAAAACAACTGTATAATAATCTTGTAAATTAATATCATTACCATCTTTTTTCATTGAAACTACTCGATTCCCAAAATTCCTAGTCAAATCAACCTCATATGTTAATCCTCCAAAGGTATCATAGTTATAATTTTGTATTTTAGGAACTAAAAATTCTTCGTTTATTTCTACTTTTCCATTTTCAATGACAAAGTAAGTAGCACTCTTTTCAATTGCTTCTTTTAATTTTTCTCCTGTTATTTTAAGGACTTTTATTGTGTTTGGATATGGATAATTTATTAATACATCTCTTATTGATACATTTTTCTTAAACCCAATAGCACTATCAAATAAGGATAAAACTGAAAAATCTGCCTTTGACACCTCTAATTGAACTTGATGTAAAAAATTAATGAATGGATGTCCTTTTAATCTTGCTTCAAAAATATCATCAAGTATCATATCCTTATCAAAATTTCCTATTTCCCTATCTAAGTATTTTTGTAGTTCAGCTTCTAAATCTGTAAATATACTTTCTAAATCACTATTTATTTTTTCTTGTAAATTAGATACACTAATTAATTCATAATTAATTTCTTTTGATTCTGTATCTAATACTATTTTTGTAAATGTCTCTCCATTATGCATAGGTTGAGTACAAATTACATTATTTATTTTTGTAATAAATGATCTATGTTGATGACCACTTAAAACAATATCAATTGAATCAAAAGTTTCTAAAAGTTCACTTCCTTGATTTTCTTTTGTTAACTTTTCTGTAGGTGTCATGTTCTCATCTAAACTCTTTTCAAATCCTCCATGATAACATACTATAATCATATCAGCTTTTTCTTTTAGTTCATTTTCATATTTTCTATATGCTTCAACAGGATTTAAAAATTTAATATCTTTAATATTTTTTTCTTGTTCCCAATTTGGTATGAATGATGTTGTAAGACCAATACATCCAATTTTAAATCCATTGAAATTAAATATTTCATATGGTTTTCCATTAAATGGCAACCCTTCAATATTTGCACTTAATACTTTATTTGAAACTTTTTCATATGCAGTTTTAAGATACTCTAACCCATAATTGAACTCATGATTTCCTAATACATATGAATTATAACCTATCATTTCTAAACATTTTATAATTGGATTTTCCTTAATATCCTTTTTAGACAAGTAATGAGTAAGTGCTGAACCTTGAACTAAATCTCCACAATCAATTTTTAATGCTGCATCATAGTTTTTTTCATCATTTAGTATGTAACTGCCAATTTTCAAAATTCCTAATGGTTTTTCAGTCACATAATTTGTTGGATATACATATCCATGTAAATCACTAGTTTGATATATAACAATTTTCATATCTATCCTCCATCATAAAAGGGGCTATCTTTTTAAAGACACCCCCCTTTATTAAATATATAAATCTAAAATTTGTAAAGCAAATTTTTTCATTTTAATTTATATTATTCCCAAATAGAACTTAAAGTAGTTTTAAATTCTTCTAATCTTTTAGTTACATCTATTTTAGTATCAGATAATATACTTTCCATAACTGTACCAGCTTCTCTATATGCTGCATCAGCACCACTTAATATAGGATTTGTATATAAGTTTTCTGTTGCTTTAGATAATATTGGAGCTATTAATCTTCCAGAATTCTTGTATTCCTCTGACTCAATTGCACTTTTTCTTACTGGTATATATCCAGTTTCTTCAGCCCATTTTATTTGGTTTTCTTTAGTAGTTAAGAATTTTAAGAATTCATATGCAGCAGTTTTTTGCTCTGGTGTGCCATTAGAGAATACATATAAATCAGTACCTTGTTGTAATGCTGTGCTTGTTGGGTAAGGTGCAACACCTATTTCAAATTTATCACCAACACCTTGTTTAATAAAGTTTTCACCAGCATTTGATCCAACATACATGCCTATAGTTTCATTTGCAAATGGTCCTGATAAATATTTATCTGTTCCAGCAATTCTAAAATAACCTTCTTTTACACCATCTAAGTAGTAGTTAACAGCTTTAACTGAAGCATCACTTGTTACATCAAGGTTTGAATCAAAGCTTTCTCCTTCTGTTTTTACAAAAGTAGTGTAATATGTATTTAATGCGTCAAATCCAGCACCAACTATACCTTTTTTTTCTTTTATTGTTTTAGATACATTTACAAGCTCTTCATAAGTTGTAGGCACTTGTAAATTTAATTCATTAAATAATGTTTTATTATACCATAAAACTTCTGTTGATTTATTGAAAGGCATTCCATATATTTTACCATCTATTTTAGCAGCCTCTCTAAAACTTGGTAATATATCTTCATAATTATCAAATTTTAATGTTTCATTTTCTATGTATGCAGTTAAATCCGTAACTAAATTTTCTTTTATAGGATTAAACATCCAATCAGGATATGCTTGAGTAATTGTTGGTAAGTCTTTTGGACTTGCAACTGTAGCAGTTATTTTTTGTTGTAAATCTTGATAACTTGATTGGTTTTGTAAAGTCACCTTAATGTTTGGATTTTGTTTTGTAAATTCATCTGATAAACTTTGTAAAGATTTTTCTAAATCTCCATTCATTGCATGCCAAAATGTTATTTCTACTGGCTCAGTTATTTCAGTTACTATTTCTTTATTTGATGCATCCCCATCTTTAGAAGAACATCCTGACATAACAGTAGCAGTTGTTAGTGCTGCTAGTGCAAGCGCTGTTATTTTCTTTAATTTCATTTGTTTACTCCTCCAATTTATATAGTTTGTTTTTTTTCTGGTAACAAAACATCACCTGATTTATTATATAGTTTTTCAGGACGGTAAGAATGTATAGGCACTAACAACTTAGGTTTAATTAAATCTATTATTTTAATTAAATCATTAGGATGTGCGTGACCGCTACATGAAACTTTTACAAACTCAATATTACATTCTCCAAATTTATTCACAAATGGTTCGTATGCTGGATCGAACTCCCCTAATGGAACTGCATTTGAATGAATGTATATTCCGCCTTTCTTTAATTTATCTATATACTTAATGGCAGAATTGTCTAATTGCCAGAAAAAATCACCTTCATCGTTTAATAAATCCTCAAAATCAATTTTATATTGCTCATTTAATCCATATTTATTTTCATTTAGTTCATAATAATAAGCTTCATATCCTGTGGCTTCTTTTAGAACATAAGCATAATATGCATCTAACACAACTTTTCTTGAATTTGTTTTTATTATATTTAAAATTCTTTCTATGTTAGAAATATAGTAATTAAACGTTATTTGCTTATTAGGATTCTCTTGCAAAATTTTATTTATTTTATCTATTAAATCTGGCTCATTGTATATTTCTTCACTACTTAATTCTTCATCAAATTCTTGAAAAGATACACTAACACCTTCTATTAACAGAACGTCACAATTTTCACTTTCCTTACAGAAATTTAATGTGTCATTTTTTCTATATCCGTGAAGTCTAATATCGCCAGTATAAGATATTACTAAATCTGGAGTTGTTATTAATAATCCACAGGCACCATATGCATCATGATCTACAGGCATTGCCTTTACTTTTATTTTTCCAACATTTACAATTTCATTTTCTTTTAATCCAGTGATATCTCTTGTGTTTTTCTCTTTCTTCTCATAAAGTGGGAAAAGAAAATCATCATTTATATTTAAAGTATTTAATAATGATTTTGTACCTTCTAGTGTATATAATGGTATAGAAGGATTTAAGTAATTTACTATCTTTGAATGATCTAAATGAACATGTGATAAAAATACAGCAGTATTTTTCCAATCATCTTCCATGGATTCGTATCCTTTTAATGGAATATTAGGATCATATATATTATTTAAATATGGAACTAATTTTTCATCCAATAGTTCTTGTAAATTTGTTGGTTGTACAGGTGCCTTTGGATTATACTCACTTCCAAAATCAAAGAATATATGACTATCTTCGTATGTAATTTCTATAATTGTTCCTCCAATAGTTAAAATACCATTGTGGAATGTAATTTTTGTTTTTTTATCCTTTAACTCCACTCTTAACAACTCCTCTAATAATTTGTTTTCTAAATACTAAATATAAAATTAAAATTGGAACTATAGCAATTGTTGATGCTGCCATTTGTAGTTGTACATTTGTACCACTTTCAGTCGCAAATGAACTTAGTCCATTACTAAGCAATCTCATTTCCTTACTATTAGTCACAAGTATTGGCCATAAAAATGAATTCCATCCATTAATAAAACTTAATATTCCCATAGTGAATAATGATGGTTTTGCTAAAGGAATTAATATTCTTCTAATAAATTCCAAATCACCACAACCATTAACTTTTGCTGCCTTATAATATGATGTAGGTATACTTGTAAGATATTCTTTTAAATAAAATATGTAGAATATACTTGCAAGTGATGGAACTATTAATGCAGTGTATGTATCTAATAATCCAAGCTTTGCAATAGTTTGATAGTTTGTAAATACTGTTACTTCATAAGGTACCATTAATAATGCAGCCATAACTAGTACCAAAATATTTTTAAATTTAAACTCTAACTGTACTAAAGCAAACGCTGATAATACTGATGTTATTACAACACCTATTGTTGATAATCCCGCAACTAAAATTGTGTTGAAGAAATATCTAACAAAGGGCGCTTGCTGCATAGCTAATGAAAAGTTTTCCCATTGAAGTTTTTTAGGAAATAATGTGGGAGGTATGCTAGTTGCCTCTTGAAAAGTCATTAAACTCGCTAAAATCATATATACAAAAGGAAATAATGTAATAATCGCCATAATAACAATAAATGCTTTAGATAAAATTGTGTTAATTTTTTTCATTTTTTCACCTACTTAGATATTCTTTTCAATACATAATTTTGGATTAATGTAAAAATTAAAATTAATATAAACAAGATAACTGCAGCTGCCATACCTTGGCCATATCTATTTTCAACATAGAATTTATTAAATATATAAAACACTGCCGTAGTAGCACTATCTGCAATTCCAGCTTTTCCATTAAATATTGCAAATACTTGAGCATATACTTTAAATGCATTGATAAAATTAATCATTAATAAAAATGTAATTATTGGTATCATTTGTGGTAAAGTTATTCTAAAGAATTGCTCTTTTTTTGTAGCGCCAAACATATCTGCTACTTTATAATAATTCGGCTCAACATTTCTAAGTCCTGAAAGTAAAATAATTATATTAAATGCTAATCCTGACCATATACCAAATATAATTAATGTTGTCATACTCATATTAGGGTCATCTAAAAAATTAATTGGACCTAAATTGAATATTCCCAATATATAATTTACAAATCCATAATCTCCATTTAATAAAAATCTAAATACAATACCAACTGCAATTATACTTGTTAAATATGGTATAAAGAATATGGTTTCTGAAAGACTTTTATTCTTTATTTTTTCATGTATAGTTATTGCTATGAACATTGCAATAATAAGGCATACTGGAACAACTATAAATGCATAAGTTGAAGTATTAAATAATGCTGTATGAAACTTAGGGTCACTTAAAACTATTTGAAAATTTTTAAATCCATTAAACTCAAGATTATTTAATGTTCCTTTTTGGAATGCCATTATAAAAGTTTTCATTAGAGGTAATACACTAAATATTCCTATTATAATTAATGTAGGTAAAAGAAATAACCATGCTTGTGGTGAATTTTCAGCTCTATATTTAAATTTTTTCATTAGTACACTCTAACTCCATTCTCATTGAAAATATAAATACTGTCGTATGTAATATCTAGTCCAATTTCATCACCTTCATTAATTCTACTAGTTATATCTGTAATTGATTTAGCATTTATATCACTAACATTAAAGTTAATAATACAATCTTTACCTATTAATTCCACTGATTCAACATTTACTTTAAATAATGGATTTTCACTTATTTCCAAATATTCTGGTCTAATTCCTACATAATATTTTTTTTCATTTAGTTCACCCTTAAATCTATCTTTTTTCAATAAATTAACATCTATTGAAAAATCTTTAGACTTTAACATTTCTCCTTCTTTTTCCATTTCAAAAATATTAATTATAGGGTTTCCCATAAATTTTGCAACAAAAAGGTTTGTTGGCTCTAAATATAAATTTTGCGGAACATCAAATTGTTGAACGACACCTTCATTCATAAGTACAATTCTATCACTTATAGATAATGCTTCTTCTTGATCATGAGTAACAAATATAGTAGTAATACCTATTTCTTTAACAAGTCTTCTGATTTCTTCTCTTATCTTAAGTCTAAGTCTTGCATCAAGGTTACTTAATGGTTCATCTAACAAAAGAACTTTTGGACTTTGTACTAACGCTCTTGTAATAGCGACCCTTTGTTGTTGACCACCAGACATTTCTCCTGGTTTTTTATCAGCTAGTCCTTCAATACTTGTAATTTTCATGAATTTTTCGGATATCTTTTTAGCTTCATGCTTAGATATTTTTTTCTTTCCAACTGTTAGAGGGAACATTACATTTTCTAAAACTGTCATATGTGGATACAATGCATAGTTTTGAAATACTAGTCCGATATTTCTGTCTTTTGGATGTTTATCAATAACTGATTCATTATCAAATTTGATATCTCCACTGGTTGGATCTAATAGTCCTGCTAAAAGATTTAATATTGTTGTCTTTCCGCAACCACTTGGTCCTAATAAACAAACAAGTTCTCCCTCATTAATTTCAAGATTGATGCTTTTTAAAGCTTCATAACCATTACCATAAACTTTTCTTAGTTTTTCAATCTGTATCATATTTCACCTCTATTATTTTTAACATTTATTTAATACTTAAATAAATAAATTTTAATTACACTAAAAAAAAAGCTTGCTTATATAATATATCTTGTTTCGACATTTTTTGCACTACTCTTTTACATTTTCTTTTATTTATTAACATAATTTTAATATAATCGAAATATATGCTGTACAATATAATAACTTTTCCAAATTTCTAACACTTCCTTTATACTTTTATATTATTTGTATTTTTCTATTATCTATGTACTAATATTAATTCAAAAAAAATTCCACTAATAATTGTGGAATTTTTAAAATTTATTTTCACTTTAATAATTTACTTCAGCTGGATACTTCCAAACTCCAAGTTCTTCTTTAGGTATTAATTCTGGTTCTTGTCCTTTGTTTATTTGAAGTGTTCGGTAATATATTTCTGCAATTTCTTCTACATATGCAGCTTTTAAGTATGCATCCTCAATATCTTTCTCTGAAACTGTAATCACACCATGATGTGCCATTAAGCATGCATTATCTTTTTTTATTATCTCTATAATACTTTTAGCAAGTTCTGGTGTTCCAGGCCTTTTATATGGCGCTACTTTTATTCTTCCACTACCTCCAATAACATTGACAATTTCATATACTATAGGTGGAATTTCCTTGTTTAAAACAGAAAATGCTGTAGCAAATTTTGAGTGTGTATGCACTATAGCTTTTACATCCTTTCTACATTTATATGTCTCTATATGCATTAGCAACTCACTAGTTGGTCTTACTTTTTCATTTACTTCTAATAAATTTAAATTCATATCTACTACACATATATGATTTTCAGTTAATTCTTCTCTTGAAACAGCTGAGGGTGTTACTAAAATATATCCTGATTTTTCATCTCTTATACTAAAGTTTCCTGATTTATGTTTACATAAACCAGCTTCATCTGCCTCTTTAGCTATTTTTACTAATTTTCTTTTCAAATCTTCTAACATAGCTTTACCCCTTTTACTTAAATTACCCTTATTTATTATTTAATAATTTGTATAAGTTTTCGTCAAAAGGAGGATATACAATTCCTTTTTCTGTTACAATAGCTGTTATATTTTTATTTTCTGTTACATCAAATGATGGATTATATACTTTTACATCTTTAGGAGCTGTCCAAACACCAAATCTACATGTAACTTCTTTAGTATCTCTTTCTTCTATAGGAATGTCTTTCCCAGTTGCAGTGTTTAAGTCTATGCTTGGTGTTGGTGCTGCAATATACATTGGAATATTAAAGTACTTAGCTAATATAGACACACCATATGTTCCAATTTTATTTGCAGTATCGCCATTAGCGGCTATTCTATCACATCCAACTATAACTGCATTTATTTTCCCCTCCGCCATAACTACTGCCGCCATATTATCTGTAATGGTTGTTACATCTATCCCTGCCATATTAAGTTCTAATGCTGTTAATGTAGAACCTTGTAGTCTTGGCCTTGTCTCATCTGAATATACTTTTAAATTCCACCCCTTTTTCTTTGCAAGATACATTGGTGCTGTTGCCGTACCATATTTTGAAGTTGCAAGTTGCCCAGCATTACAGTGAGTTAATATTCCCATACCATCCTTTAATAGTGTAAGTAGATTTTCTCCAATAGCTTTGCATATTTCTATATCCTCTTCATGAATTGTCTTAGCTTCATTTCTTAGTGCTATTTTTATATCTTTTATAGGCATTCCTTTTGATTCTTTAGCCTTCTTAAGCATTCTATTAACTGCCCATGAGAGATTTACAGCAGTTGGTCTACTTGAATTTAAATAGTCAGCATCTTTTTTAATTTCTAAATAGAAATCTTCAAAAGAATTTTCTGTAGCTTTCTTTGCTGCAAAATACATTCCATATCCAGCAGTAACCCCTATAGCTGGTGCCCCTCTAACTATCATATTCTTTATTGAAGAGTACACACCTTCTACTGAATTATAATTTATATATTCAATTTCATTTGGTAACTTTGTTTGATCTAATAAAATTAATTCATCTTTTTTCTCATCCCATTTAATAGATAATAGATCTTCCTCCATATAAAATCCCCCTATTCTTTAAATTCACTATTTATTGCCCCTCCCTGAGACTTTATTATATATAATTCCTAGTTTTCTATTTGGAAACAGTTCACAATTATCAATTATGGCGAATATCCCTGCTACAATGTTTTATTTGTGCTTCAAATAAAATTAATATAATATTTATCCGTAAAAACTCATTTTCGAGAATAAATTCACCATTATAATATTCTTACTAAATATAGTTTTAATAGTAAATATACTTTAAAATGATAATAATTTCATTTTCCATCTTCTATTCCTATATTCCAAGTTCAAATTTAAAATAACATCTTTCTCAATTGAAAAACTTTTTTTATTTCATCAAGAAACAGGAATTATTTAAATTAGTATTTCTTTAAAAATTGATTTAGAAACTCTTATTAATTTGTTTTTTATTTTCAAGACCTGAACCCAAGGACGGGTTCAGCGACTGCCTAGACAGGACATCGAGTGAACTAAATTTAGAAATATGCAATTGGAAATTCAATGTATATTTTTTATAAATCAAGGAAGTAATTCGCATCAATAATGGAATTTTATTAATGTGAATTGCTAACGAAGAGTTATGAAAAATAGACTAGAATTTAATTACATAGCTCTGAATTTAGTTCACTAATAGCCGTTTAGTCTTGGAAATAAAATGGCAAATTTATTAGAGTTTCTTTGAAATTTTTATGAATAACGTTTTAAATAATTTCTGTTTCTTGGAATACTACTATTCTCATTTAATATTTGAATAATTTCATTTTTCAGCTTGGAACCCTATATAATTTATAAATTCACTAAAAGAATTAATTTCATTTCTAGTAAGAATTAATTTTTTAGCTATCTTAAGTCCTAATATTTGTGCTTTAGCTCTAAGTTTTAAGTCTTCTATTTCATCTAAATCTTGGACATGTGCCATTCCTATAATTCTTCTCATAATTTCACATGAGCAAAATCCAATAGTTTCATGTAATAAATTTTTTATATACTCTTCTTCATATCTATCAATTTCAGTTATTACATCCTTAGATTCATTGTTCCATAAATAATTTAAATTTGCCAAAAATTCTTCCCATATTTCAGTACATAAATCTAATAGATATTTTCTATAACTTATTATTTCATTTTTAGACTTGTCCATTCTTCCTTCCCAAGATACATAATTTAGTAATATGTTGGCAAATAATAATCCTATATCATAACTATATGGTCCATAAAATGCAAACTCTGCATCAAAAACAACAGATTTACTTTCATCTATAAAAATAGAACCTGTGTGCAAATCTCCATGCAGTAATGCTTCTGACTTAGTCATAAATATTGTTTTTAACTTAGCTGTTTCAAGTCTAAGTTTATTTGAATTCCATATCTCACTTACAACAAAATCCTTAATATTTTCATTAATTTTATTATCTTTAGCATCCATATAAGGATTTGTAAAAACTAATCTTTCAGTTATATCACAAAGTTCTGGACTTATGAACTTTTTCATGTTTTTTTTCTTTTCCATCGGTCCCATTCCAAAGTCAGATGTTAAAAATAAGTTTCTAGCCATAAATTTACCTATTTGTTTTGGAAAGTTAGGATATTTTTGCATACCCATAAGACCTCTTCTTAAAATAATCATATTTTTTAAATCTTCCATAACAGTTAGTGCATATATATTATCATGATGATATACTTTGGAAACAGTACCTTCACAAACTGAATTTTGACATTTCATTGCTTCATATTCAATTCTATTTCTATCTAATGTTAATTTCCAACCATCTCCTGCTATTTTTAAATAAGGTAATGCTTGCTTAACAATTATTGTTTCATTTGTATTTAAATCTCTTACTCTAAACACATAATTTAAATTTCCATCACCAATTTCTTTACTAACAATTTCATGGTTTTCTGGGAAAATACCAAATTCTTTGATATATTCTACAATTAAAGCATCATTCATTTCTTTATAAGTGTTCATTAAATACCTCCATTCTACTTACCTCATATTGAAATAGTTTATAAATCGTAATAATTTCAAATTTAAGTAACAATATTTTTTAATTTCAATTTAGAATCATACATATTATTGTTCATAATTAAATTTATTCTTTAATCATTTATTTATTACATAAAAAAGCCCCCTTAATAACTTAAGGGAGCATATTTCTAATTAAAAGTTAAATTTAACATAAATCTATAACTTGAACTTTATAAACTACTGTTATAATTTGGCCTGGTGTCATTGTATTTAAACTAAATCCTGCTGAAGGATTATAATCTGGATATGATACTCCATTTACAGTTACTGAACCTAATACAAATGTTGAATTATGAGGAGTTTGATCTAAGAATACAACATTTGTCGCATCTACATTGCCTATATTTGTAACTGTAACTGTATAGGTTAATTGTTCACCTATAGTTGCATATTGTTTATTTACTGCTTTTGTTACACTTAAATTACCATATGCTATATTAGTTATAACAATATTAGAATAAGTTGTTTGACTATATGGTGGTTGTTTTGGATCTACCACAAATTCAAATGTGACAACAGCTTGGTTTGTTACTTGATTTGTTGCTGGTACTGAAATTACTGTGACTACAAATGATACTGTAACTACATTACCTATTCCTATATCACCTATATTAAATCCTGTAGTTGGGTTATAGGTTGGCTGAGACACATTATTAATCTTCACAGATCCAGCCTTAAAACTTACTCCAATTGATGGTGTATCCTGGAAGAATACATTATTATCAATAACATTTCCTACGTTTGTTAATGTTATTGTGTAAGTTAATTCATCTCCTATTGTTGCTATTGATTTATCTACTGTTTTAACTACATTTAACTTACCTAAAACTACATTTGTTGTTACAGTATTACTTGTTTGAGTTGTTGTTGTTACTGATCCACTTGGATCTATCTTATAACTAAATTGAACTAAAGAATTATTATTTACATATGCTTGGGTTGGTAATGCATTTATCTTAGCATTAAATGCTACAATTACACTTTGACCTGGAGCTAAATTTGATAATTCAAACCCAACTGTTGGGTCTAATGATGGATATACTACACCATTTATACTTACTGTTCCAGATATATAAGTTAATTCAGATTGTAATATATCGCTAAAGAATAAATTAGTTGCATTCACATTTCCTGTATTCACTATTGTTGAAGTGTAAGTCACTGTATCATTAACTTTTGCATACATCTTATCTACAGTTTTAGTATTTGATAAACTTCCTATATTAACATTAGTGGTTACAGTGTTTGATGTTGCAGTTATTGGATAAGTTGGTCCTTGTGGATCTACATGATATACTCCATTTGATATAGCATAGTTTGTTACTTGTGGTGGTGCTGGAAGTGTATTTATTATAGCTTGGAATTGAACTAAGGAAGTCACTCCTGCTAAAAGGCTATTTGGTAAATTAAATCCTACTGTTGGATCATAACTTGGATAACTTACTCCATCTATTGTTACTGTTCCTGCTTTAAACAACGCACCATTTGATAAAAAGTCTGTAAAGAACATATCTGAAATACTTGTATTTCCTGTATTCTTAACTAATACTCCATAATTCAAAACACCTTGTAGTGTTGAATAAATCTTGTCAACAGTTTTTGTTGCAGTTAAACTAGGCATTATTATTATAGTAGATACTGTATTTGATTGCGCAGTTTTACTATAATATTGTTCATTAGGATTTACCTTATATGAAAATGTTCCTAATGCATAGTTTAATACTGATGAATGAGTTGGATTTGCTATAACTGTAGCTGTAAATACTACTGTAACATAATTTAATGTTTCTATATTCCCTAAACTAAATCCTACGTTTGGATCATAATCTGGCTGAGTTACACCATTAATTTTTACAGAACCTCCATTAAATGTTACATCAGATTGTAAACTATCTGTAAATATTACATTGTCTGCCCTTACATTTCCGGTATTAGTAACTACTACTGTATAAGTTATTACATCTCCCATTGTAACATAACTTTTATCTACACTCTTATTAAGAGTTAATGATCCTACATTTATTTGAGTTGTTACAGTGTTAGAGCTCGCTGTACCTGGTATATCTGGTCCATTAGGATTTATACGATATACATAACTTATATTAGCTATATTGCTTACTAATGAAGGTGTTGGTAATGAAGTTACAGTTGCATCGAATTTAACAACTACAATATCACCAGATATTATATTTCCTAAACTAAAACTTGTATAAGGATCATAACTTGGATAAGATGTTCCATTTATTGTTACTGACCCTTGAACAAAAGTTAATCCATTTGGTATAACATCTCTAAAATTTACATTTTTAGCTACTGTGTTACCTGTATTATTTACACTTACTGTATAAGTGACTAAATCACCTATAGTGGCATAAGCCTTGTTAACTGCTTTAGTAGCTGTTAATGATCCTATATTTATTACTGTAGTTACTGTATTACTATTTCCAGTTTTAGAAATTGGTGGATTAGATGGGTCAATATAATAATTATAGCTATCTGTTGAATAGTTATAAATAGTGTAATCCATTGGTAATGTTTGTACTGTTGCAGCAAATGTAACTACAGTACTTCCATAACCAGGTATATCATCTAAACTAAAGCCTATATTTGGATTATAACTTCCATAAGTCACTCCATTTATTTTTACTGATCCATTTATAAAGCTAGCATTTGATTGTACTATATCCTTAAATAATACATTAAAACAATTAGCATTTCCTGTATTATTTATGGTTATTGTATAGTTTAATATATCACCTATTGTTGCATATGCTTTATCTACTGTTTTTGTAGCTGTTAAATTCCCTAACTTAATAAGTGTTGTAACCTTGTTAGAAGTAGCTACAATAGTCACTGGATTATCTGTTGGTGTTAATTTATAAGTGAAAGTAACATCCGCAGTGTTTTCTACTTTACCACTTTGTGGAAGAGAATCAACATGAATACTGAATGTTATTGTATGATATTGATTTGGTATTAAATCTGACAAATTAAATCCTGTGTTTGGATTAAATGCTGGCTGTGGGATACCATCAACAACTACTGTTCCAGCATTAAATGAAGTTGAATCTGGTATTAAATCCTTAAAATTTAAACTTGTTGCATCTACTGAACCAGTATTTTGAACTAATACTGTATATGCTATATTGTCTCCTACTGTTGCATATAACTTATCTACTGACTTAGTAACTGTAAGTTCACCTGCAGCAACATAAGTTTCAGTTGTATTAGTATTAATTGTAGCTGTTATAACTTCTGCTCCTACAATATAATCATAATTTACAGTAGCATAGTTATAAATTATATTATTTGCAGGTCTTGTATTTATTTTTGCTGAAAATACTACTGTTGTAGTTGCGTTACTTAATATATCATCAAGATTAAATCCTATATTTGGATTATATCCTATCTTCTGACTTCCATTTATATATACAGAATCAGTTATAAAAGATATATTTGAATCTAAAATATCTTTAAAGAATGCATGTTGAGCCGTAGTGTTTCCTTCATTCTTTATATCTATTGTAAAAATTAGAGTGTCATTTATTTTTGCTATTGATTTATTTACAGATTTATTTGCAGATACTATTGTGTCATAAACATATACTGTAGTTGTGTTAGATGTCTTAGTATTAGTTGTAGGACTTCCATTTGGATCTACATAATATGAGTAAGTCACATCTGCACTATTTAATAATTCATTATTCTTTGGTATTGAATTAGCTGTTACATCAAAACTAACTATAGTTTGTTGTCCTATTGGTATATCATCTAAAGCAAATCCTGTATTTGGGTTATAATTTAATTTATTAACACCATTTACATATACAGAACCTGTATTGAATGAAGATTCAGTTTGAACAATATCTTTAAATAATAAATTTTTTAATATAGTGTTTCCTGTATTTGCTATAACAAAACTATAGGTTATTATATTTGTTAATCTAACAATAGTTCTATTAGCAGATTTAGTTACTGTTAAATTACCTAAGTTAACATAAGTTGTAACAGTATTACTAGTTACACTAGATGATATATATTGTCCATTAGGATCTATTTTATATTGATAATTTATAATAGATGCATTAGTTATATATCCATCATTTGGCACACTATCAACAGTAACATCAAAAGTTACTGTAACATTCTTATTTGAATTTATAGTTCCCAATGTGAATCCAATATTAGGATCATAATTTGGATATGATGTTCCATCTATTTTTACTGATCCTGATACAAAAGTAGTATGAGTTGGAACTGTGTCTATAAAATTTGTATTTGTTATATTTACATTACCATTATTAGCTATTACTGAAGTGTAGGTTATGGCATTACCTACTGTTGCATAAGTTTTATTTACACTTTTAGTGTTAGTAACTGACATATTATTTATATTTGTAGTTACGGTGTTACTTGTTAAGCTTCCATCCACATAAGGTGATGTTGGACTTAATTGATATTTAAATGCAATATGAGCACTATTGTCAATCTTAGGTGGTGTTGGAACACTTGTTACTGTTGCTTTAAACATAACAACTACATTTCCACCTGGTAAAACATTACTTATTATAAAACCATTATTAGGATTTGCATCTGGTTTACTTACACCATCTACTACTACAGAACCAGATAAGAATGTTGCTCCAGCTGGTATTATATCTGTAAAGTTAACATTAGTTAAAGTTACCGTACCGGCATTAGCTGCTATAACTGTATAGTTTAAAACATCTCCTATTGTTGCATATGCTTTATCTACTGCTTTAGTTAAAGTGGCATTATAAGTGTTTATAACTGTGGTTACTGTATTACTTGTTGTAGTTTTAGTTATTGGCTGACCATTTGGATCTACATAATAGCTAAATGAAGTTGTTGCATTATTCTTTATAGTATTTGGACTTGGTAAACTATTTACTATTACTTTAAACTCAATAGTTACAACTTGACCATATTCCATTGATCCTAAAGTAAATCCTATTTGTGGATCATAATTTGGTTTACTTATTCCATTTACAATTACAGAACCTTGTACAAATGATGCTTCTGATTGAATAATATCTGTAAATAAAGTATTTATTGCAGTTGCATTTCCCATATTTGTTGCTGTAAATGTGTAAGTTAAAGTTTCACCTACTGCAGCATATAGTTTATCAACATTTTTAACTATATTCACTTGTGCATAAGGATCATAAGTTTTAACTACATTTGAATATACAGTCTTTGTTATTATTGGACTATCTGGATTTTGTTTATAACTAAGTGTAACCTCTGACATATTTGGTATATATCCTACAGGTGGATTATTTGCTATAGAAACACCAAATACTACTGTTGTGGTATCCCCTGGATTCATATTTGGAAGTGGAAATTGATTATCTGGATTAAGCTCTGGATAATTAACTCCATCTATATAAACACTGCCTTCATAAAATGATAAATATATTCCTGTAAAATCTGCAAATTTCATATTAGTTAAAGGTACTGTTCCTGTATTTTGTATAGTTGTTGTATAAACAAGAAAATCACCAACTTGTGCATAAGTTTTATCAACTGTTTTAACTACAGAATACTGTGCTTTATTTATAACAGTTTGAACTGTATTACTAAAAATTGTATTTGATATTGTGCTTCCGTTAGGATCTGGTTTATAACTATATACTAAGCTAGAACTATTATATATTATATTAGGATTTGGAAGAGTATTAACCTTAGCTGCAAAAGTAACTTCTATAGTGTCATCAGCACATACTGTACCTAGTGTAAATCCTTGATTTGGATCATATGATGGGTATGGTATACCATTAATGGCTACTGACCCAGATACAAATGATGCTTCTGATTGTATAACATCTAAAAATACAGTATTAGTAGCATTAATATTTCCATTATTACTTACATACACTTTATAATATAAAGTATTTCCTATTTCTGCATAAGATTTGTCTACACTCTTAACTATATTCATACATACATAATTAGCTATTGTATCAACTTTATTAGAATCTTTTTCTCCATTTATAACAGTTCCACCTGGTGATATTTGATACTTAAATGGAATGTTTGCTATATTTTCTATTAAATCAGCTGGATTAATGCTATTTATTAAAACTTTATATTCTACATTTGTGGTTTGCTGAGGATTTATAGGTGCTTGTAAAGTAAATCCATCAAATGGATTTAGTACTGGTTCTGAAGTTCCATTGACTTTTACACTTCCAGTAACAAATGATGCACCTGGTATTGTTGGCTCTAATACTTGAACATTACTTGCTGGAATATTTCCGATATTAGTTAACGCTAAGTTATAAGTTACTGTATCTCCTACCTTAGGATAATTGTTATTGTTACATCTTTCACCTATTACATCTACATATTGAATTTGAATTGACGTAACATTACTTGCTATAGTTCTTTTTCTTTCATATCCATATTGATTAAATATATATCCAAAAGTAATAAAACTTACATTAGTTACTTTAGTTGATGCTGGTAATGAGATAACTTTAAATTGAAATACTATCTCAGTACTTGCTCCAACTGATAAATTAGGTAATGAAAATCCCACTACTGGATCATAATCAGAATAATTTGTTCCATCTATAACTACAGTACCTGTAACAAAGGAACAACTTGCATCTATTTTATCTTGGAAAAATACGTCTTTAGCAAGTTCAGTACCCACATTGCTTATATTTATGGTATAAGTTACTATTTCATTTACACTCATAGTAGTTTTTGAAGCTGCTTTAGTTATTGCTAATAATCCATCTTGTACTATTACATCCATGGTATTTGTTTTACCATAGTTAGTTATTGTATCTATACCTGAAATAAATTGATAATTGTAGTTTACAAATTGATGTAATAACCCACCTGTTGGTACAGAGTTAATTCTAACTGAAAATAGTACATTTTTAACAGCTTTAGCATCAACAGTTCCTATATTAATTCCATTAATTATATTCGCTGTAGGATTTGATACGCCATTTATTGTAACTGAACCTGGTATAAAAGTAGTTGCTGAATTTATTGTTGCAGATAATATAACATTACTAGCTTGTATATCACCATCATTTTTTACTTGTACTGCATAAACTAATACTTCTCCAACTTCTGCATTATATTCGTTATCACCATCTATATCATATGCATCCAATGTGGCTATTATATTAGGTGCCTTTGCTAATACCTGGGTTCCTAATGCTACTAATTGAACACCATCCCCTACTGAACCTTCTGTTATTTGTCCTGCTAATATTGTTTGATTTGTTACTAATGTTTGAGATATATCTACATTAGTTATATCCCATTTATTTCTTCCTCCTAATTTTTGAATAGGAACAAAACCATCATTATTATTATTTCCATTAGTTCCATTAACATTTAAAAGTCCATTGCTAGAATTTAATGGATCTGCTACATTAATTACACCTGAGAAAAAACTATTTCCTGGGTTGTTTGGAGCTGTTCCTGGATTAGGATTAGGACTATTTACTATATTACCTATATTACTTAATTCTGCAAAAGATGGACCTGCAGACACAATTTCAACACCATTAAGGGGCACTCCATTTGCACATGCCATAAAAACATTACCTTTTAAACTTGATTGACTTGAACTAGTTGTAAAACCTGTAATAGTTGTCTGTAATGGCGTATCTGGTGTTGCTACAGCTATACCTGAATTATAAATAACTTTCTGTGGTAAAAAAGCATTGTTTCTATATACAACTGATAGTGACCATCCACCTCTAGAATTGCTTAATCCTGTATTTGGTATACTTATAGGAACATTTGATACTGTATAATTTCCAGATAATGCAGCCTGTACATAATTTGTTACATCTGCACCTCTATATCTATCTATAGTTCCAGAATTTGAAGTGTAACTATCAGTGTACTGAGGTGTTATTTGATAAGTTCCTTTTGATGTTGTAAATGACACTGGATTATCTTGTATACTTCTAAGGTCAGTAGCACCGGATACATTGCTTTTTACAGTTGAATACCATACAAGTTCAGCATAAAGTATTGTGCTATTAGTTAATATATTTAAATGAGCAGTACTTCCCGCCTGGGTCCAATCTCTTGTTGTAGAGCCATCTGGTTTAATAAGGTCAGAAGTATTTACAACTGGCTCAGTTGAACTTCCACAAACCATAAAACTATTTCCAGTAGCTACTAACATGGCCTTATCAATTGCTGAAAATCTTTGAATTAGCGCCATTATATTACCTCCTGTTTTTGTATTTTTTAAATACATTTTGAAGGTCCTATTAAAAAACCTTATTATATAATATTACACAAAAAACTTTTAGTGATTATTTTAAGTGAAATTAATGGCTACTTTTGTCTTATATTTTGTCGCATAAAATCGGATTTTGAATACAATGTAACATGTAAATTTTAAGGGGTGATACTATGCCTTCTAATATATTAAGTATGAGTATAGATAAAACTCAAAACATTCCCATAATAATTGGAAATACCTCATCATTTGATATAAGTATAAAAAATCTTAGCTCTACTCAAAGATTATATAACTTAGGGATTTCATTAACATTGCCTGATGGCATGACTCTTTCAACATCTACTATACCTCAAACCTCTAGCATTACTAATGCAGATAATAGCACTACCTATTCATGGGTAAACATAAAGGATCTTGCACCTATGGAGGTAAACTTTAAATTTAACATTACAGTAAAATGTAACACTAAGTTTAAAAATGGAACTACAGTTCCTTTTGGGTATAGCTTTTCTGGAATAAGTGTATCTTGTAGTCTAGACACTATGCCTAGAGGATTTTATGACATTGGTAATGAAGTTATTACTTCCCAGATATCTATGACTTATGTAACTGTTAGATTTACTAGTACTATAACCACAGCAGGAAAAGTTTTAAAAGGCGCTGGAACTTCTCTTTCTTTAAATGATTATACTCAAGTAACTACAGCTACCTGTAAATTTTCTAACAACTCAATTTCATCTTCCCTAGTAAATATATCTATATTATTAGATGATGGAATAAGATATATAGGAAATATTACAACGTCTGGTACTGATGCTTCTAAATTTTTAACTCCTACAATAAGCACAGTTAATATTAATGGTAAAATTTATACTCAATTATATTTTGGCAATATTAATCTTTCCATAAATAGTAGTACAACTTTAACTTTTAGTTATGCCGTATGGAATAAGTATAATAATAATCAGGGAAATTATATATATCATGGTACTATGTTAAATATGTATATTAATATGACAGCTGCTGATTCTATTATTTCAACTTCAGATAGTAGTACTAATTTTTTAGCTATGGATTTAATAATAACTACTTCTATAAGTAAATCTACTGTGGATGTACAAACAAATGTAACTTACACTTATGTATATAAAGTTGGACAATACTACAATATTCAAGATATTATAGTTCATTATTTCTTGCCAGATGGAATATTCTATATTTCTAGTTCACAAACACCAACTTCTGTAGTAGATAATCCTACTATGCAAGGTTACTATTTAACTTATAATTTTCCTTTAGCTACTCAAAATTCTACAAAAACAGTAACTATTAATGCAAAGGTTGACAGCTACTATAGATATAAAAAAGATACTCAAGGACTACCTTTACCTGTTGTCGCATATGACCCATTTTTAGCTACTACTGATATACTTGGAACTCTTGTAACATTATTAAATCAAGTCTCTGATAATGCCAGTGTTACTTCTAGTATAGGTATAGGCTCTATAACAAAACAATTTATTAAAGGTTATTATAAAGATGGAACTCCTAAAACTATAAACTCCTTAGCACCTGGAGATTCTGCTGAATATACCTTAACCTACAACGCTTCTACTTTGAAAGCAATTCAAAAGCAGGTTTATATAGATGACTTTTTTCCATTATCAACAGATCCTATAGATAATTTAAATTATATTTATACAGGTATTAATCCGGTTAGTTCACCACAATTAATTAGTCCTCACGGTGTTGATTTTTACTATGGTGATCTTTTGGGTTTATCATCAGGTACTATTAATTTTAAAGTGCCTATTGCCACTCTTGGATCATCTAGTCAAAATATAAATTTAATGAAGCTAAAAGGAATAAACACTTATGGATATGCTTATAGCAATCGTTCACAAGTAACCATTAATATAGGTACTCCAAATTTAAGCTTAACAAAATCTGTATTTGGCCCTAATAAAAACGCTATACAATCAAATGAAATTTACACTTATTCGGTAACTATAAGTAATTCAAATAATTTGGGCACTGAAACAGATGCTTTTGATTTCACACTTAGCGATACTTTATCTGATAACTGGTTTACACTTGATACAAATAGCCTAAATGTTTCTGGCTCTGGAAGTTTTAATGCTCCTGTAGTTCAAGGTAATAATATATCTGTTTATATTAATAAATTAGCTCCTGGACAATCAATAACTTTAACTTATAAAGTTATTATAAGTCCAACTCTTGCTCCAGGTGTTAGCATAACTACTACAGCTAGTAATACTAATCCATATTCTCAAGTATATAATTCTAGCTCCACTAATTTTCAATATAGCAACTTGATAAAAAATGCATCTGTAACATTATCATCACTTGCTATAGCACTTACAAAAACTAACTTTGCTGATACTTTTAAAGTTGGTTCTCCAATAACTTATACACTTACAGTAACTGTGCCACAAGGTACTATTGCATACGGACTATATGTGAAAGATACTTTACCAAGTGGTGGACAAGTTTATTTAGGACCTTCTTATAAAGATGGTATTCTTATTACTCCTACAGTTTCTTCAAATATAGTTACTTTTCCTACAATTGGAACTGTAGATGCTCGAACTTCAACTAAAACTATAACCTATATTATGACTGCCAAAATAAGCAATGCAACAAAGACTGTTAATTCTATAACCTCAACACAAACTAATACTATGCAATGTTTATATCAACAAACTCAAAGTGGAAGTTTTTTAACTCTTAGTAAAAGCTTAAGTATAACAGTAAATCATCCAAATTTAGTCTTAACTTTAAGTGCAACAGATAAAACAAATTCCACTAGTTATACTCAAACTGCTAATATAAACACCAATTCTATAATGCAGTTTAAATTAATTTTTCAAAACAATAGCATTATAAATTTATCTAACGGAACTATAGAAATTCCTATAGCTAACAACTTTTTATTTGTTTCCATAGATACTGCTGTATTATGTAGTGCAATTTATAATTCATCATCAAAAAAAATAATTATATCTGTACCTACATTAACTCCATCAACACTAGGTTATGTTATGTTCACTGTAATACCTCAATCTACTTTAAGAGCTGGTACTACTATAAATACTCAAGCAACTGCCATATCTTATTATAATGATATATCTCCTACTAAAGTATATAGTGGTGAAAAAAGTAATATTTTAAGTTGTATTTTACCTCCAGGTGTTTCTTTAATGCCAAATCCTTTGTATCAAATAGATGATTCAACTGCATTTATAGTTACTCCACCTGGAAATACTGCTATAATTCTTGATTACTTTAAAAATATTGGCGGTGGATATGATGATTTTACTTTGATAATACAAAAAGTTGCTATTCCTTATAGCTTATATATTGACGATATAAAAATAGCTGATATATCTAAAAATACACTTTATCAAGCAGATTTATCTGCAATGTCAAATTTAGCACCTAATACTTCTAAAGTTATAAAGATCACAGCTACTATTCCTATAGGAGAGTCTTTGGGAGTTAGATATGATTTTACGGTTACTACAAAATCTAAAACTAGTCCTTATCCTGAAAAAACAGTATTAAATATAGATCCTCATCCATTCTAAAAAAATAACAACCATTGATTATAGTTTCTATAATCAATGGTTGTTTAATAATATATTAATAAACTTGTAGTTATATATATACTATTTTTATTTAATAAATTAGCTTTTAAATACTCAATATTTATCTTTATATTATCTTTATTTGAATAAATCATACCTATAGGTGCCATCATACATGTAGAAAAACCAAAGGTATCTTCTATATATCTTTTATAGTGTAGTGATTTAAATAAAATTTCATACTTTATTTTACCTATTACTAAAACTGTACATTTGTCTAAATCTATAGAAGTTATCAATTTCGTTTTTATTATTTCTAATTTACAACTAATATCTAATATTTCTTCTATATAGGCATATGTCTTTATAGTATTTCCTAATACTGTTTGAAGAAAAACCTTATTCTTATATTTTACTTTTACCTCATTGCTTTTCTCATTTACTTTTATTGGAGGCTTTTCTATATTGTAAATATAATCATATTCTATATCTGAATAATTTTTTATAAGATTATGAAAATACATTGGTAATACTAACACTTTAAAAGTTATTTTTACTTTTTCTCCACTTGTTAAACAGCCTAAATAAAATCCTTCTTCTGGACTTATACATCTTCTTTTTCTATTATTTACTTCTACTGAATTTTCAATGAATTGTGTTCCTTTTTGTATAGTATCATGAAAAAAAATATTAGTTACATCAAATTCTCGTATATTTTCAATAATTATTGTATAAGTTAATATATCAAATGCATAGGTCTCTTTTTTATCTACATATTTAGTCATTTTTAAAGTATTCTCTATAATTTGTGTTGATACTAAATTACTAAAAATAGTTTTACTTATTACAGGGCTTTGTGGTGATAATCTATATTTAAAATCTATTCTACACTCATTAACTATATCCATTTTTAACCTTACACTCTTACTTGAATAAATTTACATTTAATATTCATCTAAATATTGTATTAATGTAGTGATACTTACCATAGCTTTACCTTTTCCTAAGTTTGCAATGCTCACATCTTCTATTAAATATCTTAAATATACTTTATCATCATTACATATATTTTGTGGTATTATTATAAAAGTACTAAATGGAATTTTAAGTTTTGCTACAGTTTTTTTGCACCTATCCCCTCTAATATAATAGGTTATTATTATACTTAGATTCAGCTCACCAACAATTACCAATTTTTTTCCTGTTAAATGTTGTCCCTCCACTGAAGTTCCTTCTATTGTACCTATTATTTTGCTTGATACTATATTTAAGATTGGATTTGTTGATTCAACCTTACAAATTTCTATTTTTCTATTATCATTATATATTTCATCACATAAATTATTTTCATGATACACATAACTTTTACAGTTAATTGTTTCATATATATTAAGTTGTTTAAAATATTTTAATTCTCCTATACTACTTGAACATGAAAGACTCGGAACCAGTTTTTGTAAATCTATATTCATCTTTTACTTCACTCCATAAACAAAAAATTATTATATATATATTTATCTTATATAATATGAAACCTTTCATTTTTATGTAACTAAATATATAAATTTCAACTTTTTATGTTTATACTGCTCTTCTTTTACTTAGTAGTATTTTTTATTTCAATAATATTATGACAAGCTACAAAATGATCTTGTTTTACTTCTAATAAATTTGGCTCATTACTTACACACTTTTTATTTAAATATGGACATCTTGAACTAAGTTTACATCCTGATACATAACTATCACAATTTGAAATATCTTCATTCAATCTTAATCTTTCTTTTTTCTTCTTTGGATGAATTTTAGGTATTGATGAAATTAAACATTTTGTGTATGGATGTATTGGATTTAAAAATAATTCCTCACAACTTGCTTCTTCTACAATTTTTCCAAGATACATAACACCTACTCTATCACAAAAATAATTTATAAGACTTAAATTATGAGATATAAACAGATATGTTAAATTCATTTCTTTTTTCAGTTTCTCCATTAGTATCAAAATTTGTGCTTGAATAGATACATCTAATGCTGAAGTAGGTTCATCACAAATTACAAATTTAGGCCTTATAGCTAAGGCTCTTGCTATGCCTATTCTCTGACGTTCCCCACCACTAAACTCATGTGGATACTTACCTATATCACAATCTCTTAGACCACATAACTCTAATATATTTATAATCTCCTTATTACATGTTTTCTTATTCACAACTTTATTTTTAATAAGACCTTGCTTTATAATATTTCCAACCGTCATATGTGGATCTAATGATGAATATGGATCTTGAAAAATCATTTGCATATTTTTTCTTATATCTTTAAATTCACTTCTTTTTATATTATGCTTTTTTTCTATATCAAATATTAATTTATTGTCAAACGTTAATGATCCACTAACTTTAGGAATTAAATCTAATATAGCTCTACCTGTTGTAGATTTGCCGCATCCTGATTCTCCAACCAACCCATATACCTCTCCTTTTTTTATATTAAAAGATATACCATCCACAGCTTTTACTATATTGCTATTTTTTTTCAATATACCACTATTATCATTAAAGTAGCATTTTAAATTCTTTACTTCTAATAATACATCCTTGCTTGTAGTACACATTACGCCTCACCATCCGATTTTAAATTATACTTGAAACAACTAACTTCATGTTCTATTCCAACAAAATTCAATTTAGGCCTTTCATTTTGACAAATATCCATTCTAAAATCACATCGTTCATAAAATGAGCATCCTTCTGGAAGTTCTGTAAGTTTAAGAACTTTTCCCTTTATACATTTAGGTATTTCTCCTCTTTTAAAGTTTTCTGGCCTTGAATTTATTAACCCTATAGTGTATGGATGTTTAGGACTATCAAAAATATCTTCAACCTTAGCTTTTTCAACAATTTTTCCAGCATACATAACCATAACTTCATCTGCGACCTCACAAATAACACCTAAATCATGAGTTATAAAAAGAACTGACATGTTAAACTTATTTTTAATATTATTTATAAGTTCTAATACTTGTGCTTGTACTGTTACATCTAATGCAGTTGTAGGTTCGTCTGCTATTAAAAGTTTAGGTATACATATTAAAGCCATAGCTATCATAACTCTTTGACACATACCTCCACTTAATTGATGAGGATATGAATTTAAAACTTCTTCTGCCCTTTTTATTCCAACTAAATTTAAAAATTCTAACACTTTTTTCTTATTCTCTTCTGCCACAATGTTTTTATGTACTTTTATCACTTCACCTATCTGATCTTTTATTTTTAATACAGGATTTAAGGCAATCATAGGTTCTTGAAATATCATAGCAATTTCATTGCCTCTTATTTTATCTAACTCATTTAGATCTAAAGATAATAGATTTTTTTCATTAAACATTATTTCACCATTATCTATATTTCCATTTTGACTCTCTATAAGTCCCATTATTGACATAGCTGTCATGCTTTTTCCACATCCTGATTCTCCAACTATACCTAAAACCTTTCCTTCTTTTAAATTAAAACTAACTCCATCAACAGCTTTAATTTTATTTTTATTTGTATTAAAGCTCGTTGTTAAATTTTTTACCTCTAATATATTTTTCATTTTCTATTTCACTACTCCTTTACTTTAGGATTTAATACTTCTCTAATTGCATCTCCTATAAAATTGATAGATAAAATAGTCAAAAAAATCATTATTCCAGCTGGTGCCCATTCCCACCAATATCTCATAAGTGATTTCATATTTCTAGCTGTAGATAACATATTTCCCCAACTAGGTATAGGTTGCTTAACACCCATTCCTAAATAACTTAATCCAGCCTCTGCTAATATAGCTCCTGCAATCCCCAATGTTGCATAAACAATTATAGTTGGAATACTATTGGGAATTATATGTTTTATTATAATTTCCATAGAATTCATGCCAACACATTTTGCAGCCTCCACAAACTGTCTTTGCTTTAACGCCATAACTTGACCTCTAACTATTCTTGCTATAGTTGTCCACCCTAAACATCCTATTATAAAAACTGAATTCCAAACACTTGCACCTATTAAATCTGCTAGTATAATTGCTATTACTAAAAATGGTAAACACATAAATATATCTATAAAAATCATTATAATATGATCTATAGCTCCACCATAATATCCAGCAATAGCTCCAAATGTTACACCTATAATTAAAGATATAGCTGTTGCTCCGATTCCCACTGCTAGTGATACTCTGCCACCATAGCTCAACCTTACAAAAACATCTCTACCTAAATCATCTGTTCCTAATATATGTTCAAAACTAGGTTTGCTATTAGCTATTGCTGTATTTATAAGATCTCTTTCATGACATGTAACAATGCTCCCAATCAAAGAAAGTAACATTATAAATATTAATATTGCACACCCTATTATTGCCTTTTTATTTTTTAAAAGTTTAAAAATTCTTTTATTGCTATTTATCATTTAACTTCACCTTTTCTACATTAATATTTTTATATTTTATTTAAACCTTATTCTAGGATCTACAATAGAGTAAATAAAATCTGAAAGTAAATTTGCTATTAATATACTTGCTGAAAAAATTAATGCACACCCCATAACTACTGGATAATCTCTGTTAGCTATAGATTGATAAAATAAAGTTCCCATTCCTGGCCATACAAATATAGTTTCGATTAATATAGTTCCTGTAAATATATAACCAAGAGACATACTTAATAATGTAACAATTGGTATTAAAGCATTTCTAAATGCATGTTTATATACTACAAGTTTTTCACCTAATCCCTTTGCCCTTGCAGTTTTTATATAATTTTCGCTAAATACATCCATCATAGCTGACCGTGTATATCTCATAAGTGAAGCTATTTCTATTATTGTCATAGATAAAATTGGCAAAATCATATGTTTACCTACATCACAAAATTTACTGAATCCCGTTAAATTTTTTCCTAAACTAGACATACCCGATATAGGAAACCACTTTAGGTTAACCGCGAAAATTTTAACTACAAGAAGTGCTACAAAAAATCCTGGTATTGAAATTCCTATAAATGCTAGTATTGTAAGTATTTTATCAGTTTTTGAATATGGTTTTACAGCTGATATTATTCCTAATGGTATAGCTATTATCGTTGTTAAGATTAATGTAATCATAGATAATAAAAAAGTATTCTTTATTCTTCTTTGAATTATATCTGAAACAGGTTCGTTATATCTTATAGATGTACCTAAATCCCCCTTTATAACTTTTCCTATCCATTTTCCATATTTAACATGCATTGGATCATAATATCCTATTGACTTCAATGCATCTTCTTTGTCAGATGCTGAAATGCTAATTTCACCTTCAACAATATTTGTATATGGATCCCCTGGTGCAATATTTATAAGAGTAAATATAATTATAGATAATCCTATAAATACTGGAATCATTGTAAAAATTCTTTTCAAAAAGTATTTGCTCATTTTTATACCCTCTAAATCTAAATTCATAAAAAGTAATTGCCTTTCTAAACTTAAATTATTATTAGAAAGGCAATCCTTAACATTATATTTTATTTATAAACTTTAATCTTCCACAAACCATTCATTAGAATACTGACTATATATAGGTTGAGCATTCTTAAAGTTTTTAATTCTATCACTTACAGCCATTGTGCTCTTCCAATGGTAGCTGTAAATTACCGGCAATTCATCATTCAATATTGTAGCAATCTCTTTAAGTATTGGCTCTCTCTCTTCTTTCGTTACCATTGTAGATGCTTTTTGGATAAGTTCATCTACTTTTGGATTATTATACCCAGTATAATTATAACCATTTGGAGGTGTTAATGTTGAAAGATAACTTGGACCTAAATCTCCATCATAGAAGTTTCCTATTCCCATAGAATAAGTATCAAAATCTCCATTCTTAACATCATTTGATAATGCAGTAAATTCCATTGGTTTTAATTCTACATCTATACCTATATCTTTGAAATTTTGTTGTAGCATTAGTGCATATTTAGTTTTTGACTCATCTCCACCAACATACTTATAAGTAAATGTAAATGGATTTCCATTATAATACATCTTTTTATCGTTTTCCTTGTATTCAAATCCAGCTTCTTTGAAAAGTTCTATAGACTTTTTAGGATTGAACTTATATTCATTTAATCCATCTGGATGAGCCCAAAAATTTGATGGATATGGATTGTATGCAACTTCACCTTTTCCTTTTAAAACTTCTTTTACAATTGTTTCTCTATCTAAAGCATAAGCTAAAGCTTGTCTTGTTTTTTTATCACTAAATTGAGGTTTTCTTAAATTAAGTCCAACATAATGATATGCATTATTAGTTATATCTTCAATTCTATAACCTTGCTCTTTATAAGTTTCTTCGTCTTCTTTAGTTAAATTTCCCACACCTATAATATCTACTTCTTTATTAAGTATTTCTGATTCTGCTGTTTCACTACTTACTAATTTAAAAACATACTTATCGATATTAGGTTTACCTTTCCAATAATATTCGTTTGCTACAAGTTCTACTCCTTGATCCGGTGTAAATGTTTCAAGTTTAAATGCACCTGTTCCAATTGGTTTTCTTATCAAATTTGTATCATTTTGTACTTTTTCTACAGTATCTTTATTCCATATATGTTCTGGTATAATTCTCATCATAAATCCAAAATTAATTAAAGCTGATCCATATACTTCATCTGTTGTTATTTCTATTATATAATCATCAATTTTTTTTACACCTTTCAGTTCTGTAGATTTTCCTGTTTTATAATCTTCATATCCAGTTATGTTTTTAACAAACATTGTATATGGTCCTTTATATTTTTCATCAGAACAAAATTTAAATGTAAAATCAACATCATCTGCAGTAAATTTTTCACCATCATGCCATTTCACGTCATTTCTTAGTTTAAAAGTTAATGTTTTGTTATCATTTGAAAATTCGTATGACTCAGCAAGATTTGGTGCTATATCCATATTTTCATCTAAAGATAATAATCCATCATATACAATATTGTTAATAGATGCATCATAGCTAAATGTAAATGATGTCGGTAAAAAAACACCACTTGGAGAAGTTCCTATTGCTTCTGTAACTACTCCACCTGTCTTAACTTTTTTAGCTTGTTCTTTCTTTTCTGCATCACCACAACCTGTAAATGCAAAGCAAACTGTGATGATTAAACTTAAAATTAAGCTTAACTTTCTCTTCATTTTAGTCCCCCTAAATTTGTCATATTTTTAATTTTTTTGTAAAATACTTTTTTACTATATCATTTAACAATCCTTTTTCTACATATTTTTCATATTATTTGAATTTCAAATAAATAACTTAGTATCTATAGAATATTTGATTTTATTAAATTTTTCTATTTGCAGTTTGTTAATAATATAGGGAAACAAGCTCGAATTTAAAACTATTTTTTTAGCTGTAAATATATTACTTTCAAAAGTAATACTAACTTTAAAATGATTCCGAGCTAGTCTCACTCTTAAGGGTATCCAAGTTTTGGAACTAATAATTATGAAGATGAACTTGGAACCCTATAGTTTCACTATAATATTTCTTTACTATATAATTTTTTAAAACAGAAAAAGATGTCATAAAATTTAATTTACAACATCTTTTATACGTTTATAGTTCTATATATACAACTATAAGTTTATATTATTATAAAAATGGATTATAAAAACGTCCTCCATTATATATATTGCAAGCTATAGCCATAAGTAAAATTGTCATCATAATTGCAACTGTTATATAATCTCCTATTTTAAAACTTCGTTCGCTATACCATGTACGTTTCTTTTTATTTCCAAATGCTCTTAATTCCATCCCAGTACTTATTGTTTCTATTTTATCTAGACTTGAAAAAATAAGTGGAATTAATATAGCTACTGATTGTTTTATTCTTTTAGATACCTTTTCCTTTTTAGACATGTCTATTCCTCTTGCTTGTTGTGCAAATGATATATCCATATAATCCTTTTGAATATCTGGAACATATCTTAATGCTATTGCTACTGAGTAAGCAATTTTATAATTTACACCAATTTTATTTAAAGATGCTGCAAATTCACTAGGATTTGTTGCCACTATAAATAATAATGCCATTGGTATTATAGAAAAATATTTTAATGTTATATTAAACTGATAAAATAATTGTTCTATTGTTACTGTGTATGGTCCTACAATCGTAAATAAATCTGTTCTACTATTATATATCTTTACACCTTCCATTGGTGAAAAGATAAATATAGCTATGTTGTTTATAAGTAAAAATACTAGTATAAAATATAGTACAAAAGAAACCTTTTTAAAAGGAACCTTTGAAATTTTAAATACTACTACACTAAATATAAACATTCCTATAAGCAAAAATGTATTATAGGTTACCATTGATGCTATTGCCCAAAGAATTAATGCAATGAGCTTTGATGCACCACTAAGTTTATGAATAGGCGAATCTATCTCAGAATATTCTAGCATTGTATTCATACTTTTCTAATCCTCCTATCATAATCAATAAATCTTTTAACAAAATTTCTTGGTTCTTCTAAATTTGCTTTTAATGCTAATTCATATAAAGATGTTTCTTTTAAGTTAGCTTCTTTTATAACTTCTTCATCTGTAAGTATATTGGAAGCACTATCTTCTGCTATTTTTAATCCATTTGATAATACTATTGCTCTATTAGTATATTCAAGCATTAAATGCATATCATGAGTTATCATTATTATAGTTACACCTTTTTCATTTATATATTTTAAGAACTCCATAATCTCACTATAATGTCTAAAGTCTTGTCCTGCTGTTGGTTCATCTAAAATTATAATTTCTGGATTTAATACAAGAATTGAAGCTATAGTTACTCGTTTCTTTTGACCAAAGCTTAAAGCTGATATTGGCCAATTCCTGAATTCATATAAACCACAAATTTTAAGTGTTTCATATACTCTTTCCTCTATTTCTTCTTCACTTATTCCTCTAATCTTAAGACCTAATGCAACTTCATCAAAAATCATTGACTTAGATATCATAGCATTAGGATTTTGCATAACTACTCCTATTTTTTCAGAACGTTCCTTTATAGTTTCATTTTCAATACTTCTTCCCTTTAATAATATATCTCCACTAGTTGGTTTATAAAAACCACATATAAGTTTAGATATAGTAGATTTTCCAGCACCATTTTTTCCAATAATGCTAACCATCTCACCTTTATTTATTTTAAATGAAACTCCCTTAAGAATTTCCTTATTTTCATCATATCCAAATTTTATGTCTTTAAGCTCAAGAATAGCATCGTTACCACTTTTATTAACAACTTCACTACTTTCTTGATACCAATTATTAAGTTTATGTTTTTCTTTATCTAATTTTAAAGTGTTTATAGCTTCTGGGCATAATTCCTCTGTTATTTGTATACCTGCGTATTTTAATGCTGTTATATATAAAGGTTCTCTTATACCAGTTTTATTTAATAAATTGGAACTTAATAATTCTCTAGTAGTTAAATCTCCAACAATCTTTCCATTATCAATTACTATTATCCTATCAATATCAGAGTGTAATACATCTTCTAATCTGTGTTCTATTATAACTATGGTTTTGTTATCTTTCTTATTTATATTATCAATAAGCTCCATAGCACTCTTACCTGTTGCAGGATCAAGACTTGCTAGTGGTTCATCAAATAAAAGTATATCTACATCTGAAACCATTACCCCACCTAATGTAACACGTTGTTTTTGTCCTCCAGATAAGCTATGAGGTGAAGATTTTAAATGACTATTTATATCCACAATTTTAGAAACTCTATCTACCTTTTCTTTCATCTTATCTTGTGATACACAATCATTTTCTAATCTAAATGCTATATCTTCAGCTACAGTTAATCCAATGAATTGACTATCTGGATCTTGAAGTACAGTTCCTACTACACTAGAAAGTTCAAATATGCTCATATCTTTTGTTTCTTTGCCTTTAACTTTAAGTGATCCTTGTATTTCACCTTCATATAAAAAAGGTACAAGCCCATTAATTGCATTTGAAAGTGTACTCTTGCCTGATCCTGATGGCCCTACAATAAGCACTTTTTCTCCTTCATATATAGTCAAATTAATATTTCTTAATGTTGGTTCTTTTTGTGAATTGTATTTAAATGTAAAGTTACTAAATTCAATTACCGGCTTTTGGGAACTTTTCTTTGAACCATTTTTTAAACTTAAATCATAGTTTTCATAAGAAACTTTACTTTTTTCTTCATTTACTTCTTTAATTAAACTGCCCTTTTGGGTTCTGCTTTTAGCATATGTATACAATAATGTAGTTCCTAAAAATCCTACTATTATTATATTAGATATACTTGCTACCGCACCTTGAATATAAAGTTTATCTATTGGTTCACTATAAATTACAATATCTAATGTTGGTGCTACTACACACCAAGCTATTATATTTGCTAACACTTGATAAATATTAAATATTATTGCATGTTTTTTCGTAAATTTTCCTTTTGAAATATCCACTGATTTTTTTGCAAATCCAATAATAAATCCAGTAACACTAGATGCTATTATCCAACTAAACCAAGGACTACCCCACATCATTAAATCCTTTAAAGTATGTCCTACAAATCCAATTGCAGCTCCTGCTATTGGCCCAAATATAACTGACATTAATCCTAAAAATGCATAACTTGTTTCTAGATTTGTATTTGGAATCCCCGTAGGAATCGATCCAAATCGCCCTAATATCATAAATACAGCTGCCCCAATACCTATAGCTACTATTGTTTTAATGGGTAGCTTATTATTTTTTTTCATCTATTTTTCTCCTTATTTTCTTGTATTTTTTAACTTTATTATATATTATTCAAAACAAAAACGCTAGATAACTCATACCTAGCGTTGAAAAAACATATAATTTTTCTCATCTACTAGCTAAAAGCTACAGGATTTAGCACCACACTTTATATATCATTTATATATAAAAATAGGTTGCTGGGTATCATAGGGCCAGTCCCTCTACCACTCTTGATAAGAATTCAATATTAAATTTACTAATTAATGATATATTACAATATCTTTAATGTCAATAGTATACTCTATAGTTTTGAATTTAATAATAAGATTTCAACTTATATTATCATAAAGTTTATTATTCTTTTAGTCATATTAATCGTTGATATATTAGGAAAACTCTCATTATCTTTATTTAATAACTATCTTATATTTTTTTTATTTTAAATTGTGACACCATATTATTTAAGTTAATAGCCTGTGCTGTTAATTCTTGACTTGCTGCTGCACTTTCTTCTGATATAGCTGAATTTGATTGCACTACTTCTGCTATCTGTTGTATTCCATCATTTATTTGTTCAATTGATTGTGCTTGCTCTTTTGATGCATTTGTTATTTCAAAAATTAATTCAGTAGATTTACTTACTGAATCCACCACTTTTACCAACTTTTCAGCAGTACTATTCACTAATTGTTTCCCATTTTTTACAGAATCTATAGATTTTCCAATTAACTCCATAGTATTTTTTACTGCTTGTCCTGATTGTTGTGATAACTCTTTTACTTTATTGGCTACTACAGCAAAACCTTTTCCTGCATCGCCTGCTCTAGCTGCTTCTATACTAGCATTTAATGCTAGTAGATTAGTTTCTGTAGCTATTGATTCAATGTCTTTAATAATACTACTAATGTTTATAGATGATTTTTCAATATCTTCCATTGCACTTACCATTTCTTTCATACTTTTATTTCCCTCATTTACAACAACCATAGATTCATGTGACATCTCATTTACATCATTAGCTATTTTTACAGTGTTTTGAACTTCATTGCTAATTTCCCCAATAGATGCTGAAAGCTCTTCAATTGCACTTGCTTGTTCAGCAGCTCCTTGTGCAAGATTTTGTGATCCTTCTGCTAATTGATCTGATCCACTGGAAACTTGATTTGATGCTTCATTTATTTCTATTATAATATCACTAAGCTGTCTAATAATTTTATATATAGAATCTTTTATTGGTTCAAATATACCAATAAATTCAACTTCAGGTTCAATATTAAAGTTACCATTAGAAATTTCTCTTAAACCCCTAGCCGTGTCTTTTAGTACATCATTAGTTACTTTTATCATTTTTCTCATGCTATTTGATAATAATCCAAGTTCATCTTCAGAATAATAATTAAGTTCTACATTAAACTCTCCATTTGCCATCTTATCTGCCGCTGTTTCAATTTCTAATATTGGATTTGTCAAACTATTAGTAATATATATAGCTAAAATAGCTGTAATTCCAATTGTAATACCTGCAACTATTATCAAAATAACAATTGTAATTATTTGTATCACTCTCAAAGTTTTATATTTATTTGTTGCAATTTCTTGAGATTGTTTATACATTGATTCTAAGTATGTGTTTGCTTCTAATAGTATTGGCTGATAATTTTCAAAAAATATTTTTCTTCCCTCATCATTAGCATTAACTAAAGCCAATTCATATATTTTTTCCTTAAAATCTTTTGAAGTATTCATTGTATTATCAAATTTTTCTATCAATATCTTATCACCTAAAAAATTATTATTTAAGTAATCTAAATCATCTTTTATCGAATCAAGTTCTTCTTTTGCATTATTTATATATTCTTCTGTTTTACTTTTATCTGGGGTACCAAATGCATAATTTATAAATTTTGAATATGATTGAATTGTTCTACGTATTTCCATGACTTTATTTGTGTTTTGATAAGGACCGTTGTAAAATGTTGTGAAACTTCTTCCTACTAATACTAAGCTTACAATTGATGATATTACTGTAATAATTAGCATAAAAATAATAATAGAAAATATAGTTTTTAATTTCTTTTCAATTTTAAAATCTTTAATCTTATCTTTTAGTTTTTTCATACATACACACTCCTATTTTTTTACAAATTAATATCATGTATTTTCATTATTCTATATTACGACTTATTATTCTAAATATTAATAAAACTTAAATGTATTTAATATAAATTTAATACTTTAATTTTTTTTAAAATTTATTTTAATATATTTAAATATAAATTATTCTTTTTATAATAAAAGTATAAAAATGTAATTGTTTTTTTAAACTTTATATAGTCAAATAAATTTAAATCTCCATCTTCCTTATTAGCTATCAAAATAACTTTTTCTTTATAATCTTCTAACATATTTAACTATAAAAATACAGTAATATGAATTTCTTATATTATAATTTTTTAAAATTTAACCCTCTATATAATAAAATAATCACTTAGGTTTTTCTTAAACCTAAGTGATTATTCATTGTATTTTCTATTCACCATATTTTACTTGTAATTTTATATTAGGATGTTTTTTGCAAAACTGAGTAATTATAAAAACGCTAGATACTTTCCCTCTAGCGTTTGAAATACATAATTTGTTCTCATCTACTAGCTAAAAGCTACAGGATTTAGCAGCACACTTTATATATCATTTATATATAAAAATAGATTGCTGGGTATCATGGGTCCAGTCCCTCTACCACTCTTGATAAGAATTCAATATTAAATTTATTAATCCAATCTATTTATTTTTAATTTAATTATTTAAAATATATTTAATTTTTTCAAAAATAAAATTTATTCCGGTGTTTTCATTTTTATTGGAACAAAGTTATCTGCTTGATGATAATTTAAAGCCTTTATAGCACATTGTGGTGTTATAACATGAACCATAATAGGTCTACTGTTATCAACTTCTATTTGTTCATTTTTTTCTATCCATTCTGAAATACTCTTAATAACTCTTGCACCGTCCTCATCATCTCCGTCTATTGAAGTTGCAACAGCATATAATCCACCGTTAAAATCCATAATTTCATATTCACAATCACTTATTTCTTCTTCAATAGCATAATACCAAACAAGTCCTTCATTTTTAAAATCATACCATATAAAGTCTCTTGGAAAAAATTTATCTTTTCTATTCTTATCATATGCACTCCACCACTTATCAAATTTACCCAAAATTCCTGTTTCTGAAAAATCACAATTCACATCACAACCTGATGAAACCATTTTACATTTAGGCAACTCAATTAATCTAATATTTTCCATTTTCATCCCCCATTTTCAATTTATCTGACAATATAATTATATTATCATCTTACCTAATTAATATATAAAAATAATTTGTAAATTTTTATATGTTTTTACAGTAACTTTTCAATTGCACTTTCTATTTTTTCTGGTTCTACTGTTGGCGCAAACCTTTCTACAACTTTTCCATTTCTGTTTATAAGGAATTTAGTAAAATTCCATTTTATATCATCATCTTTTGTGTTAAATCCTAATGATGTTAGTTTATCATAAAAAGATTTTGATGCTTCATCTTCATAAGCTTTTGGTGCTTCTTTTCTTAAATATTTATATAATTCAACTGCCTTTTCTCCATTTACATCAATTTTTCCAAAAGTTTTAAATGTTGTTCCATAGTTTGTTTTACAAAAGTTAACTATTTCTTCATTGCTTCCTGGGGCTTGCTCAAAGAATTGATTTGATGGAAAATCTAAAATTTCAAATTCTCTATCTTTATATTTATCATATATTTTTTGAAGACCCTCATATTGTGGTGTAAATCCACATCCTGTTGCAGTATTAACTATCAAAAGAACCTTTCCTTTATAATCTTCTAATGAAATTTCTTTTCCCATTACATCTTTTACTTTGAAATCATAGATCATTTTTAACTCCTCCATACTAAAATTATAATATGTTTAATTATTTACATAACTTATCATTTACTATTAACATTAAATAATTCACTCCTGTTAAATTTTTTTCATTTTACTTTATATATATATAACTATTTATTCACACTAATTCATTCTTTAAATCCAAATTATCAATAACTAAACTTTATACTACATATCCAGAAGCATGTCTCACAAGTAAACTAATATCAATACCTATGCAATACTCTCACATTTTTAAATTTCTATAAAAAATCACCTAGGTTTTTCTTAAACCTAAGTGATTTTTCATTATATTTTTCTATTCACCATATTTTTTAATATATTTTACTTGTAATTGTATATTAGGATGTTTTTTACAAAACTGACTAATTACAAAATAGCAACTTGGACATGGTTCCCACTTGCTGTAAAGAATAAGTTTTCCTTTATCCTTTAAAAATTTTTTTTCTATTTGCTTATGTATTTCTTCCAATATCTTCTTTTCACTATCATTAACTCTTTCATATCCAACACCCAAATTTCCCAACTTATTTACCTTTAAACTTTTAAAAACTGACTTTTCCATAGGTGGTGCTGCACAATAATTTGATATTTCATTTTTCCCACTTATTGCTTTAAATTCCTTATTATCATATGTTGCAATTGCTATATTTATAGAATCTTGCAATGCTTCACTTTGATTTATATGAAATGTTGCTTTTTCTTTTTCATCTACTCTCATATATTTATTTATATTTTTTATTAAGCGTTTAACTCTTGGTATATTATTTTTTAAATGCTCATGATATTCTACAGTTCCTTTTTTAACTTTAAAATATTCACACTCTATTTTTTTAGGTATCTCTAATGATATTGTTTTTACTTTACTTTTATCATTGTAATTTTCTTTTAAACTATCATTTCCTACTAAAATCATTCTCTTTAATAATTCTATATCTTTTGCATAAAGATATTCATTATCTAATTCCTTCTCTAACTTTATTAATTCAAACTTTTCTTCTAAACTTATTTTTTTATCTACTCTAGTTTTTATTTCTTCTATTTCATCTAAAATCTCTTCAACACTTTCTTTTAAACTAGGTTCTCTCTCATATTCAATTCTATCTATATACATTTTTTTAATTTTACATATACTCTCACATAATTTATTATGATTATTTTCAAATATAGTAATTCTTTTTACATAATCTATAAAATCATTAATATCATCTGCCTTATATGTAGTCTTAGTGTCATTAATACATACATTTAACATATTCATTGAATTATTATCTAATTTAAAAGTATCTATAACTTTCTTTCTAAACTTTAGTTCATCAAATTCATTTATATTGTACCCTTCTGTTTTTAATGCATTTTTAAAATCATCTGAATTACTGATTTTTATTCGTTCTTTTTTTCTTTCTTTTAATAAGCCATTTTTTCCCGTCATATTAACCCCTTATCTTTAGTTTGTAAGTAATAAGTCTATTTATAATTATATATATAATATTAATTACTTTACAATATTTATTATTACAATTTCTCAACTATAGGAAACTTAACTTTATAGCTATAACTTTTACAATAGAGGTTTTATTTTTTTCTATATATTATATAATATTATAGGGTTACAAGCTGAAAAATAAAATTATTTTTGTTTCATTTGGGAATTCTAATTAATTTAAAATGGAAAATTGAAAGTTGAAAGTGAATGTAAAAATTGGAGATTCAATTTTTAAAAATGATTTTTTATTAGATTTGCAAAGCAAATTATTTAAACGCAATATAAAAATTTAGCTTTATAAAATATCCAAAGTAATAATGATAGTTACTATTAAAACTATGATTAGTAAGAATATTATGATGGGGAATTTATTCTCCAAAATGAACTTTTTATGGATAAATATTATACTGATTTTATTTGAAGTACAAATAAAACATTGTAGTGGGGATTTCAATCCCCGGGATATTCACCATCACTTTTCACTCTTACTTTTTAATTGGTTTCCAACATGATAATAGAATAAACTGTAAGCTTAATAATATCACTTGATAAAGATGTTATTTAAACTTCGAACTTGGAACCCTATATAGGGTTCCAAGTTCATCTTCATAATTATTAGTTTCAAAACTTGGATACCCTTAAGAGTGAGACTAGCTCGGAATCATTTTATAGTAAGTATTTCTTTTGAAAGCAATATATTTTCAGCTTAAAAAATAGTTTTGAATTCGAGCTTGTTTCCCTATATTTAAGGGTGTTAATTTTTGAAACAAATTAAATTGTAAGATTAGTTTAAAGCCCTATGACATAATATATTTTGTGGGAGGTTTATTTTTTATGAAGAATCATCAACTGACAGAAGAAAACATAAAAAAATTAAGAGAAGAATTAGATTATAGAATGACTGTAAAAAGAGCTGAAATTGCTAAAGAGAAACTAGTAGCTGCTGCACATGGAGATAGATCTGAGAATGCTGAATATAAAGAAGCTTGTGCAAACTATAGAGAAAATGATAATAGAATTCAATATTTATTAACTATGATATCTACAGCAACTGTAATAGATGGCGATAACATAGATAAATCAGTATTAGGTGTTAATGGTAAAGCTAAAATTAAATTTGTTGATACTGAGGATGAAGATATTATAACACTTGTAACTACACTAGATGCATCTCCTGAAGATATGTGTATAAGCATAGAATCTGATTTAGGTAAAGCTTTATCTGGTAAAAAAGCTGGAGATATAGTTGAAGTTACTGCTCCTGGAGAAAATTATTCAATAGAAATATTAGAAATACTTTAAAGTTTTTTATATTATAATTTATAAACAATTAGTCTATAATCATAATATTTTCAAATAAAAAAGTGAGTATACTACTCACTTTTCTATTTTATTTACAACAACCTAAACATGATTTTATTAAAACAGTATTATTTATAAATACATTCCTATTATCTAATTTATTAAAATATATATCTTCTATAAATCCTTCAATTTTTACATTGTTATCCTCGGCATAATTAGATAATACTATAAATGTTGAAAATGGTATATTATAATGAGCTGAATGAACAGATTGACTTTTACATAATGCAGTATATTCAACTACTTCAGTTAATACTCCATGAACAATCAACTTATAACCTCCTAATTTCTGACCTTCATTAGATTCACCATTAGAAGTTTCTACTACATACTTATTTATTATCTCTATTTCACCCTTAACATTTAATATTCCCTCTATATCTGGCTTTTGTAATGGTATTTGAATTACTTTTTCTACACTAAATTGTTTAAAATTTGATATTCCAACATCTACTATTGTACTTGAGCTTTTACTTATGCTCTTTTCTAATTTATTAATATTTTCTTTTAATATATAATTAAATTTAACACTAGCTTTGTTAATTATTTGTTGTTTGCAATTAGATTTAATTACTTTTACAGTATACTTAATTATAACTTCATCACCTTTTTTTATATCCCCTATATTAACTCCTTCTCTAATATTAATATTATTAATAACTTTTCCATCTATAGAAAAACTACCTTCTATTACTTCAACTTCAAATGGTAAATCATCTTTAAATATTACATTGTAAGCATCTAAAGTTCCTGTATTCTTTAATATTACTGTATAAGTTATATTATCTTTTAGAACTACAAATTTTTCATCTGCAGTTTTTTCAATATCTATATTGGCTATTTCCGGATATATTTCAACTTGATTACTAGATGATATACCTGTTTCTGAATTTTCGCCTGGTAACTTAAATCCATATTTTGCTTTTGATATATTAGTTATTGGTACTATTTCATTAGATATAACCTTTGCTTTAAAAGTTATTGTAACACTTTCACCTGGTTTTAATACTCCTATATCTATACCTGATATAATACCTGATTGTAAATCTTCAACTCCATTTACAGTTACTGTTCCATATATAAACTCTAAGCTTGAACTCAATATATCTGAAATAGTAATTGGATTAACATCTACATCGCCTAAAGTTATATCTCCTGTATTTTCAGCAAATAACGTATATGTGACTATATCTCCTACTACAACATACTTTTTGTCTACACTCTTAATTAAAGTTAACTGTGGATTAAAAACTTGAACACCAGTATTATCAGTAGCTATCTTATTTATTTTATTGGGATCTGTTTCAGAGTTTACAGTTACCTTAGCTGTTCCTACTATAATATTTTTAAATATTTCATTTAAATCAGAAATTACTTTAACTTCTATTTCAACAGTTTTATTTTCACCTATACTTATATTTCCAATATCAATTCCTGTTTTTAAATCTCCAGTAATAACCACTCCATTTAACTTTATGCTTAAAACTTGAAATTCTAATGGTAAGTCATCTTTAATAATAAAATTATTTATTTCTATATTTCCTGTGTTTTTAATCTCAATGGTATATACAAATATTTCTCCAACCTTAACTGAGCTTTTATTTGAAATTTTGCTTATTGTAAAATTAGGATTATATACATTAATTTTATTTTCATTACTAGTTGAATTTCCATTAAAATTATTTTTAGATACTATATAATTAAACTTTGAAATTGAAATATTAGTTATAACCCCACTTTTAGGAATAGATGTTACTTTTGTATCAAATGATATTATTTTTTCTTCTCCAATTTCTAAATTACCAATATTAACTCCAGTTAATATACTTTGATTTGAAGGTATATTATTTATAGTTAACTTTCCTTCATAATTTAAATTTGATGATAATTCATCACTAACTATGACATTTTGTAATAAAACTTCTCCAGCATTAATTGCCTTTATTGAATACCTTATGGTATTTCCAACTAAAGCTTTAACTTTATCAGATGATTTAACTAAAGTTAAGTTTGCTTTTATTACATGTATATTAACTTTATTTGTGACAATTTTACTTTTAATTGGTGGAAGATTATCATTAACTCTATACTCATAATTTATCTCTGCATCATTTGTTAAAACACTTGGAGCACTTTGCAATACCTTCACTTTAAAAGTTGTAGTAATAGTTTCACCTGGCGCAATGCTACCAACATTTATTCCTAAATTTGGATTTTGCAAAGGTTCTAATTCACCATTGATAGTAACTGTACCTGATATAAATTCTGTTCCTTCTGGAACAATATCATTTACAATTGTATTAATAACACTTACATTTCCTGTGTTTTTCAAATTTATAGTATAAGTTATTATATCTCCTGGTGTTGTAACTATTTTATCTGATGACTTTTCTGCATTTTGTGGCAATATTTCACCATGGTTAACCTTTGTATATACAGTGTTTGTATAGCCACTTCCACTTACTGAATTAGGGTTAGATGGATTAACTGTGTAGGTATATTTTATATATGCAGTATTTGGGATTGGGTTTGGCACTGGAATTTTATCTACTTTCACTGAGTAACTCAAAATTATTTTTTGATTAGGCAAAATTCCATTTGTAATATTAATTCCACTAGATGGACTTCCAGTTATAGGAACATTTGATACTAAACTTCCCTCAATATAAATTGTTCCATTAGGAATAGCGTCTGATATTACAACATTGTTAGCAATTGTATTACCTGTATTATTAACATTAATTGTGTAAGTTATTTCTTCTCCTATATCTGCATATTGTTTATCTACAGATTTAACTAAATTCCCTGATGATACTAAATCTGCATATACAACCTTTATATCAACTGATGAAGTGTTATTATTTGGATTAGGATCCTTTGTTGTACTACTTACCTTAGCTGTATTTGTAACTATACCTAATGCAGAATTAGTTATAGTTCCTCTAATAAGAATGGTTTTTGATTCATTTACTATTAACGTTCCTATATTATAAGGACTTATCCATACGCTCCAATCAGTTCCTCCATTCGTAGAAAATTCAACATTGGATATTTCTTTTGGTACTACATCCTCTATAATTACATCTTGTGCATTTGATGGTCCACTATTGTTAATAACTAAGGTATAAACTACTGTATTTCCTCTATTTACAAAACTATTATTTACTGTTTTTTTAATACTTATATCCGCTAAAGAATTTATAGGTGTTCCAATTGTATCAGTATTATTATTTTGATTTGGATCTTTTGTTGTGCTGCTTACTGTAGCTGTATTTTGTAAAATTCCAGTTACATCCTTAGGCACTATACCTCTTATTAAAACTACCTTAGATTCATTATCTTGTAATGTTCCTAAATTTAAACTTCCTTTCCATGGTAACCAATTTAATGAACCCTCTAACATATATTCAGGATTTTCTAGTATTACAGCATCTTTAAGTTTAACACCTTGTGAGTATGATGGACCTAAATTTGATATAACTATAGTGTAGGTCAACATTTCTCCTGATACTATCGGACTAGGGCTTGCTGTCTTTTTAACAGTTATATCAGCCAAAGTATCTACTACAGTTGTTGATTTTGATGTATTATTATCTGGACTAGGATCTGGTGTTGTTGATTTAGCAGTAGCTGTATTTTCTATATTTTCTATACATGATGAGTTTACATTTCCTCTTATTTGTACATTTATTTCAGGTGCTTCTGCTTCTATATTCCCTAAATTAATTTTATTTTGAAGCCATGGCTTCCATGGTAATATTCCATTAATTAAATATTCTGGATTTAATATACATTGTGGAACTATATCTTCTAATATTACTTCCTGTGCATTTGATGGTCCTAAATTCATTATTTCTATATTATACGTTAATAAGTCCCCTGCAATTACTGGATTAGGATTACCTGTTTTCTTCACAATTATATCTGCTAATGTGTTTACTTTTGTGGTTGTTGTGGAAGTATTATTATCAGGATTTGGATCTGGTGTTGTTGAGGCTATCTTTGCTGTATTAATTATATTTTCTATACAAGATTTATTTACAGTCCCCCTTATTTGTACATTTATATCTTTTGCTCCATAAATTAATGTTCTTAATGTTATTCCATTTTGAGGCCATGGTTTCCATGGTAATACTCCATCAATTGAATACTCTGGATTTAATATACAGGATGGAATTGTATCACTCAATATTACATTTTGAGCATTATCCGGGCCTTGATTAGTTATAACTATTGTATAATTAATATTATTTCCTGCAATTACAGGATTAGGATTTGCCGTTTTTATTATTCTTAAATCAGCTTTTTTAGGTGTGTTAGTTATTGTATATTTTATTATATCACCAAGTTGTAATGTTACTGATTCTGGTAACTGTGTTATTGGAGGTATTTGTCCACCATTAGATAAATTGATAACAGATATTGTTTGATTATAATCTGTTAATGAATTTTCACTTTCTAAACTCATTGACTCATCTATTGTATAAGTATTATTAACTTTACCAAATACATTTGCTGTCTCTATTTGTATTCCATTTGAATTTCCTGTTGTGGTTACTTTATTATTTGGTATTCCATTTATACTTAAAGTAAATTGATCTAATGGACTTCTTCTTGATGTAATATTTTTTAACACTTCTATTTTATTTATAGCAAAACCAATTGCAATTCCTTGTCTTCCGCCTCCTCCAATAGATGAACTTATAACTCTTACATTAATATCAGTTGCATTTTTTGTTACAATGACAGGTGCTGAAACAATATACCCACTTGTACCTTCTTCTTTAAATATATTTGTTCCAATTCCACTAATTGCTGGTGTAGTTGCTATACCTCCACCTACTGGTGGTATATTTATTAATAAATCCCAAACACCTTGATTAGTAGTATATATAATACCTTCTTCCAAATTTGTAGTTTCTCCATCAGCTAAAATAACAGAGTAATTGGGAATGTTCATTCCTTCTTTATCCAAAACTTTTATATTAAAAATCCTTAACTCAGTTACTCTATTATTAAAATTACCATTTGGCTCATATAAAACTACATTTCCATTAATCCCTGTATACCCTGTATTTCCAAAAGCTGCTCCTCCTGATGTTGGTGATGGTGTTGCTACAAATGATCTTCCCCCTAATGCAATTGCAGTATTGGTTAAATCAAACTTAACTGTTGAACCATCTAATAATGTGGCAGTTATATCAGTTATTGTTTCACCTGGATTTATAGTAAAATTTCCAAAATTAACCCATCCAATACCACCTGCACTCGGTGAATTTCCACCAGGATTTGCATAAACTAATGATGCCATAAAAGTTCCCCTCCTCAATAAAATTTTATTAAAATCTATATAAATAAAACTTTTCTCTATGAGCTATTTTCTAAAAATATCACAATATAGTATATTCACAATTAAATCTTTGTTGATTTTTGAGCAGTTCTATTTTCTATTTATTCAAGAAATTATATAAGGTTATCTCGCATTTATATTTTCAAAATTTAAGTCTATAGGGTTCCAAATTCAAAATAACAAATTTATCAATTGAAAAACTTTTTTCTTTCATCAAGAAACAGGAATTATTTAAATTAGTATTTCTTTAAAAATTGATTTAGAAACTCTTATTAATTTGTTTTTTATTTTCAAGACCTGAACCCAAGGACGAGTTCAGCGACTGCCTAGACAGGACGTCGTGTGAACTAAATTTAGAAATATGCAATTCAAAATATACTAGAATTTAATTACATAGCTCTGAATTCAGTTCACTTATAGCCGTTTAGTCTTGGAAATAAAATGGCAAATTCATTAGAGTATCTTTGAAATTTTTATGAATAACGTTTTAAATAATTTCTGTTTCCGTTACTACTACCATTCTCATTTAATATTTGAATAATTTCATTTTTTAGCTTGGAACCCTATAACATTTATTAGATTTTTAAATTATAAAACCTAAAATAAAACTAGACTATTACACAATTAAAATACTTAACTTTGTAATAGTCTAGTTTTATTTCAAATCATACAATTCTTTATAGATTTTATAATTTCTATTTACTTTTTTTACATATCTTTTTGTTTCATTAAATGGAATTAAGTGTAAATTTTCTCCATCCTTTGAGTATTCATCATTTTTTAACCACTTTTGAACATTTCCTCTACCACCATTGTATGCAGCCATCATGAGCTCAATATTACCATTAAACTCTACACTTAAGTTGTCTAAATACCAACATCCCATTCTTATATTAATTTCTGGATTATATAGCATATCATAAGTTATATCATCCATTCCAATTTGAGAAGCTATCCAATCTGCAGTATCTGGCATTATTTGCATTAATCCATATGCACCTTTATGAGATATTGCATCTTCATCAAAATTACTTTCTGCTTTAATTACAGCTGCAACTAAGTTAGGGTCCACATTATATTTGGTAGAATAAGTCATTATGTATGCCTCATATTTAAGTGGATATATTCTTTTAAGCAAAAAGTCTTTATTTAAAAATATAATAATTACTAAAACAAACAAAATAATTTTTATTAATGCCTTAAATCTCTTCATTTTTCCCCCTCAAATATATTTCAGTTAAAATAGAATCTAATTGAGTTTTAGCAAATTGTATATCTTTACTATTATCAATTATATAATCAGCAAATTTAATTTTTTTCTTTATTGGCAGTTGACTATTTATCCTCTTTTTTACTTCAATTTCACTTTGTAAATCCCTTTTCATAACTCGTTCAATTTGAATTTTTTCATCCACTACTACTAAAACTACAATATCCATATCATATTGTAAATTATTTTCTATCAAAGTTGGTGCATCTACTATACAAATTTTTTCCATATTTTCTTTGCACTTTTTTATTTTATCAAAAATTTCTCTTTTAATATAGGGTATTATTATATTTTCTAAATCTTTTTTAAGTTTTTTACTGGAAAATACATATGCCCCTAATTTTTTTCTGTTTAAAGTTCCATCTTCATAAAAATATTCTTTTCCAAATGCTTGTTCTATTTCTAAAAGAATTTCAGGATAAATACTTAAAACGTCTCTTGAGATTTTATCGGCATCAATAACTGTTATATTTTTTTGTACTAGCATATTGGAAATGGTACTTTTACCACTTCCAATACCTCCAGTAAGTCCAACTACTATAGTTTTATTTGGCGTCATACCAACTATCCCCTATATTTATATCAACTTCTAGGGGAACATCCAAAGTTAATACTTTTTCCATCTCATTTTTCACTAATTCTTTCACTACTTCAAGTTCATCTTTATATACATTTAAAATAAGTTCATCATGAACTTGTAATATAAGTGTACTCTTAAGCTTTCTGTTTTTAAGTTCTTTATATACATTAACCATAGAAAGTTTAATTATATCTGCAGCACTTCCTTGAATTGGTGCATTCATTGCTAGTCTTTTTCCAAGGGCTTTTAATATTTTATTTGAAGACATTATTTCTGGTATAAATCTTCTTCTATTTAAAATAGTTGTTACATAGCTTTTATTCTCTGCTTCACTAATTATGTTATCTATATATTCTTTTACCTTTGGATATCTTGCTAAATAAATATCTATATACTCTTTTGCTTCTTTTCTTGTTATATTCAAATCTTGAGCTAAACTAAAATCACCAATACCATATACAATTCCAAAGTTTACTGCTTTTGCATTGCTTCTCATTTGAGGTGTAACATCTTCTATATTAACATTAAAAACCTCTGAAGCTGTAGTTGTGTGTATATCATTATGTTTTTTGAAAGCATTTATTAAATTTTCATCATCTGCTATATGTGCAAGAACTCTAAGTTCAATTTGAGAATAGTCTGCTGATAATAAAACACTCTCTTCATTATGAGGAATAAATACTTTTCTTATTTTTCTTCCCATTTCATATTTTATAGGTATATTTTGAAGATTAGGTTCTGTACTTGAAAGCCTTCCAGTAGTTGTAACTGTTTGATTAAAACTTGAATGTATTCTTGAATCTGAATCAATAACTGGTTTCAATCCTTCAACATAAGTAGAATATAATTTCGCTAGTTGTCTATAATAAACAATTTTATCTATTATAGGATGTTTATCTTTTAATGCATCTAATACTTCTGCATTAGTTGAATATCCTGTTTTTGTTTTTTTAATAACTGGTAGATCTAACTTTTCAAATAATATTTTTCCTAATTGTTTAGGTGAATTTATATTAAACTCTTCTCCTGCAAGTTCATATATTTCACTAGTGTAATCATCTAATTCTTTCTTAAAACTTACCCCTAATTCATAAAGAGAATCTTTGTCTATTGTAAAACCTTCACATTCCATATTTGATATAGCTTTAGTTAGAGGTTGCTCAACATCATATAGAAGCTCTTCCATATTTAATTCTTCTATCTTTTCTTTTTCTTTTATATATACATCTTCTAATTTAGATAATAATATCATTTGAACTTTATCATCATCTTCTTTGATTTCTTCCATAAGCAAGTTTGAAATTAATGTTTTCAAACTATATTCTGACTTTGATGAATCTATTAAATAAGCTGCTATTTCAGTGTCAAATTTAATACCATTAAGTTCTATACCATCTTTACTTAATGCTGTGTAAAGACTTTTTACTCCATGAGATATCTTATCTATATTCTCATTTTCAAAAAACTTCTTTAATACTTTTACAGTTTTTTCTTTGTCATCTTCTTTTATTTTAGATAACCTAATTAAATAAAGTTGTTCTTTTATCTTTATATATATTTCATTTATATAAATTTTAGAATAAAACTTATCATCTTTTACACTAAAAGTAAAAAACACTTTTTCATTTATTTCACTTAAAATATTTTCTAACTTATCAATATTATCTACAACTTCAAATTCAACATTTTGAGATTTTGCATTTTCTTCACTAGGCATTTCTGATTCTAATCTTGCTATTTGGTTTTTCATTTGAAGTTTATAAAATAATTCTTTTAATCCTTTAATATCATATTCTTTTTTAGATTTTATTTCTTCTAAATTTATTTCAACAGGTGCATTTTTTACTATAGTTGCTAATTTTTTACTAAAAATTGCTTGTTCACTATATTCTAATAAATTTTCTTTAAGTTTTTTACCACTTACTTTATCTAAGTTTTGAAGTAAATTTTCGATACTCTTATATTCCTTTATAAGCTTAAATGCAGTTTTTTCTCCTATACCAGGTACACCTGGTATATTATCTGATTTATCTCCCATAAGCCCTTTAACATCAATAAATTCATCTGGTGTAACTCCAAAATCTTCAATCATTCTATTTCTATCATAAATTTCTTTCTCAGTTACACCTTTTTTATTTATAACTACTTTTATATTGTCAGTAGCAAGCTGTAATGCATCTCTATCTCCTGTAACAATATATACTTCCATACTATTATTTTCTGCAAAGTTTGCTAATGTTCCTATTAAATCATCTGCTTCATATCCATCTAGTTCAAAAATATTTATAGCCATTTTATTAAGCATTTCTCTTACTATAGGAAATTGCATTTTTAATTCATCTGGCATATGCTTTCTTCCTGCTTTATACTCTTCAAAAGCTTCATGTCTAAAAGTTGGCTTTGATCTATCAAAAGTTGTTACTATATAATCTGGCTCTATTTCATCAATCATTTTAAATAACATATTTGAAAAACCATAAATTGCTCCAGTAAATAGCCCTTCCGAATTAGATAAATTTGGCATAGCATAAAATGCTCTGTACATTAGACTATGTCCATCTAAAATAAGTAGTTTTTCCTTACTCACGTATAATCACCTCATTTTTTAAAATCATTTCCTTTAGTTTTTTAAAATCATCATTAGGGTAAACCTTTAATATTTCATTTAATATTTCAAATGCTAATATATTTTCAATTACAATGGATGCAGGTACTACTCCGCAAACATCAGATCGTTCATATCTTGTTGTAACATTTTTTCTATTTTTCAAATCTACTGATTTTATATCTAACTTTACTGATGGTATAGGTTTCATAAAAGCTTTAACTCTTATATTTTCACCATTGGAAACACCAGCCTCAATGCCACCACCACTATTGGACTTTCTTTTTATAGTGTCTTCGTCAAAATATATTTCATCTATATAGTCACTTCCAAGAAACTTTTCTTTGCTTAAAGCATCGCCAATTTCTATACTTTTAATTCCTTGAAGTGACATTATTGCCATACTTAAAATCCCATCTAATTTTCTATCATAATGAGCATAACTTCCAATTCCTAACGGCACACCTTTAATTTCTGCAATTATAGTTCCTCCAACAGTGTTTCCTTGTTTTTTGCATATGTCTATAAGATTTTTTATATCTTTTTCTGTGTCCTTATCAAATACTCTAACTTCACTGTTATTAACTTTATCATATACCCTATCATCAAATAAGTTCATATGTACATCTTCGTATTTTCCTATAGATTGAACTTTACTTCTTATTTCTATATTTAAACCTCTTAATATATCTTTACAAACTGCTCCAACGGCAGTTCTTATTGCGGTTTCTCTCGCTGAAGTCCTCTCAATAGAATTTCTAATATCAGAAGTATTATATTTATAAAATCCAACTAAATCACCATGTCCTGGTCTTGGAATTATAATCTTTTCATCTTCTAATGCATCTCTTTCCATGAATTCTTTCCAATTTTCAAAGTCTCTATTAAAAATTACCAACGTTATGGGATTTCCTGTAGTTATATTCCCTCTTATACCTGACCATATTTCCACTTTATCATTTTCTATCTTCATTCTACTTCCACGGCCATACCCACATTGTCTTCTTTTAAGTTCATTATTAATATAATCTAAATCTATCTTAAAATTAGCTGGAATTCCTTCTAATATTGCCACTAACGCTTTTCCATGTGATTCTCCAGCATCTAAAAATCTTATCATTTTAATATTCCCTTTCTAAAATTTAAAACTTCTAATAAATCATATATTGTAATAGTTTATTATAGCATTCCTACATATTATTAACAATGTTCTATTAAATAATATGTGCCTTTATATTAAATTTAAACAAAATGTACTATTAATGTACTATTTTCGTCGAAATTTTAATTTTCATAATTGTATTAATATACCATATTATAAATTTTATTATATAAATTTATTCATATAATAAAAATCTTTCATTGCAATTTTTTATTCATGTATATTATAATAAGAATGTACGAATTTTCTTAAAGATTTTTTTGTTTATAAATTTCGTACTTGGGAATGCTTTCCATGAAAAGCTATTCATAAGATATTTTTTTGCTTTTATTTTAGTACTACTTAATATTATTAAATTTTTATAAAATACATTACAACAAAGGAGAGTGCACATTCTTATGAAAAGAATTTTAGATAACATAATAAATGATAGTAGAGACTCAGCCAATACAGGAAAAGTTGCAGATTACATACCTGAACTTGCAAAAGCTAACCCGCAAGCTCTAGGAATTTGTGTTACAACTCTTGATGGAAAAGAATATTACGCAGGAGATTACGATACAAAATTCACTATTCAAAGTATTTCAAAAGTTATTACATTAATGGTTGCTATTTTAGAAAATGGAGCTGAGTATGTATTTTCTAAGGTAGGTATGGAACCTACAGAACTTGCATTTAACTCAATAACTAATTTAGAAACAAGCCCTCAAAAGCGCCCATTAAATCCAATGATAAATGCTGGTGCTATTGCAGTCACTTCTTTACTTAATGGAAAAACTCCTGAGGATAAAATTAACACAATCCTTAATTTAACTCGTAAAATTTGTGAAAACGATTCTATCGCTATAAATGAAGAAGTTTACAGAAGTGAAAAAGCTACTGGCAATAGAAATAGAGCTTTAGCATATTATATGAAAAGCAATGGAATTTTTGATGGTGACATAGAGGAAATTTTGGATGTTTATTTCAAAGCTTGCTCTATGGAAGTAACTTGTAGAGATTTAGCAAGAATTGGTGCAATGCTTGCTAATGATGGCGTTCTTATAAGTGGAGAAAGAATTGTTTCAAGAGATATATGTAGAATTATAAAAACTATAATGGTTACTTGTGGTATGTATGATGCTTCTGGTAAATTTGCTGTACATATTGGAATTCCTGCAAAAAGCGGAGTTGGTGGTGGAATAATGGCTGCTGTTCCTAGAAGAATGGGAATAGGTCTTGTAGGTCCAGCACTAGATTCTAAAGGAAATAGTTCTGGCGGTCTTAAAGCTTTAGAATTATTATCTAGAGAATTTGATTTAAGTATATTTTAAATATATAGTTTTTACTAACATCTGTAAAAATCAAAGCAATCACAGTTTTCAATTTTGTAACTGTGATTGTTTTTATATATAGGGTTCCAAGTTCAAATTCAAAGTAATCTCTTTCTTAAATGATACTATTAAGCTTACAATTTATTGCTATTTTTATATTTGAAACCAAGTAAGAGTTAAGAGTGATGGTGAATATCCCGGGGATTGAAATCCCCACTACAATGTTTTATTTGTACTTCAAATAAAATCAGTATAATATTTATCCATAAAAAGTTCATTTTGGAGAATAAATTCCCCATCATAATATTCTTACTAATCATAGTTTTAATAGTAACTATCATTATTACTTTGGATATTTTATAAAGCTAAATTTTTATATTGTGTTTAAATAATTTGCTTTGCAAATCTAATAAAAATTCATTTTTTAAAATTGGATCTCCAATTTTTACATTCACTTTCAACTTTCAATTTTTCATTTTCAATTAAATTAATTAGAATTCCCAAATGAAACAAAAATAATTGTACTTTTCAACTTGTTTCTCTATATAATTATATATATGAAAAATTTTTCATCTAATTTTAAAGGAAAATATTGAAAAGTTATTGATTTTATTATTGCATTATGTTAAAATAATTTTTGTCAGGTTGTGACATGCTAGTGTGGCGGAATGGCAGACGCATTCGACTCAAAATCGAACGGGAAACCGTACGAGTTCGACTCTCGTCACTAGTACCATATAAGATCATGAATTTATATTCATGATCTTATTTTTTTATATAAAATCACTAACTTCCTATAATATATAATTATATAAAAAAATCCCTTGAATAATAGTACTATTTTATAAGTAAATGTTATTAATAACATCCTCTCTCATTTATGTATTATAATTTAATTATTTAAAGTAAATATATTTTTTTCCTTTTTATTAAATTTAAATTTATTTTTATATTTTTTCATCTATTTTGTATCATTTCTTAATACATCCTCATATGTTATATTATCAAAATAAATTTTATCAAAGTAAAAGTAAATTTTTAACATCAAAGTTTAAGCTTAATATTTAACTTGCAAAATTTACTTTTAAATTTATAAAGTGAGGTTTTTTAGAAATGACAAATCAATATAATTTCTATATATGCTCTGATGATGACTGTCAAGGTTGTTCAAATTGCTCAAATAATTGCAACAACAACAATAATAATTGTAACAATTCATGTAATAACAATAATAATTGTAATAACTCATGTAATAATAACTGCTGTGATGATTGTTTTTGGAATCCGTTTTTTTGGTTATTTTTCTGGTAATAGTTTAAAAACTCAATTATAAATTTATTTAAAGTCCTTATAAGTATATATGACATAAACTACTAAAGTTAGTTGTTTAATTTTATAACACCCTATGTATATTTAACATTCTTACCTTATAATTCATAAAAATAGAAGGGCTCCTCCCTTCTATTTTTTGTACAAAGTTAATCTGCATTCTCACTTTTATCATTATTAACTTTTTCTATTTTCTTTGTGCTTTCTTCATCATTATTACTTTTGTTATTCTTCTTAACGAATTCATCATCATTTTCAATTTTATTTATATTAGATTTATTAACCTCTAAATTAATTCTTCTTTCTAATCCGTTTATTCCTTTTGTAAGTTTTCTAATATGTTTGTTTACATATGAATTTTCATTTGAATTTGCTTCTACGTATAGACTTTCACTTTTCCTATTTTTTAAATAACCTAACTCTACCTTTAAATTTGCTTTAGTTGATTTTAATATCTTAGCATTGTCTAAGTGATTATTTGATTCCATTAATTCAATAAGGGAACCTGAAACTATAACACCATCTCTTTCTTCATCCTTGTGTTCATTTTTCACTTTTTCTTTAATTTTATTTTCAGCCTTTTCTCGCTCTTTCTCTTTTTCCATAATTTGAGCATTACAAATTTCTTGTTCTATTTTCATTATTTCTTCATTTACGGATTTTAACTTTTCTTTTAATTCTTCTGGTTCCAGTCCCTTTTCTTGTAATTCTTGTTTTTTCTTCAATAAATTTTCTTTCACTTTGTTTAAATTTTCTATAATGTTATTATTATTTTTAGTATTAATCTTAATAGATTGTGTATTCTTTTGTTCATTGTTCATTTTGTTGTTTTCATTATTATATTTCATACCAAAGCTTGTGTAATTGTTTAAACTTAAATCTACTGACCTAATATTCATAAATCTTCACCTCTATCTATTCTTTCGTATATATCTATCCTAAGTTTATATATCACTTTAAAAACATAACCTTATATTTAAATTTGTAATAAACATGAACTATTTTTCATAAGTTATTATATAATCTTTAGATAAAATATTTTAAAGACTATTAAATAAACTTTACTAAGGAGTTGATTTTTTATTATGTATAAAAGGCTTACTGCTATCATTCTTATATTATTCATAACATTAGGACTTACAGGTTGTTCTTCTGATTTAAAATTTATTTTTAAAAAGGAAAAACTCTCTTATAATTTTTACACTGACCAATTAATTAATTCGTACATAAAAAATCCACCATTAGAAGTATATGTTTTTGATGTAAATATGTACAAGCAAATAAATTTATCTCAAGATCAAAGTTTTGATATATTAAAATTTGTAAATTCTTTAAAACCTGAATATTGTAATCCTGATATAAAAAATTCTATTGGAGATAAAAAATCAATATACAAAGTTTTTATATCTTTTGCAGATACTAAGTATGCTATAAACATATATGATGAAAATTATATCTCCATTTCACCTTGGGATGGTTCATTAGACAAGGATTATGTGGATATGAAGGATATCCCTCTTTCTCTAAATTTATATGGATTATGTAAATACTATGTAGAAAATAACAGATAACTTTAAATTTAATATAGCAGTAGATTTTTTATACTAATGTTCATATTTATGTTATATTTTTAAAAAGTTTAAATTTCTATACAGTAAAGAATCAGCATTATAATTTATAATGCTGATTCTTTATGTTTATTTACTCTTTTGCAATAAATTGTCTCTTAGTTCAACAACTCTCTTATTTAAGATAGGATGTACTTTATATGGTACTATATCACATAAAGGATCTAACACAAAAATCCTTTCTTCCATTCTTGGATGTGGTATTATTATATCTTTTTCGTAACTTACAATATCATCATAAAATATTATATCTAAATCTAAAGTTCTTGGTCCATATTTTATTATTCTTTCTCTTTTCATTTCTAACTCTACATCTAATAAATATCTCATTAATTTTTTAGGACTTAATATAGTTTTTACTTTTATTGCCGTATTCAAAAATTTATCCTGAGCTTCATATCCCCATGGCTCTGTTTCATAATAATTTGCTATTTCCAATATTTTTGTATGATTAGAATTATTTATAGAACTAAATGCATCTAATATATTTTTCTTTTTATCTCCCATATTGCTTCCTACAGCTATTATAGCTTCATGCCAAGTTCTTTCCATTTTTATTGAGACATAGTCTAAGTGTTTTTTTACCGGAGCCCATGGCTTCTTAAGTTCTAATCTTACAGTTTTTATTTCATCATATTTAAACATTATAAATTTAATTAATTCTTCACTTGCTTTTTCTATAAGATCATAACTTTTTCTTGTAAATTCTTTCTCTATTTCATCACATAATATACCATAGTGTACTGTATTATTTAAATCATCATCATTACCAGCTTTGCTTAAATCTAAATCAACTTCCATAGTTAAAATAAATTTTTGTCCTAAACTCTTTTCTTCCTCAAAATATCCATGGTTCGCAAAAACCTCTAAATCCTTTATATATATTTTGTCCATTCAAACACCTCTTGCTAATTGTCTTGTCATTTTATAATTTTTCTACTATTTACATTTTAGTATAGCTTCTGTCATCATAGCAGTACGTTTATTAGCTTTAACATCATGAACTCTAACAAATTCACACCCGCTCATAATTCCCATAACAGTAGTTACCATAGTACCTTCTACTCTATCTTTAGGTTCTTCTATATTTAAAGCTTTCCCTATAAATGATTTTCTTGATGTTCCCAATAAAACTGGATAACCCATTTCTTTTATTTTTTTAAGATTTTTCATAACTACAAGATTATCTTCATAAGTTTTAGCAAATCCTATACCTGGATCTAAAATTATATTTTCTTTTTTTACACCATTTTTTATTGCTATATCTATGCTTTTTTGTAAATCCACAATCATATCTTCTATTATATCATTGTAATTCTTATCTTCTCTATTATGCATTAAGCAACATGGCACATTATATTTTCCTGCAACTTCTGCAATGTATTCATCTTTCTTAAATCCCCAAACATCATTTATAAGCGATGCTCCATTTTTTATTGCTTCTTCTGCAACTTTTCCCTTATATGTATCTACCGAAATTGGAATGTCACTAACTTCTCTTATCGCTTTTATAATCGGTATAACTCTTTCAAGTTCTTCTTCTAAACCTACTGATTTATGTCCTGGTCTTGTAGATTCTCCACCTATGTCTATTATGTCTACACCTTCTTCAATCATCTCTAATGCCCTTTTAACAGCGTTTTCTATGGTATTATAATTTCCTCCATCCGAAAATGAATCTGGAGTTACATTAAGTATACCCATTATTATAGTTCTTTCATCTAAATCAAAATTTTTCTTTTCAATTTTCATTATTCTAGTCAAATCACTCACCCCTATAAAAATTTCTCATTAATATTTAATTATAAAATTTTTCTTTTTTTTATCCCAATAACAATCTAGTTCGCTTTTACATGCAAAGCACATTCTAGATAGTTTATCACTTTTATAAAGAATTTCTCCTAATTCACTTTTGCTTTCTTCTTTTCTATGAAATTTTATAGCATTTAAAATCATATCTATATCTTCATCACAATAATTACATTCCTTTAGTATTATCTTTCCTAAAATTAAACTTCCTTCTTCATGTGGAATATTTTCTTCATATTGAAGTACTCTTCCCAAATCATGCAAAAGTGCTGCACCATATATTATTTCTTTATCTATCTTTAAATTATTTTCTAAAACCATAATATATGCAATTCTAGCTACATCTAAAGAATGCTCTATACCATGTTTGCAAAAAACTCTATTTTTCTCAAGTTCTTGTAATTTTTTTAAATTTTTTTTAAAAGTTTCGTTATTAATTATAAGTTCTATTTTTTTCATAATATTTTAGTCCTTGTTTTATATATTAAAATTTAATTAAAGATATAATTTGATTTTGCATATCTATATTATCTCTTAAAATTCCCCTTCCAACTATAGTAGTTGTTTTAGTTCCAGGTTTTTTAATTCCTCTCATAGTCATGCACATATGTTCTGCTTCAATTATTACAAGAACTCCTTTTGTATCCAAATTTTCCATTATAGCTTCTGCTATCTGTGCTGTTAATCTTTCTTGTAATTGTGGTCTTTTAGCAAATACCTCTACTGTTCTTGCAAGTTTACTAAGTCCAGTCACTTTACCATTAGGTATATACGCTATATGTGCTTTCCCGTAAAAAGGTATAAAATGATGTTCACACATAGAATAAAATGTAATATCCTTTTCTATAACTATATCATCATTTTCTACTGTAAAAACTTTTTCTAAATGTTTCTTTGGATTTTCTTCTAATCCACCAAATATTTCTTCATACATTCTAGCAATTCTATTAGGTGTTTCTAAAAGCCCTTCTCTATTGGGATCCTCACCTATAGCTTCTATAATCATAGTTACTGCTTTTTCAATTTTTTCCTTATCTATCATATTAAACACTTCCATTTCTATAGTTGTATTAACATTTGTAGGTCATTTTTAATCTTATATTATAATTTTTTACCTAATTATAGTGTTATAAGTTTATTTTAGTTGCAACTAAATTGTCAATTAAAATACTTTAAGTTATGTTTTATAAAAATTTAAGATAAAATTCTCTAATTTCATTTATTAAAGGACTTTCTTTCATTTTTGTCTTTTCTATTTCTGAAACTTTCATAACTCCCATTAAACTATTAGTTAAAAATACTCCATCTGCATTTAACACTTCTTCTTTTGTTAAATTTTTTTGTATAATCCTGTACCCTATAGTTTCTATGTTATCTATCAAAAATCCTCTTATTATTCCTGGTAAAATTCCACAATTAACTTTTGGAGTATAAATTATATCATCTTTTATTATAAATATATTTGATACTGAACCCTCAGCTAAAAAACCATTTGTGTTTAAAAATATGCTTTCATCAAATCCATCTTTTTTAGCATCTTCTTTTGCTATAATATTTTCTAAATAATTTAATGATTTAACATATGTTAAAGTAGAATATTCATTTTTTCTTATCTTGCTAAATTTTATTTTAAATCCATCTTCATAATTTTTTTCCAAATATCCAATATCTCTAACTTTATATACAACATTGTCACTTGAAACCATGATTTTTAGTGCTTTATTTCTAATATCTAGTTCTTTTATTTTGCTAATTACATCTTCTATCCTTAATTCATTATCCACATTTAAAGTTTTCAGCGAATAATTTAATCTATTGATATGTTCTTCTAAAAATATAGGTTTATCTTTTATAAGTATTGTCTCAAAGCATCCTCTTCCAAATATAAATCCATCATCTAAAATTATTTTACTTCTGCTTTCCAAAAAACTCACACTCTCTTCTTATATAATCTATATAATTATACAATTTTTTAACTTAACGCTCTCATTAAAGCTTTAGCTTTATCTATAGTTTCTTCATATTCCATTTCTTCATTAGACTCAAAAGTAATTCCTCCACCTACTCCAAAATATGCTTTATTATCTTTTATGAATATAGTTCTTATAGCTATATTTAAATCTACATTACCATCTAACCCTAAATATCCAATTGCACCAGTATATATATTTCTTTTAACCTTTTCAATTTCATCTATTATTTCCATTGACCTTATTTTTGGTGCACCAGTTATTGATCCCCCTGGGAAAGTTGCTTTTATTAAATCTATGCTTGAACACTCATTTTTTAGTTTTCCAATTACTGTGGATACTAAATGAAATACAGTACTATATTCTTCTAGCTTAAATAATTCTGTAACCTTTACTGAATTTTTTTCACAAACTTTACTTAAATCATTTCTTTCTAAATCTACTATCATTAAAAGTTCTGACTTATCTTTTTCACTTTCTAAAAGTTCAGTTTTAAATTTAAAATCTTCTTCATCATTACCCCCACGAGGTCTAGTTCCCTTTATAGGTCTAGTTTCTACTATCCCTTCTTTAACACTTAAGAATCGTTCTGGTGATGATGATAAAATTTTAAAATCATTTAAATTCATATATGATGCAAAAGGTGCTGGATTTATAGTTCTCAATTTTTCATATATTTCAAAAGCATCTTTTTCTATTTCTTTTTGAAACCTTTGTGTTAAATTAGTTATATAAATATCACCATTTCTTATATACTCTCTAACCTTTGAAACCGCTTCTATGTATTCATCTTTTCCAAAGTTTGATTTAAAATCATCAACATTATATTGTAACATTGAAAAATCCTTTTTCTTAACTTTTTTACCATTATTAATAAGTTGTTCTATATTGTCAATGCTCCTCATTTCATCACATAATTTTCCAAGTGCTGTTATTGTACATTTTCTTTTTAAATTATCAAATATAATTATATTATCATAGAAATTAAAGTAACACTCTGGAATCACAACATCTTCCACTGCTATTTCATTTATTTCTTCTATATTCTTAAGTAAATTATAAGAGAAATATCCCATTGCACCACCTATAAAAGGAAAGTCTGTTTTATTTTCAATTTTATCCTCTAAAAATATTTTATCTAATTCTTTAAAACAATCACCCTTGAAAGTTTTCCCATTTATATTGCATATATCATCTTTATACATAAATGTCTTATATGGATTTAATCCTATAAATGAATATCTCCCTAAACTTTCAAAATCTCTACCACTATCTAAAAATATAACCTCATTATATTCTTTGAATATGTTGAAAACTTCAAAAGGATTTAAACTACACTCTATCTCTTTTATATACATTTCATAAGTCCCCCTAAATTTACGCTTTAAACTCTTTATTCCATGACTTAGCATTTTTTGTGAAATTTTTTATAATCTCATGTCCAAATTCAGTAAGTTCTGCTTCTGGATGAAATTGAACTCCTTCTATTGGATAATTTTTGTGTCTAACACCCATTATTACATTATCTTCTGTTTCAGCCGTAATTTTAAGTTCTTTTGGTAATGAACTTTTTTCAATTATTAATGAATGATATCTTGTAACATTTATTGTGTTTTTTATATTTAAAAATACACCTTCTCCATCATGTTTTATAGCAGATACTTTTCCATGCATAGGCATTTTACCTTTAAGTATATTTGCTCCAAAAGCATGTCCAATAGCTTGATGTCCTAAACAAACACCAAATATAGGTATTTTGCCTTTAAATTCATTTATTACATCTAAAACTATACCACTTTCCTTGGGTGATTTAGGTCCTGGTGAAATTATTATACCTTCTGGATTTAATTTATAAATTTCTTCTATTGTTATTTTATCATTTCTGTAAATTATAGTTTCTTCATTTATTTCATCTAAATATCTTACCAAGTTATATACAAAAGAATCGTAATTATCTATCATCAAAAACATTGTCTTCTCCCCTTTTATTAAAAAGTTTGTTAAATTTATATAATTATATAGTGAAAATGTAAATATTAAAATTTATTAATTATTTAAAAACATCTTAAAATTCAATAATCTATTTACAAGTTGAATTTACTATGTAAAATATATTAATCATTGTTTTTCTAATGCTTTATATCTATGTTATATTAGTAATAATAATATTATTATGTTTTCTTATTTAAGAATACAATTTTATTGGAAATAAAACAATTCATTGCGCTATAGTAAAGAATTACATTTAAAGGAGATGTTAATTTGAAGATTGATTTACATACACATACAACTGCTTCTGATGGAGTTTTAACACCAGTGAAGCTAATAGATAAAGCCCTTAAAAACACTTTAGATATACTAGCTATCACAGATCATGATACAACAAATGGTTTAGAAGAAGCACTGACATATAGTAAAACTAAAAATATAACTATAATTCCTGGTATTGAACTTTCTACAATGCATAATAATGAAAGCATTCATATATTAGGTTATTTTAAAGATGATAGTTATAAAGATAAATCATTTCAAAATTTTTTAAATGATTTAAAAAGTTCTAGAATAGAAAGAGCTAAAAAGATAATCTCAAACTTAGAAAAATTTTTTAATATATCAATTTCATATGAGGATATTAGGGATAACTACATAATAGCAAGGCCTCACATAGCTAAAGCAATAATAAAGAATGGATATAATTATACTTTTGATGAAATTTTTAAGAAATTCATTAATAAAGATAGTCCTGCATATGTAGAAAATAAAAATATTTCACTTGAAGAAGGTATTGATATACTTAAAAAATATAATGCTTTTGTTTCACTTGCTCATCCTGTATTAATAAAAAAATCTAATATTGAAGATTTAATGGAATTAAAATTTGATGGTATTGAAGCGTATTATTCAATTAATAGTGATTATGATACAGCTAAGTATATTAATCTTGCTAGAAAATATAATAAAATTTTGACATGTGGTTCAGATTTTCATGGAATTGAAAAAGATTCTAACCATGGAGATATTGGTTGTGTATCATTAGATGATAAAAGAATATCTATCTTTATGAATTCTTTAACTTAAATTTAACTTAAATTATATTTAATTACAGTTTTATGTAAACATATTAATTTATTGTTAATATTTTCTTTTTTTATTTTATTATTTCCATTTTTGAGTTATAATTTATTTTGTATAAAATAGAATAAAAAAGGAGAGTGATGCATATGTGGAGGATTATTCCTAATTTCTATTGTAGAATTAAGACCTCCTAATATGTAATTAATGTTGTCTTAATTTTCTTTGGAAATTATATATATATATCTATAATTTTTTTATAAATTATGAGTATATATAGGATAAGTTACATACTTGAAAATATTTTAATTCATAAATATAAATAATTTTTATATTCAAGTTTGTTTTACTCTACATTAATTAAAACATATAAAAAACTAACATATTAATTAAATTGACTTATTATTTTGTTTATGTGTTTAAAGAAAGAAGGAATTTAAGATGAATAAATCAATAATTTTAGCAGAAGAAAGACTTAAAAACGAAACGGGTAAAAAAGTAAGAAAGCTTGGAAAGGTTCCTGGAATAATTTATGGCGAATTTCTAGAAACTAATATTCCTGTAAAAATGGATGAACCTTCACTATTAAAGCTGCTTAATGCTAATTCAGATGGTTCTATAATACAACTTAAAGTTAACGATTGTATGAAACGTTGTGTTGTAAAAAAAGTTGAGAAGGATTGTGTTACTAATAAAATTATGCATGTTGAATTCCAATATGTAAAAGAGAATGAAGTAATAAAACTAAGACTTCCTGTAAAATTCGTTGGTCATGAGAATTTAGCACTTAAAAGACTAGTTCTTGAAAATAACTTAAATGACATAGAACTTCAAGGTCCAGTTGAAAAAATACCTGAATACTTAGAAATAGATGTTAGTAGTTTAGAATATAATGATAAAATATTTGTAAAGGATATCAATCTACCAGATGATATTAAACTTATAACTAATCCTGATACACTTGTAGCTTTAGTAAATTAATGTATTTTTATTATATAAGGGTTTATCTCAGTAATGAGATAAACCCTTTATCTTTATTTAATATATTATTTCAATTTTATTTTGCCTCTATAGCAATAACAGCATACCATTCATTAATAAGTGGAATTAAATCAAATTTATTTTCATTACAAATACCCTCTCCAATTGTTACTAATTTAACATTATCAAACCCTCCATTTTTATGAATATTGTATACATCTTTTTCAAATACCATTTCACCAATACTATCTAAATTACATAATTTTAAAGCATCATTTATCTTTGACTTAATGTTTTCATTATCTTCTTCTATCATTGCGGAATTTATAAGTTTTCCACTTTGCTTAAGTACTCTTTTGCATTCTTTAATTCCTTCAAGTTGAATTCCAATCATATTACATATTCCAAAGAAACTTACACATCTATCTATAGTTTTATCTTTTAATGGCAAATTCAAGCAATCACAAGCTATAAAATTAACTTTCAAAGAACTGTTTATATTTTTTAATTTTATCCTATCATATTTTAATACTTCAAAACTTAAATCTGTTAAAATTATTGTTGGATTATAATTAATATTGGCAGCCATATATCTTGCAAGCATTCCTCTTCCAGATGCTATATCTAACACAACCTCTGGCATACTGCAATTTAGATCATCTATAATGTACTTTTTTAATTTATTATTTAAGTCACTTATTATAACGTCAGTATTTTCTTCTATTTTTTTATCTAATTCATCATAATTAAGCTCCTTATAAGACTCACTCCATTGATTCATAGATTCTTGTTCTTTTGAGTTAAAATCTAGTACACCATCCTTTATTGAATACTTCTCTCCACAATTACAAAAAATTTCTCCATCTAATATCTCATTATCTTCCTCTTTTGTAATGTTATTAATCTTAAATTTTCCATTGCACTTTGGACACTTAACTATTTCTAATAAATCTAAATACATAACATCTTACCCCCTTAATATTTAAAACAACTTCAGTTGTTCTATTTCACACTCCCCAAGTGATGAGATTGTCAATCCTATTAATCGTATATCTTCTTTTAATTCTATACTATTTAGTATTTCTAAAGCTTCAATATAAATTTCCTCATTAGTACTAATATATGTATTTAACGTTCTACTTTTTGTGTGATTTTCAAAAGATGCTGTTTTTATTTTAACTGTTAAAGTCCTTCCTGATAAATTATTTCTTTTTAAGTATTCTTCTATTTTAAATGAAAATATTTTCAAATACTTTTTCAATTCATCTTTATCTTTTGTATCATTTTTCAATGTTATTTCTTTTCCAATGGATTTTCTTTCTCTAGTTGTAATTACTTCTCTATTATCCATTCCTCTAATTCTATAATAAATTTCTATTCCTTGTTTCCCAAAATATTCATAGAGAAATTCTTTATCTAAATCATACAGTTCTTTTATATTAAAAATAGCCATATTATTAAGTTTTCTTTCCATTTGTTTTCCTAGTCCATGAACTTTTCCTATAGAAAGAGGCCATAATATCCTAGGTATCATTTCTTTATCTATAATCTTTATACCATTAGGTTTATTCCAATCTGATGCTAACTTTGCTAAAAATTTATTATATGATATGCCTACCGATAAAGTAAGTTTTACCTCATCCATTACAAGTTTTTTTATTCTTTTTGCAACTATATATGCATCTTCATTTATATCCGTTATGTCTAAATATGCTTCGTCTATACTAACAGGTTCTATTTTTCCTGTAATTCTATGTAAAATTTCAAAAACTTTACTTGATACTTCTTTATATCTTGAAATTCTTGTAGGTAAAAATATTGCATTTGGACATAGTGCTTTAGCCTTATATATAGGCATAGCTGACCTTATTCCATATTTTCTAGCTTCATAAGAGCATGTAGCTACAACACCTCTTTCTGAAACTCCCCCAACAACAACTGGCTTCCCTCTTAATTTAGGATTATCCAAAACCTCTACAGATGAAAAAAATGCATCCATATCTATATGAATGATTACTCGCTCCAAATATTTCACCTCTGCTACTTTTTATATTTTCATAACTTCTATTATATCATTTTATAGCTTTTCTTTTTAAAATTATAAATAAAATTTACAATTATTTATCAATATAAAAAAATAAAGTCCTGCTATAAGCAGAACCTTATTTTTTATATTATAAATTTTAATTAAGCTTCTATTAAGAATGCTTCATATGCTCTTCTTGCTTCATATATATCAGCTTTACTTGCTATTTCATATGGAGCGTGCATGTTGTGTAGAGCAACTCCTGAGTCGATAACTTCCATTCCATACTCAGCTAAGATGTAAGCGATTGTACCACCGCCGCCTTGGTCAACTTTTCCAAGCTCTGATGTTTGCCAAGAAACATTGTGTTTTTCCATTATGCTTCTTAACTCAGCAATGAATTCTGGGTTAGCATCGTTACAGCCACCTTTTCCTCTTGCTCCAGTATATTTATTGAATACAATACCTTTTCCGAAGAATGCATTGTTTTGTTTTTCACTTACTGATGGATAGTTTGGATCAAATGCAGCACTTACGTCTGAAGATAACATTTTTGAGTTAGCTAATGCTCTTCTTACTTTTAAGTCACTGTAATCTCCCATTAAGTTTACAACTTCAGCAACCATGTTTTCGAAGAATCTTGATTGCATTCCTGTAGCACCTTGGCTTCCAACTTCTTCTTTATCAACTAATAAAGTTACACAAGTTTTCTTTGTTTCTGTTAAAGCTGCCATTGCTTCATATGAAGTATAAGCACAGATTCTATCATCATGTCCATATGCCATAACCATAGAATTGTCTAATCCATAATGTCTAGCTCTTCCAGCTGGAACTACTTCAAGTTCTGCTGAAACGAAATCTTCTTCATCTATTCCGTATTTTTCATTTAATAATCTTAATGCATTTAATTTAACTCTATTTTTAGCTTCTTTGTCTTCAACTGGAATACTTCCTATGCAAACATTTAAGTCTTCACCTTCGATACCTTTTGCTAAAGTTTTAGCCATTTGGTCTCCTGATAAGTGAATTAATAAGTCAGAAATTCCAACTACTGGTTCATTTTCATCTTCACCTAGAACAACATTAACTATTGATCCATCTTTTTTACAGAATACTCCGTGTATTGCTAATGGAAGAGTTGTCCATTGATATTTTTTAATTCCACCATAGTAGTGAGTTTTTAACATTGCAAAATCTGCATCTTCATATAATGGATTTTGTTTTAAGTCTAATCTTGGTGAGTCAATGTGAGCTCCTAAGATGTTAAATCCTTTTTCTATTGGTTCTGAACCGATTAAGAATAATGCTAAAGTTTTTCCCATGCAATTAGCATATACTTTATCTCCAGCTTTTAAAGATTTATATGTATTTATATCTTTATAACCTTGAGCTTCTGCTAATTTAGTGAATTCTACAACACATTCTCTTTCTGTTTTGCATTTAGACATGAAGTCTACATATCTATTTGATAATGCAAATACCTTTTCTAAATCTTCTTTAGTGTATTTGTCCCAAGCTAATTCATATTTTTTTGTTAAATCTGCCATATTTTTTTCCTCCCTAAAATTTAAATTTTGAAAAAATTTATATCATTTCAAATTTTTATATCTCTCGGAATATATTGTACATAATATTTCTAATAATTACAAATGTTATTTTCTTATTTTTTTTAAATTGTTCAATAATTATTAACATTTTCTTAACTTTTTCTTCAAATCTCTATGTTATTTAAATCTTCTAACCTTTTTTCAATAGTTTCTACTGCAGTAATATTTTGAGTAGCATTATATCTAAAATTAACCGCTGCTGCTTCTATTATAACTGCTAAATTTCTACCTGGCCTTATTGGTAAAGTTATTTTTGGAACTTTAACATTTAATATTTCTATTTCTTCTTTATCAATTCCCAATCTTTCATAATATTTATCAGGATTCCAATTTTCAATAGATATAACTAGTTTTATAAATTTTCTAGGGATTATAGCACTTAATCCATATATAGCAGAAATATCTATTATGCCTAATCCTCTAACTTCTAACATTCCCTTAGTTACATAGGGACATGTTCCTTGAAGTGTTCCATCTATTTCTTTTATATCTACAGCATCATCTGCAACTAGTCTATGTCCTCTTTTTATAAGCTCTAATGCTGTTTCACTTTTCCCAATTCCACTTTCACCTAAGATAAGTATTCCTATACCATACACATCTACTAGAACTCCATGCATTCTAGTTTCTGGCGCTAATTCTGTTTCTAAAAAGTTAGTGATTCTTCCTGTAAATTTGCTAGCTTTTAATTTTGTTCTCAAAATCCATATCCCATGAGTTTTAGCGCATTGTAAAAGTTCATCATCTACTTCTAATCCACGAGTTATAATTATACAAGGAATATCTAAAGAAAAGAACTTATCTATTCTTTCACTCCTTAATTCTTTCGAAAGCGACTTTAAGTAGTAATATTCGCTTTTACCAATTACTTGTATTCTTTTCGTGTCGAAATAATCATAATACCCAGATAATTGAAGTCCAGGCCTGTTTATATCACAGGCCTTTATTTCTTTTTCTGTATTTCCTTCAATTAAAACTTCTACATTAAAATTTTTTATTATATCTTCAACAGTTACCATACTTAAATTTCTCCTTAACTTCTTGGTTTTGGTGGAATTCTTTCTATTCCCTCTAACTGTGCTCTAAAATTTCTTTTTACATTGTTTATGTATCTTTGTCTTAATTCTTGTTGTTCTTCTTTTTCTTCTTCAGTTAATCCTTCATTTTGACTTTTTTTGTACAAATAGTTTATTCTTTCTATCATTTTATCAAAATCCATAATAATACCTCTTTCTTAATTCGATTGCTTTTTACATTTTTTTCTTTATATATTTTTTAAAATTGCTTCTTTAATACTGGTATCTGTCTATTTACTAGCTTTTTTTCTTTTTTATGAATATACTTTCATAATTTTTTATATATTGTAAAAAAATAATTAAAAATGTATTTTTTTGACAAAACTTTTCTCTTAACATTACTAATTATTTCTGATACAATTTAATTTGTAAAAATCAGTAAAAAAAATAATATTTATGTAGGAGAAAGAAAATGAATGTTGATGCCAAAATTTTACAAGAAAAAATTGACTACTACAAATCTATCTTAAATTCATTAGTTTTAAAAAATTCAATAACTGATAATGAGATAGTCAATTATTCCCAAATGTTAGATAAATATATAGTTGAATATCAAAAACTTATTTTTAATTAATTAGATAAAATTTCATATATACGTTAAATACATATATTGTTCAAGCTTCAGATATTTATTCCTTTCTGAAGGCTTGATTTATTTTTTATCTAAATTTAACATTATTAAATCTATATCATCTATTTCATTTTTAGAAAATACTGCTATAAAATTCATAACATCATAACACACTTCAGTTGGTTCATAACATATCACTTCATAATTTAATTCTACTTCTTCACTACACTCTTCTACAATCTCTTCCACATTATCCATTGCAAAATCAGTTAAATATGGCAATAGATATTCATAATACCAACTTTCACTTTTACTTTCTTCCTCACATTCATCATTTGCATATTCTTCTGCTGCCTCTAGTTCTAAATCATCAAAGTAATAATTAAATTTTAATATTATTCTTGAATCATCATAAGATAACTCTTTTATATCCTCTAGATCACATTCTGCTAAAAACTCTACTATTTTCTTCTTATCCAAAACATTACCTCCTCTAATTATTATAAATCTATTATATTATATACTCAAATAGCAAATGCTTTTATTATAATTTTAACATTTTTCTTAATTTTTATAATGTTGAAATTTAAAGTTTTTTTTCAAAACTACTTATATTTTTTTTCATTTTGTTATATAATTTTAAATCGCAAAGGAGGAATAATTATGCAAATAAATGTTATAGGTGTGCCTTTATTTTTAGGCTGCGACAAAAAAGGTGTAGATTTATCACCAAATCAATTAAGAGAACAAGGTATGTTAGATATTTTGAGAAAGAATAATCATACAGTTTTCGACTTAGGAAACTTATATGTTCCTTCTATTAGTGAATGTGATAAGTTTTCTTCTCACCCTAAAATGAAATATCTTAATACTATAGTTGAGGTAAATTCAAATTTAGCTCAAACTGTTTACTCTTCATTAAATTCTAATTCTTTTCCTTTAGTTATTGGAGGAGATCACTCTTTAGGATTAGGTAGTATTTGTGGTGCTAGTAAATACTATGAAAATCTTGGAGTAATATGGATTGATGCTCATGGTGATATAAATACACCAGAAACTTCACCTACTGGAAATGTTCATGGAATGCCTTTAGGTGCTGCAATGGGTTTTGGAGACAAAACTTTAACTAATTTATATTTTAATGGTTCTAAAGTTAATCCTAAAAACGTTTTTATCATTGGTGCTAGAGATTTAGATAAAGGCGAATTAGAATTAATATCTAAAGAAGGTATAAATGTATATTCTACTAAAGATGTAGAAAGCAAAGGTATACTTTCTATACTAGAAGATATAAACAATATATTAAACAAAAATAATGTAGAAAACATACATCTTAGCTTTGATATAGACTCTATTGATCCTGAGTTTGCATCTGGAACTGGAACACCAGTACCTGATGGTATGACAGTGGATGATGTAAAAACCTTATTATCTAACCTTTTAAAAACAGGTAAAATAAAATCTATGGATTTTGTAGAATTAAACACAAAGCTTGAAGATGGTACTATTACTATAAACTTATGTTTAGATCTTTTGGATGTTATATCTGAAAGCTTATAATAAAAAAACTATAGGCAAAATTTGCCTATAGTTTTTTACATTACTTTATTAATTTTAAATACTCATCTATAAAGTTTTTACATTCCTCATATTCTTTTTCACTAGGTACAAAATTAAATTTAAATCCATTATCTAATGTTTTAAATTTTAATTCTTTTAATCTATTATGAAGCATTGATACCCCTTCACCGCTCCAACCAAAAGATCCAAATGATTCTGCTGCTTTTCCCTTATTAACTACAGCACTAATACCAGTTAATAAATTCCATGCAGGCGCTACTGCATCTTGATTTATTGTTGGTGATCCTACTAATATTCCACTTGCTTTATCAACTTTGTCAATTAAATTTATTAAATTATGACTTGTTATTTCATGCGCTTCTGCTTTTATCCCTCTTTCATTTATTAAATCTCTCATGAAAAATGCTATTTTTTCTGTATTACCATAAGCAGAAATATAGAATATTTGTACATTCTTTTCCTTTATTGGTTCTTCTTCAGCCCATTTTCTATATAAATCTATATACTTAAATATTTGTCTTTTTGTATGAATTGGTCCATGACTTGGAGCTACTAAATCAAGGTCTAAATCTTCTATTTTATCTAGTCCCATATTTACGAATTTCTTGAATGGTCCCATTATGCAATCGAAATATAATTTCATTTCACTTTCATAATCTCCACCACAATCTCCAGTTATACATCCTGTTGGACAATAATGACATCCCATTACATCACAAGTAAATAATGTTCTATCATATTCATCATATGTGAACATTGTATCTGGCCAATGTAAATTTGGTGCTGATATAAATTTTAATGTTCTCTTTCCTATATTTAGTTCTTTATCTGCTACTAATTTATTGAATGGTCTATTTAAAATGTTTTCTAAATACTTTAATGCCGCTTTAGATGCTACTATAGTAGCATTAGGATATACATCTAAAACCTTTTCTAAAGATCCACTATGGTCAAGTTCAGTATGGTGAACTACTATATAATCAATACCTTTATCACCTATTACTGATTTTATATTTTCTAAAAACATATCTGAAAATCTATTTTTTACAGAGTCAAATAGAACTATTTTTTCATCTTGTATTAAGTAAGAATTATAAGTAGTTCCTCTTTTAGTTTCCATTATTATATCAAAAACTCTAAGTTCAGGGTCACTAACACCTACCCAATATAAATCTTCTTTTAATTTTTCTGGTTTCATAAAAACACCCTCTCTAATAAAACATTTACAAATACTTTTACTAATTTTTCATTCATAATATTTATTTTAAATTTTTTATATTAAATATAGGATTCCATAATATTAATAAATTTATTATCCTTTATAAAAAATTATTAACAATTTATTCACTAAATATATATTATCATATCAAATATTTCTTTTCAAGTAATAGTTATTATTAAGAAGTTAACATTTTAGATAATTCTCCATTGAAAAAAATAAATTCTTTATGCAATGCTCTTGTTAAGTTAACATAAAGTATTTTTTTATCTAATTCACTTGTTATATTATAATTATTTTCGCTACAATTATATATTATAGTAGTATCAAACTCTAATCCTTTAGTCATATAACTAGGTATTATTATTCTTTTACCTTTAATTTTAGAAGTACTATTACTTATGCATTCCCATTGTTTATTCATTTTTTTTGCATATTTAAAAATTTCTTTACATTCGCTTAGTGTTTTGCATATTATAGCTATTGTTGTTTTATTTTCAACATCTATTTCATTTATTATCTCTTCAACTTTTCTTATAAAATCTTCATTAGATTTAAACTTTAATATTTTAGGTTTATCTCCATGTCTTAAAACGGGTTTAGCCGGTATTATATCTAACTTTTGCTCTTTTAATACCTCATTTGCAAAATCTATAATTTCTACTGTTGATCTATAACTTTGTGTTAAATTTATATATGTTGTATCATCATTATATACTGAACTTATAACTTTTTTCCAATTGTCAATTCCCTTATAATTGTAAATTCCTTGTCCTAAATCTCCAACAATTGTTACTGAATTTTGAGTGCTTAAAAGTTTTATTATATGCATCTCAAACATACTATAATCTTGTGCTTCATCTACTATTATATGAATAAAATTCTTATCTATTCCTTCAATTTTCATCTTCAAATATAGTATATGACATAAGTCTTCACTATCAATAACCTTATTATCTATATTATTTTTACTACTTTCCACAATATAATTTACTATTTTAGAAGGCAACTTATTATTAGTTATATTATTAAAAAATTCTTTACTTGAATATAATTCATTATATAGTTCAATAACATTTCTACTTTTCCATTGTTTGAAAAATTCTTTTAATACTTCTGATGAATTTCTTTTAAGCATAGAAATTTCTCTATCTCTTTCATCATAAAGTTCTATAATTTTTTTTCTTTTTTCAAGTTCATCAATTTCTAAATTTTTTATATCTTTTATCATAAAAAAGTAATCTTTTTCTATTTCATCTTTAAGTTTATCTATTCTATTATGCAATTGTTTCTTAAAATATCTTTCTATTTCTTCTTTTCTTTTCTTTATTGGCAAATGTATTAAATCCCTCACGTATAATCTTTTTATTTCATTTTGAGAGTATAATGTATATTTTCCTACCTTTATATCATCTAAATTTATATCTTGTTTCTCTAAATACATTACATATTTGTCTATCAATGTTTTATAAGTAAGAGAACCTTTAATTTTACTAATAGCTTTTATATATTTACATTCTTCCTCATTTACAGCCTCTATTAAATACGCAAGCTTTTCATCTTTATTTAAAGTCTTACCTTTATAACCTATAAATTCTTTACATATACCATCAAAAGTATTTTGCTTTATATTGTAAACTCCTAAATTAGGTAATATCTCTGATATATAATCTAAGAAAATTTTATTTGGTGCTACTACTAATATATCTTTATCCTTTACTTCTTCTTCATACTGATAAACTAAATATGCTAACCTATGAAGTGCTACAGTTGTTTTTCCTGAACCAGCTGACCCCTGTATAATTATAGGTTTGTTTTTATATGCTCTTATTATTTCATTTTGTTCTTTTTGTATTGTTGCCACTACATCCTTAAGTTTACTACTTACATTTTGATCTAGTGTAACTTTTAAAAATTCATCTACTAATTCATCGCCTTCTGCATTTGATTTTAATATTATCTCATTTATTCCTTCATCAAAGGCATCAACTAGCGCTCCATCTCTAATTAAAAACTTCCTTTTCAACTCTAATTCACCTTCTACTTTACCTGCTGGTGAATTGTATGAGCACTTTCCATATGTCCCACTGTAATATAAATTGGCTAAAGGTGCTCTCCAATCTATTATTACCTCTTCATTTTTCAAGTCATCATTTAATCCAAATTTTCCAATATAAAAACTTTCCTTTTCATTATATTTTTCTTTAAAATCTATTCTTGAAAAATAAGGAATATTTTTTGATTCGTTAAATTCATGTAAGTTTCTAGAAATAAATTTAAACCTTTGCTCACATAAAATTAAATCTGTACTGTATGTGCCTCCACTTGCTTTTTTCAAATTTGAAATTCTTTCTTTACATTCTTCATTTTTTATAGTTAAATCATCAACTTTATCTTCTATCCAAGTCTTTACATTTTGAAATTTTTTAATTTCAAGCTTCATCTCATTACTTCTTATAGCCATAAATACACCTCTACATAAATTTATATTTTGAGTTAATTTTTATGGACTTTGAAAATTATTTATTTCATTTTCTTTACATATAAACAGATATTAAACAGATATTTTCTTAATAACCTTTAAACTTACTATCAATTATATCAGAAAATTTAGTTTTTTAACCAATATTTTCATTATATTATAAATTAAAATTTGTTTAATTTGTTAACTTTTTGTTCATACTTTGTTTGAAATTTCACAAAAAAAATAATCATAACTCTAAGAATTTCTTCTTTTAAGTTATAATTATTTATCACAGAGTATATATTTTATTCTTCTTCTTCAACTAATTCATACATAACTTCAGCTTTTGACATATACATTATACCTGATAAATGATCTATTTCATGGCAAAAAGCTCTTGCTAAAAATCCTTTAGCTTCATACATTACTTTTTTTCCTTCTACTGTCATTCCTTCTACAACAACTTTAGTAGGTCTAACTACTTCACCTTCATGCATAACATAGCTTAAACAACCTTCAAAGTCTTTTTTACTTCCAGAACTTTTAACAATCTTAGGATTTAAAAGCACTATTGCATCGGAACCATCCCTAAGGTCTATTAATATAGCCTTTTTTAAAACACCTATTTGTGGTGCAGCAAGTCCTACTCCATCACAACTATACAATGTATCTTTTAAATCTTGCACTAACTCAAGTACCTCATCGTTTATTTCTGTTATATCTTCACATACAGTATTTAATATGTCATCACCGTATTGTAAAATTTCTCTTATTGCCATAAATATCTCCTTCCAAAACTTTTCTTCTTGATAGTTTAAATTCTATTACAACGTATTTTAAGTTTATTTCCTATATATTATATAACAAACAAGAATTTTTTTCATCATTTCTTTATATTACTTTCATCTATAACGTTTATAATAACTTTATTGTTTCTTCCGGCTTTTTCTTCCTCATTATAAATAAATTTTAAATCTATTGTCGTACTTCCCACACCTTTAGAATATAAATTTAAATTCTGTCTTCTTATTAGTTCTCTCGCTCCATTTCTTATTCCTAATTTATTTTTAGTTGGAGTTATATAATCATCACCTAAATAAGATATTATCTGTTCATTTATTTCACTATCTATTCTCCATTTATAGGATACCATTGAATTCGCAGGTAATGATATTTTAAACTCTTTTCCAATAGGTATAGTAATTTGTATACTTTCATTATCTTCAACATTATGTTTTTCAAACTTAATTAAATTATCTTCTTTATATATTACATAAATATTTTGAGAAGTATCATCTGTTTCAATATAATTATGATTAGTTATAAGCCACTTATCATTACCTATACTAAAATTTACACTAGAAAAGTATTGAACTAAAGAAAAACAGAGTAATACAATTATTAATAATACAATAAATATTATCTTTTTTTTCATCTAACATCACTCTTTTCTCAAAGCTATAATATTTATTATATTCACAATACATTATTTCTCTATTATATATATGTTAAAATTTAAATTATTTATATAGGAATCCAAGTTGAACCTTTAAGTTATTCATGTTTCAGTTGAGAATTTTAATTTTAAGTTTTAATCTATATTTCAAAAAAATTGACAATGGACAATTGACAGTGGACAGTGAAGGTCTCATAGGCCCCTATAGAAATGTAGACTCATAATTCAAATGGAATTATACTAGGATTAATGAATGGAGGGGTGCATTATGAGTGAAAATTTTATTAGAAAATATACTGAAGAAGAACGAGTGAAAA
>NZ_JBWKMH010000026.1:0-1433 GCF_056431285.1 Clostridium amazonense | reverse complement strand
TGGGAGGGTAGGTTGTCGCCAGGTCATATGGTTCACTAGCTCAGTCGGTAGAGCACATGACTTTTAATCATGGTGTCCGGGGTTCGATTCCCCGGTGAGCCACCAAAGCTCTTAGTAGAAATACTAAGAGCTTTTTGTTGTATATTGAATACCACTAGTTCAACTAGTAGTTCTAAAAAGCTTATAGCTATGAGTAAAAAAAAGAAAAACTCCAATATAAAATAGAATTAGGTTTGCCGACCAAAACTAAATTATATTGGAGGTGTCCAAATGGACAATAGTAGCTTAGCATATAGTAAATAGAATTGCAAATATCACATAGTTTTTTCACCAAAGTATAGAAGACAAATAATTTATGGAAAGATAAAAGTAGATATAGGAGTAATACTTAGAAAATTATGTGAACAAAAGGGAGTAGAAATAATAGAAACAAATGCATGTAAAGATCATATACATATATTTGTAAGTATTTCACTAAAGTTAAGTGTTTCGAAACTTATGGGGTATTTAAAGGGGAAAAGTTCGCTTATAATATTTGATATACATGCAAACTTGAAATATAAATATGGAAATAGACAATTTGGGTGTAGGGGATATTATGTTGATACAGTAGGAATAAATAGAGAAATAATATAAGAATATATAAGAAATCAAATAAAAGAAGATTTTGAGTATAAGCAATTAAGTTTAAAAGAATATATAGACACGTTTAACGGGTGGTTATGATTGTATAAAATTAAATTATTTATTGTTTAAAGAAAAAGTTGCAATGTACTCATTGATAGCAATATATTTTAATTAGATAAAAATATATTGGTTAAAATATAACTAGAATATATTCCCTAAGGGTTAATATACAATTAAATATTTTTGATAAGTTCATGTATAAATTAATTGCTCATGTTTATATTTTAACTCTTTAATAAGTTATCAATATATATAATTTTTATACTTATTTAATTATACTATTTGTAAGTTTTCTCTATATATAGTTAGCTTTTTTAAATCACTAGTTAGGAAATAAAAAGTTAAAAATTTAATATACGGTTTATTATGAAAAATTATATTATAATTTATAATTTATAATTTATAATTTATAATTCATTTATATTGATATACAAATACAATCTAATAATAGTAAATTATATTTTTTAGACCGTAATAACAAGGAAAGTTGTTATTAAAGTCTAAATACTTTACCTAGTGTATCATTAATAACATATAAGAGAAAATAAAAGAATAATATAGCAATATAACTTTAAACTGGTATTATACAAATAAATTTTAAATATGTATATTAGATTAGATATATAATAAATCTTGTCGCTGAGGCAAACAAGTAATTGAAGCCAAGCGATGTAGATATAAACTTAAAAAACATTTTAAAAAAAGTGTTGACAAAAAAGTTTAAATCTAGTAAAATAGAAAAAGTC
>NZ_JBWKMH010000025.1:109296-120335 GCF_056431285.1 Clostridium amazonense | reverse complement strand
ATTTGATAGAAGTATATTAGCATATGATATGTCACTTTCTGCTAATGCAGAGCAAGCTAAGATTGTGCTAATAAAGGCTCTTTATAATAGAGGTATTAAAGGAAAAACATCTGAATTAACAATTCGCACAGATAATGGTTCACAATTCATAGCTAGTAAATTTGAAAAATTGTGTATTCAAGAGAATGTAATACATGAAAGAATACCTGTTCATAGTCCTAATTACAATGCTCATATAGAGTCATACCATAGATATTTACAACAAGAATGCCTTGCCGGCAGGCTGTTTAAAAATTTAAAAGATGCAATTAACACTATTGAAAAATACGTAGATAACTATAATTTTAAAAGAATACATTCTTCGGTTGATTATAGAACCCCAAATGAGTTCTATAATCTAAAAAATAGTAATTTTAAGAATAAGCTAGTAATTAGCATTTAGAGTCTACTTTTATGGGGCCAATCCGATGCAAAAATTGGATTTCCAATTTTAAATAATGATTTTTTATTAAATTTGCAGAGCAAATTAGTTGAAAACAATATAAAAACTTAGTTTTTAGGTATTTCTATTTTAAATATTATGAATGAAATGAGTAATAAATTGTAATATTTCTAGTATCATTTGAGAAAGAGATTATTTTGAATTTTAGATTGGAACCCTATATAAACAATTATATTGAAATGACTAATTAAAAAATAAATTAAATATTGAAATTTTACAGGGGGAATAGTAATGAAAAATTTTAACACAATTGAGGAAGCTATAGAAGATATAAAGAATGGAAAAATGTTAATTGTAGTTGATGATGAAGATAGAGAAAATGAAGGAGATCTTTTAATGGCAGCTGAAAAAGCAACAGGTGAAGATATAAATTTCATGGCTAAGTTTGGAAGAGGATTGATTTGTACACCTATGAGTATAGAAATGCTTAATAATTTAAAAATAAACCCAATGGTTGAAAAAAACACAGATAACCATGAAACAGCATTTACAGTTTCAGTAGATGCCATAACTACAGATACAGGCATATCAGCATTTGAAAGAGCGGAGACAATAAAAATGCTGATAGATGAAAATTCAAAAGCAGAAAACTTTAGAAGACCAGGACATGTATTTCCGTTAGCAGCTAAAAATGGGGGAGTATTAAAAAGAGCAGGACACACAGAAGCAGCAGTAGATTTAGCAAATTTGGCAGGATTAAAAAAAGCAGGAGTAATATGTGAAATCATGAGTGATGATGGACATATGGCAAGAACAGAAGAACTTATGAAATTTAGTGAAGAACATAATTTAAAGATTATAACAGTTGCAGATCTTATAAAGTATAGAAAAGAAAGAGAGAAATTAGTAGAAAGAGTTGTAGAAACAGAAATGCCTACTAAATATGGAAATTTTAAAGCAATAGGATATGTAAATAAACTTAATGGAGAACACCATGTAGCCTTAGTAAAGGGAGATATAAAAAAGGATAAACCAGTACTTGTAAGAGTTCATTCAGAATGTTTAACAGGAGATGCATTTGGTTCAAGAAGATGTGATTGTGGAGAGCAGTTTGCAGAGGCTATGAGAAGAATTGAAGATGAGGGATGTGGAGTTCTTTTATATATGAGACAAGAAGGAAGAGGTATAGGTCTTATAAATAAACTGAAAGCATATAAGCTTCAAGATGAAGGAATGGATACAGTAGATGCAAATATTGCATTAGGATTTCCTGTAGATCTTAGAGATTATGGTATAGGAGCTCAAATATTAAGTGATTTAGGTGCAAGTAAATTAAAACTAATGACTAATAATCCACAAAAAATATTAGGACTTAAAGGACATGGAATTGAAATAGTAGAGAGAGTTTCAATAAAAATGAATCACAATGAAAAAAATGAATTTTATTTAAAAACTAAAAAAGAAAGATTACATCACATACTTTAAAGAATTAAGGGGAGAGATAAATATGAATATATTAGAAGGAAAGTTAATAGCAGAAGGATTAAAAATAGGAATTGTAGTTGGAAGATTTAATGAATTTATAGGTTCAAAACTTTTAGGTGGTGCATTAGATGGGCTTAAAAGACATGGAGTGCAAGATGAAGATATTGATGTTGCTTGGGTGCCAGGAGCTTTTGAAATTCCACTTATAGCAAATAAAATGGCTAAAAATGAAAAATATGATGCGGTTATTTGTCTTGGAGCTGTAATAAAAGGTTCTACACCACATTTTGATTATGTTTGTTCAGAAGTATCTAAGGGAGTTGCAAATGCTTCATTAAATACAGAAAAACCAATAATATTTGGAGTTTTAACTACAAATAGCATAGAAGAAGCTATAGAAAGAGCTGGTACAAAATCAGGAAATAAAGGATTTGATGCAGCATGTACTGCAATAGAAATGGCAAATCTTATAAAAAATATGTAATAGACAGTTAAAAAGGGGGGATTTTAGCCCTCCTTTAAAAATGCGTTAAATACGCCATTTTAAGATAGTGCAATATAAGTCAAAGTATTTATAGAAGTTTGGAAATTTTTTTCTCATAAAAAAGCCCCCTTTTATATAAAAAAAATTAACATACTCAATTTTAAACTTGAGTATGTTTAAATATTAGATTATTAATGGGATTTTGTAATTAAAAATGAATATGAATTCAAATTTTTGATACACTCGAAAACTAGTAAGCCAATTTAGCAATAAATTTATTCAATTAATCCTAGAATTAAAGGATGCAAACCATGTAAGAATTCCTTGGTAACATGGCTTATTAGGCTATGTCATGTATCCTGTAATAAAATTTTTTAGTGATTAAGTTAATTATATAGCAAGTAAAAATATTTTGTGAAAAAATACAAAAAATTTACATAATAGAAAACATATGTTTTAAAATTTAAGATAAAGTTTCTTAAGTTAACAATTTATTTCAATGTAAAATTTGTAATTTAAAGTTTTAACCTTTAGTACATTTTGTAGTATAATGTAGGAAGCCAAAGCTAAAAACTAAGTTATTCATGTTTTATTAAGAATTTATAGTGAATTAACTAAAAAATAATTATTATAAGGAGTATTAGATTTATGAATTTTGATGCATTAGTTTTAGATTTTGATGGTACTATAGCAGATACTAATGAGAGTATAGTACTAACAATGAGGGATACACTAAAGTATTTTGGAAATGATGATATAAGTGATGAGAATATTACAAGACTTATAGGACTTCCTTTATATCAAATGTTTAAAAGTATTGATGGATTTAAAGAAGAAAATGTAGATAAGGCTGTAAATGAGTACAAGCTTAGATACAAAAATATATGTAAAAATACTGTTACATTATTTGATGGAGTAAAAAGCACTTTAGAATATTTATATAAAAAAGGTGTAAAGCTTACAATAGCCACTAGTAGAGGAAGAGATACTTTAGTTCTATTTTTAAAAGAATTAGGAATAGAAGAATTTTTTACATTTATTGCTTGCTGTGAAGATGTAGAAAAACATAAACCAGCGCCTGATGTTGTAAATTTAGTTCTTGAAAATATAAATATATGTAAAGAAAGAGCATTAGTCATAGGAGATACTATCTATGATGTTGGTATGGGAAATAACGCAGGATGTCATTCTTGTGCTGTAACATATGGAAACAATACATTAGAAGAGCTTAAAACATCAAATCCAACATACATAATAAATAAATTCGAAGAGTTAATAAAGATAGTTGAATGTTAATAATTATTGAAATATGAAAAAATTAAATTAAAAAAATTTAAAAAGGGTATTGTGTATTGCATAGTAGTATGATAATATAAGTTCATAAGGTGCTGTGCATTACACAGTACCTATAAAAAAATAAGCTACTATGTATTACCAAGTAGATTATATATGAATATTAATTGCTGAAATAGCTAAAATATATATAAGTATTTAGGTTATTTCTTAAATTAAACATGAGTACTATGCAATACACAGTATAGAGAAACAAAGGAATTATTATCTTTAAAAGATGGGAGGATTAATATGAGTACTCAATTAAGAAAAGGAGTGCTGGAGATATGTGTTTTAACTTTAATAAATGACAAAGATATGTATGGATATGAAATTGTAGATAGTATTTCTAGAGTTATGGATGTAAAGGAAAGTACAATTTATCCATTGCTTAGAAGACTTACAGCAGAAGGCAATTTTGAAACTTACATTCAAAAAGCACAAGGTGGTCCAGACAGAAAATATTATAAAATTACTGAAGAAGGAAAGAAAAATTTAAAGAATATGGTAGATGAATGGGATAGATTTGTAGAGGATGTAAACTTTATTTTAGAAAGATATAGGAAGGAGTGCTAAAAAAATGAGTAAAAATGAATTTTTAGATATATTAAGAGATTATTTAAAAGATAGTTTTAGTCAAAGTGAAATTTTAGATATATTAAGAGATTATGAAGAATTTTTCTTAAATGGAGAGTTGGAGGGAAAAAGTGATGAAGAAATAATAGCATCATTAGGTTCACCAAAAACTATAGCTCAGGATTTAAAAGAAGAAATGAAAAGAGAAAATAGAGGTTCAAATAGGGATAAAGATTATAAAGATGAAGCTAAAAAGGTATGGGAAAAAACAAAAGAGACAAGTAAAAAAGGATTTCAAAAGAGTAAAGAGTTTTTAAACTCTAATGATATAATAAATGAAAAAATTCCTACTTGGGGAGTTAAAGCTATTCTTATAATTTTAAGTTTGCTTTTAATAATACCATCAATAATGGTTATAGGTTCAGTAATTGGAGCAGGATTAGGTCTTGTAGGCCTTTCAGTTTTAGATATGATAGGATATGCATTATCATTTCCAGCAATGGCAGCTAATTTTTATTTAGGATTATTTGGATTCTTTATATCTTTAGCAGGAACTGGTGTAATAATTGCTTTATGGACTATATACGTAAATGTTGTTATTTTAATAAAAAGATTATTTACAAAATATGTAGCATGGATAAAAACAAAAAAAATGTATATAAGAGTTAAAGAAAATAAAAATAGCAACAGAGAATCAAGTGAAAATGAAGTAAGAGTTAATGTAAATGAAGAAAGAAAAGAAGAAGAAAATAATGAAAAAGAAGATACAATTGTATATTTAGAAGAAAGTAAAATAGTAGAAGTTGAAAACTTTGAAGAGAAGGAGGCTGGAGAAGATGAAGAAAAGTAAAGTGGCACTTATAATAGCAGCTATTTTAGTAGGAATTGGAACTGTTGGAGCTATAGGTTCAGGAGTAGTAGCTGTTCCAACTGTTATAAATGAAGTTGAAGATGCAAGAATTAAATATAAACAAAATCAAGGTGAAGAAATTTACAAATCACAGGACCTAATAGAAAACTTAGATATAAATTCTGTTGGTGGTGGTATATCAACAGTAGAGTTAAAGAAAAGCGATGATAATTTGTTTAAAATAAAAGCATATAATTCACAGTTTCAAAATATAGATATAGATACAAAATATGATAGTGAAAAGAAAACTTTAAATTTAAATACAAATTTAAAATCTCAAAGAAGATTTCTAAGTGGTGAAGGGAACTTCTTTAAAAGATTATATGATGGACTTATATATTCTGTAGTTTACGATGGGGAAATATCTAAAATTACAGTAGAAGTTCCAAAAGGTATAAATGTAAGTTTAAATGCTGAAGGACACGTATCATTAATAACAGAAGATGCAAGTACTTTAAAAGACACACTAAAGTATAAAAGTTACTCAGGATATTGTGATTTACCTAAGGTTAATAACTTAAAGAATATAAATATACAAACAAATTCATATATTTCAATGGATTTTAAAGAGCTAATTAATGCTGAGAATATAGAAATATTTGCAGACAATATAGATATATCAACTAATGGGTTATTAAGTGATTATAAAGACGTTAAAAAGTTACCGAGTAATGTAACATTAAAAGCTAGTAGTGTTAAAGTAAAATCATATATGCCTATAGGACAAAATGTTAATATAAATACAAATAATTATTTTGAAATTGTGACAGATATACATGATTACAATGTTAATGGTAAAATAGAAATGAAAAATCCAGAACACTATAATGATCATGATTATGATGACTATGATGATTATAATGATTATGATGACAGAGATGATAGAGATGACAGAAAAAATAATAATTATTTTAATCACTGTATAAAAGGTCTTAATATACAAGCTAAGGACAACAAATTTGAAGGCCAAATTTCAAATGGAACTATTGGAAAGTATAACATGAATATAACTTCTAATGGTGGAGGAAGATTTGAAAATATTACAAGAGAAAGTTTAGAAACTGAATTAATGATGCATAGATAAAAGCTTCTTTTAAAAGAGGCTTTTTTCTTTGTACAAAAGTTTAGAATAATGAAATTACTATAACAAAATTAAAGATTATTACGATATTAAATATATGGAAATAAAACATAAATTAATAAGATTTTCTAATTTAAACTTTAAAGAAATACTCATTAAATAATTCATGTTTCTTGATGAATGAAAAAAATATTTCAATTGTCAACGGGCTCTAAATACAAAACTAAGAATTAAATATAAAGTTAAGATTATCTAATAATAAATGATGTTAAGGGAGTGATAATAAATGATTTCAAATTTAGGAAATAAAAATTTATTCTTTATAAAGAATAATAATGATAAAAAAAGTAGCACAATAATTACGGAAGATATAAGAGCAATTAAGGATAAGTTGGCAGCAGGAATGAAAGTTGATGATTTATCAGATGAAGAGTATGGAAAGTTAAATATGTTTGAAAAAGCAGAAAATGCAGCATTTTGGCAAGAAATAACTGAAGAAATGAGCAAAGCTGAGAGAATAGCAGTTAAGGTTGCTAAAGGTGAAAAATTATCAGAAGAAGAAGAACGTTTTATAAATGAAAAATATCCAGATATGAAAAGAGAAGCAGAACAAGCTAAAAAAGAAGGAGAAGATTTAAAAGAAAGACTTAAAGGAGCTAAAAGCACCAAAGAAAGACAGCAAATTATAGCCATGGCAATGAGCAGCGTATCTGAGATGGCTTTAAAAGGAGGAATTTCTGACATTCAACTTCGTATAAAAATTGCAGCCATTGAAAAAGCTAAAGAAGACTCAGAAAAAGGAGATGGTGAAATTAGCATAAAAAATGTTAATTTGAAAGAAGGAACATTCCTAAATAAATTAGTGTAAATTATAAATAATATAAAAAGTAACAACATGTAATATTAAAGTCTTGTCTACATTTTATATGGGAATATATTTTAAAAGTAATATAATAAAAAACGTTATGCAAGAATGAATTCTCGCCTACAAAGGGTGGGAATTCAATTTAATTATCCCTCGTAGCCGAGACTTTAGTCTTGGTGCTCTTTGATATGGGAATACATTAAAAAAACAATATACGTAAATTTAATCTATACACCGTAGCTGAGGTTTTAACCTTAGCGGATTATGGTGCAGATATAAAATGATAAATAGTGTATATAAAAAGCGTTATGCAAGAATGAATTCTCGCCTACAAAGGTTGGAAATTCAATTTAATTATCCTTCGTAGCTGAGACTTTAGTCTTGGCGATCTTTGATTTGGGAATACATTTTAAAATGATATATTAAATAACGTTTTGTAAGGTTAAAACATCGCCTATTTTATTGATTGAAAATTGAAAATGTAAAAATATAATATTTGATGGTTAATTGATTCATTTTAAATTTGTATTAATTACATAAATTTAATCTATACACCGTAGCTGAGGTTTTAACCTTGGCAGATTATGGTATGGGTATAAAATAACAAATAGTGTATATAAAAAGCGTTATGCAAGAATGAATTCTCGCCTACAAAGGTTGGGGATTCAATTTAATTATCCCTCGTAGCCGAGACTTTAGTCTTGGTGGTCTTTGATATGGGAATACATTAAAAAAACAATATACGTAAATTTAATCTATACACCGTAGCTGAGGTTTTAACCTTAGCGGATTATGGTGCAGATATAAAATGATAAATAGTGTATATAAAAAGCGTTATGCAAGAATGAATTCTCGCCTACAAAGGCTGGAAATTCAATTTAATTATCCTTCGTAGCCGAGACTTTAGTCTTGGCGATCTTTGATATGGGAATATATTTTAAAAGTAATATATTAAATAACGCTTTGCAAGGTTAAAACCTCGCCTACAAAGGGTGGGGATTTTCTTTAATTACCCTCGTAGCTGAGGTTTTAACCTTAGCGGACTGGGATGCGGATAAAAAATTTAATGAATATGGAAAGAAAATTTTAAAAATAGGATAATACTATAATATGTGATATAATGTAAAAACGTAGATTTAATAAGTCTAAAAAGAAGTATTTATTGTCTTAAATAAATTAAATAACAAGTGGTGATAAGATGAAAAGTGTTATATTAGCTGAAAAACCTTCAGTTGCTAGAAATATAGCTGAAGCATTAAAATGCAGAGGTAGAAAAGATGGATATATAGAAGGCGAAGACTATATAATAACTTGGGCATTTGGACATTTATTAACATTATATGATTGTAAGGATTATGACAAAGCATTAGCATTATGGAGCTTTGAAAATTTCCCATATATACCAAGTGAATTTAAATACAAAGTTAAGCCCGATGATAAAAATAGAAATAAAGAAGACAGTGGTGCAAAAAAGCAACTTTCAATAATAAAAAATCTTATTGAAAGAGATGATGTAGATAGAATTATCTGCGCAACAGACTATGATAGAGAAGGAGAGCTTATTGCACTATTAATATTTGATTACATAAAAGCTACAAAACCAATATATAGAATACTTATAAATGAATGGACAGAAGATGAAGTAAAAAGAGGTCTTGAAAATTTAAAGTCAAACGAAGAAATGAAAAGTCTTCAGGATGCAGGTCTTAGTAGACAGCTTACTGATTGGGTTATAGGAATAAATTTCACATCTGTAGCAACTATGAAATATTGTAGAGGAAAAGGTAATCTTTTAAACATTGGAAGAGTACTCATGCCTACATTAAAAATGGTTTATGATAGAGATATGAAAATAGATAAGTTTAACTCAGAAAAGTTTTATGAGCTTTATTGTGAATTTGAAAATGATAATGGAAGTTATAAAGGAAAGTTTTTTCATGAGAAGTTAGATAAATTTAAAAATAAAGAAATGATGGAAAAACTAAGAAAAGAAATAGATGGAAAAGAAGGAACAGTTATAGAGAAAAAAGTTGAGGTGAAAAAGGAAAATGCAGGCCCACTTTTTAACTTAACAAACCTTCAAGGATATGTAACAAGTAAATTTAAAGGATATACAGCAGACAAAGTATTAAAAGTTTGTCAAAGTCTTTATGAGAAAAAGTATATAACTTATCCTAGAACATCAAGTACTGCACTAGAAGAAAGTTTAAAAGACAAGGCAAAAAAAGTTTTAGATACTCTAAAAAAAGGATTGCCATTTGAAGATGAAATAAAGTTTTCTGTGACTAAGAAAGTATTTAACAATGCAAAAGTTGAAAGCCACAGTGCCATAATTCCAACATATTTAATACCTAAAGATTTAAATAAAGAAGAAAGAGAAGTCTATGATTCTATAAAAAATAGATTTATAGCTCAATTCATGGCAAGTGCTGAGTTTGAACACACAGAAATAATAACCTGTGTAAAAGGTGAAAACTATGATAGGTTATTTTCATCAAAAGGAAAAATTCTTAGAAGAGAAGGATATTTAAAAATAGAAAAATATAATGGAAAAGATGAATTGCTTCCTAAAATTGAAAAGGACGAAGTAGTTCAAATGGTTAGTATAAAAGTTGAAGAAAAGAAAACTAAACCACCAGCTCATCATACAGAAAAAACACTTCTAAAAGCTATGGAAACTTGCGGAAAAAGTAGTAATAATAATGATGATAGTGAAGAAAAAGACACATCATTAGTTCTTGCAGGATATTCAATAGGAACTGCTGCTACAAGAGCAGAAACAATAAACAAATTAAAGTATGCAGGATATATATCATCAAAAGGTAAATCACTTTTAATAACAGAAAAAGGTAAAAGATTAATACAAACATTTCCTATAAAAGAGCTTTTAGACACAGACTACACAGGTAGAATGGAAAAAGCTTTAGCTGATATGGAAAAAGGTAAATTTGATAAAAAACAATTTTTAGATTATATATATAAGTTTACTAAAAATGGTGTTGATAAAATGAAAAAGCATAGAGCTGAATTAATATGTGACACTAGAGAAACTAAAACTGAATAAAGTTATAATGAAAATTCCTTGCTGTAATTGTAGTGAGGAATTTTTATTTAATTTGAAAGGAGATATTTTATTTGGTAAAATAAATAATGTAAAATTTGGTATAAGATTCATAGAAAAATACATATATATTAAATAAACTAGTATTTTTTTATGCTAAAAATGGGGAGGAAATAAGAATGACTACAATATATTTTGTTAGACATGCTGCACCAGATTATTCTGTACATGATGATTTAATTAGGCCATTAAATGAAAACGGCATAGAAGGTAGCAAGAAAGTAAGGGAGTTTCTTAGTGACAAAAATATAGATAAGATTTACTCTAGCCCACTTAAAAGGTCTATAGATACAGTAAAGCCATTTGCTGATAAGGTAGGATTAAGTATTGAAACTATAGATGATTTAAGAGAAAGAAAAATCTCAGATTGTTGGCTAGAGGATTTTGATGGTTTTGCAGAAAAGCAATGGAGTGATTTTGAATATAAATTGGAAAATGGTGAATGCTTAAGAGAAGTTCAACAAAGAAATATAAGTGTTTTAAGCAATATATTAGAAAATAACTTTGATAAAAACATAGTAATAGCAACTCATGGAACAGCACTTTCTACTATAGTAAATTACTATAATAATAAATTTGATTATAATGAATTCTATAGAATAAAAGCTATAATGCCATGGGTTGTATGCATGAAATTTCAAGGTAAAGAATTAATATCTATAGAAGAAACTAGTTTCTAATATAGGAATACAAGCTGAAAAATACAATTATTTAAATATTAAATGAGAATAATGTTAGTAAAG
>NZ_JBWKMH010000025.1:90800-109286 GCF_056431285.1 Clostridium amazonense | reverse complement strand
TAAAACGTTATTCATAAAAATTTCAAAGAAACTCTAATAAATTTGCCATTTTATTTCCAAGACTAAACGGCTGAATCGACGTCCTGTCTAGGCAGTCGCTGAACCCGTCCTTGGGTTCAGGTCTTGGAAATAAAACACAAAATAATAAGATTTTCTAAATCAATTTTAAAAGAAATACTAATTTAAATAATTCCTGTTCCTTGATGAAAGAAAAAAGCTTTTCAATTGATAAATTTGTTATTTTGAATTCGAACTGGAACCCTATATAGGGTTCCAAGCTGAAAAATACAATTATTTAAACATCATATAAAAATTAGTCGATATGTATTTCTATTCTTAAATGTAATTACTACATTTGTAGGAGAGAATTCATTCTTGTAAAACATTATTAGAATGTATTATTTTTAAGTATTTATATCCAAATCAAAGACCGCCAAGGTTAAAACCTCAGCTACGAAGGTGTTATATTTTTATTTACTTCTATTCTTAAATGTAATTACTACATTTGTAGGTGAGAATTCATTCTTGCAAAACGTTAATTTCCAAATTTCACTACTTCAACTTAATTTATAATCTATTTGGGACTGACTTTGCTTGTTTATGTAAATATGTTATTTAAAAAGGAAGTTTACTATAAATAAGTAATTAGCCTATAATAGGTCCGTCCCTCTTGTTGATTAATATATTTTAAAATTTGAAACAATGAAATCTAGCAAGGATACATTACCGCCAAGGTTAAAACCTCAGCTACGAAGGTGTTATAGTTTTTATTTACTTCTATTCTTAAATGTAATTACTACATTTGTAGGCGAGAATTCATTCTTACAAAACGTTATTGGGAGATATTATTTTTAAGTATTTATCCAAATAAAAGACCACTAATTGCAATGAATTAATTAACCATGAAATAGTGTATTTTATAATTTTACATTTTCAATTTTCAACTTTCAATTAAAAATTGTAGGCGAGGTTTCAACCTTGCAAAACGTTATTACAAGATATTATTTTGAATTTGAATTTGCAATGCTATAGGGATTTAATTCCTTAAGTAAGTATGATTTTAATCCGTATCTAAACTATAATAACTATAATGTTTTTGTTATTATTAATTCTATTTATAGAATTAATATATAAATCTTTAGATTTATATAAATAATAAAATAACGAAGTTATTTTATTTAAATATATATTAAATATATATTTAGCTAAGGAGTTTAATCCAATAGTACATGTAAAAAAATCCTTACTGTTGGATAAAAAAACTATGTTGTTGGATTTAAATTCTATACTCAATGAATTAAAATCCAATTTGTATGAAATAAAACTTATGCCATATGAAAATTTACGAATATAATTTGAGTAAGAAAAGCCACTTAAATTCTTATAAAAAATAGTATTAACATTTAGATTAAAAAACATAATAAAACCTCCAAATAAAGTACTCCAATCTTTATATAGGTAAAAAACTGAGAAAACAACAAATGAAAAGTGAGAATTTAAAGAAAATTTACAATTGGAAATTAATTTTAAGTTTAAATATATAAAATTAAAAAATAAATGGTAATAAAGGTAAAATAATTAGTATTATCTAAGGGGGAAAAATTTAATGAAGAAAAAATTAGCAATGGTAGGAAAAATAATTGGGTTTATACTCATATATTTTGCAGCTCAATTTATATTTTCTATGATATTTTCAATTTCGTATACTGTAACGCATATGGGGATGGAAGAAGCAAAGCTTGCTGAAATTATAATGGAAAATCAATATATACTTTCAGGTGGAGGTGCAATATTAACACTTTTAATATTTGCATTAATACTAAGAGGAAAAGAAAAGAATTTATGGCAAAGATGTAGATTTAAAAAACTAAACAAGAATGAGCTTTTAAAAAGTATTCTTCTAATATTAGCATTGAATTTCTTTACGTTAGCTTTTGTCCATATATTCGGAGATAAATTCGAGAGCTATAAAAGTGTATCCGAAGGCATAGTTAATGCAAGAACATCTATTTTTTCAATGTTGGTGATTTTAGTAATAGCACCAGTATTTGAGGAAATATTTTTTAGAGGCATAATATTTAATGAATTAAAAAGTAATATGAATGTTGTTTTGGCATTATTGATACAAGGTATACTATTTGGTATATTCCATGGAAACATTTTACAAGCTATATATGCATCTCTATTAGGAATAGTATTGGGCGTAATTTATATGTGGACGGGTTCTATATGGTCCAATATATTGGGGCATTTTTTATATAATATACTTGGATCAACATTAGTTCCGATGCTTATGGAGGTTACTCCGAAGCTTGCGTATTTATATCTTGGGTTAGGATTTATAGTAACAATAATCATGTTAATAAATATTGTTAAAGAGTATAAACAAAAAAAGTCAAGTGAAAAAAGCATATTATTTTAGTGTAATATATTCCATTTTGTTATAATTGACAAACTTTTCTTGAAATGATATCTTTATAAAGAAATATTGAGTGCTTATTTTAATAAGGTAATAGGGAATTAGGTGTAAATCCTAAACGATCCGGTCACTGTAAAAGGTTGGTAGATTCATAAAATAGTCATTGCAATTATTGTGAGAAGGCATGATTCTACAATGAACTTTAAGTCAGGAAACCTGCTCAGTATTTATTGTTGGTATCTTCCGCAGAAAGTAACCACTTAATATAAAGCAAAATTGTTATAGTTAACTTATGAAGAAATCATTCAAAAGAGTGAATAAAGAATAATATGTAAAGTTAGAATTATCATTTTATGAAATTAAGTTCGTAATTAATAAGCTTAAAATTAATGTGTTTATTATTGAAATTTAGAGTGTCTGCGGCTATTGCAGTCACTTTTTTATTGTGTATAAATTTGTAAACAATATCTGCGGTGATATAATATAAAAAAAGGGGAAAAGAGATGAAGAGAAAAGCATTAGCGTTATTATTAATAGGTGTAATGTGCTTAACTACAGCATGCTCACAAGGTAATAACAAAACACAAGAAAATAGTGATACATCAAAAACAGTATCAGCATCTGAAACGGAAAAAGGAGATAAAAAGTCTCAAAACTATCCGTTAAAGATTAGCACTTTTAACTATGCAAAAGAGCCAGTTGAAGAAACATTTGAAAAAGCGCCAGAAAGAGTTATTACAGCATGGCAAAATTCAGCAGAAACAATGCTTGCATTGGGACTTGAAGATAGAATCGTTTCAACTATTGGAGTAAAAGAGGAAGATATAGCACCTTCATTAAAGGAAGCATATAAAAAGATTAAAGATAAAGAATTTAATGATTTTACAGACACGAATGTTGCAATGACTAAAGAAAAGGCAGTTATGTTAAAACCAGATTTTATTTTAGCTTGGAAATCAACTTTTTCTGATAAGTCATTAGGCGATGTAGATTATTGGCATGAAAATAATGTAAATACATATATGGCATTAAACTCAAATGACATAAGTGAAAAAAGAACAGTAGAAAATGAATATGAAGATATTATGACAGTAGGAAAAATATTCGATGTAGAAGACAAAGCAAAAGCTTTAGTTGATGATATGAAAAAAACTGTAGAAAAAGTTACAAAAGCTACAGACGGTAAAGAAAAACAAAAAGTAATTGTGCTTAGCTCAGGAAAAGATAATATACGTATATACGATAAAAATAACTTAGCTGGAGATATGGTAACAAAAATGGGCGGTGAGCTTATGGAAACAGGTCCTAAAATAAGTGCTGAAGACCTTGTAACATTAAATCCAGATGTGATATTTACAGTACACATGGAAGGCTATGGAGAAGGAGCAGGAAGCAAAGCTTTAGCTGAAATAATGGACAATCCCGTTTATGGAAGTTTAAATGCAGTAAAAAATAAAAAAGTATTTCCACTTAGATTAAGTGAAGTATACACTAGTGGAATTCGTACAATTGATGGATTAAATGCAATTGGTGAAGCACTTTATCCAGAATTATATAAAAAGTAAAATAGGATTTTAAACATAGGAATCTAAGTTGGAAAATGCAATTACTATTATTTAAGTTGATAAAGAGCAATTTAAAGTGTTGTATAAAATTAACAATTAACGATGGGTAATTGACAATGAAGGATAAAACTAAAAGCTCATTTTTTAAAAATCAATTTAAAAAATGATTTGTAGAACAAATTAATTGAAGATTATATAAAAACGCGGTTTTTATATATTTCTATTTTAAATATTAGGAATTAAATGAATAATATTAACCATAACTGTCAATTCTCAACTGATTCCAAGCATGATAATAGAATAAACTATAACATTAGTAGTGTCATTTGATAAAAAGATTACTTTTAATTTGGAATCCTATAATATATTTGTAAGGGGTATAAAAAATGAAAAAGATAGCAATGTTAAATTGTCTAAAAGCTAATGAAGTATGCACAGGAGCAGCTTGTTTTAAAGCTTTTAACTTAAAACAAAAACATTTTGAAATGTATAAAGATGAAGAAATAGAATTAGCAGCATATATGCGTTGTAATGGATGTGGTAAAGAACCATCTAAAGATGAAGGAATGATTGAAAAGATTGAACGTCTAAGAAAAGAAGGAGTAGAAGTAGTGCATGTTGGAGTTTGTACTCAAAATGGTGCAGGTGAAGAATGCAAAACAATCACTGAAATTGCTTCTATGCTAGAAGAAAAAGGAATAAAAGTTATAAGAGGAACACACTAAAATCTAATATAAACATTTTCAACATATCAACATACTAAGGGGGAAGAAATTCCCCCTATTTCTATTATGTTTCCTTTGTAGCTAAGACTTCAATCTTGGCGGACTATTATGTGGATATAAAAGAATAAATAGTATATATAAAAGACAACGTTATACAAGAATGAATTCTCGTCTACAAAGGTTGGGTGATCTTATTTAATTATCCTCTTAGCTGAGACTTCAGTTTTAGTGGCTTTGGATATTGGAATACATTTCATAAAATAATATATGAAAATAATTCTTTACAAGGTTGAAACCTCGCCTACTTTATTAATTGAAAGTTGAAAATTGAAGATTGAAAATTATAAAATATGATGTTTCATATTTAATCTATACACTGTAGCTGAGGTTTTAACCTTGGCGGATTATGGTGTGCATGAAAAATAAGAAGTAAGATATACAAAAGATATTAAGTAAGAATAAATTCTCATCTACAAAGGGTGGGTGATCATATTTATTTGTCTTCGTAGCTGAGACTTTAGTCTTGGCGGATTTAAATACGTACCTGCTCTTAAGTGATAACTGTTTAAATAATATATACATTAAAAAAAGGAATTAAAGAATAAGTTATTTACAAAATATGTTATAATTAATTCGTAATAAACAAAGTATATTAATCAAAATTATTTGTATGATAAATAAAGATAAATAGGAGATTGGAGATTAATTATGAAAAAATGGTATGATGAGGAGTATGAATTTGAAATTGAGGTAACGGGGTTTCTTCGTAGTGACCATACAGAGAACTATTGCCGAAACGGAGAGGAAGTAGGCGATAAATATACATGCACATATGGTTGTCCTGTAAATATGAATGGACAAGGTATTTGTTCAAAGGTCATGATGATTATGTTTCCAATCATGGAGGCTATCAGAAGTGGTGGAGATTTAGAAAACATAGGTGGAAATAGCAAATATAGCAAGGATATTGTATGTCCAGATGGTTGTGTTATATTTAGATTGACAGCAAAGAAACTTGGAAATGAAAATTTTTATAAGGGTAAATTTTTTGATTAGTTTTGACTTTTATTACATCCAGTTTGAAAATAATTTGAAATGTATAAAATCCAATTTATCAAGTAATTTAAAATTAAATATAAAATAATAGGCTTTAATATTGCAATATTCAGACAAATAAAATTGTTATATGTAAATATTATTATATGATTATAGAAAAATTGATGAAGGAATATTTAATTGTTAAACAAATTAAAATTTGCAATGGAGGGATAAAAATGTCTGGAACTGATTGGAACACCCATTTAGAATATTTAAGAGAGTCAAGAAAGAGATGGATTAACCTTGATTATGTAGAGTTCTTAGTAGAGAAAGTTTGGCGCATAGACAAGCCTGTCAGAGTGGCAGATTTTGCTTGTGGTCTTGGATATTTGGGAAGCATATTAATGCCAATTTTACCTAATGGAAGTACCTATACTGGATTTGATAATGCAGATACTTTACTTAAAGAAGCAAAGCAGATATTTAAGGAAGCTGATTATGAAACTAATTTTAGTAAGTGCGATTTAATTAATGAGGATATTAATGGAAAATATGATATAGTTATTTGTCAAGCATTTTTGATGCATTTACCTGAACCAGAAAAAATGATTAAGAAAATGATAGATGTCACTATTGATGGAGGACTCATTATTTGTATAGATAATAATTGGAATGTATGTAATGCAGCAATGTATATAGATGGGTTGGATGTTGATGGAAAATGTAATTTAGGATTATTGTCTAAATTGTGGAAAAATGAAAAAGAAGTGTATGGAAGTGACAAATGTATAGGTACAAAATTACCAGCTATGATGCAAAAACTTGGACTGAAAAATGTTTCCATGAGATTAAATGATTGTGTAAGGTTTATCAATCCTTATGGAAATAAGGACGAATATAAAAAACAGTTAGAAACTTTTTATGCTGATGGCTGGGGACATGAAATAGGTGATGAGAGTGAGTTTGTAAAATCTCTCTGTAACAGAGGGCTTACAGAGGAAGAAGCTCATTATCAATATAGGTGTGAAAAAGAAATCAATGATTATGTTAGAGAGATGGGTGAGAACTTAATGGCATTAACTGTTCCACCAATGTTTATTTCATTTGGAACAAAGTAATAATAGATAAATTTCAATTTATTAAGTAATTTAAAATTAAATATAAAATTGCATTATGAGTAAAAGGTGACATATGAACAATGTGAAATAATTCAACAAATAGTAATTTGTATATGAGTTAAAAAATAAGAGATAAAAGTGAAGAGTTAAGGTGGAAATCCTAAAGGATTTTTTAAAAATATATTCAAATTCAGCTTTGCTGAATTTATTCATTAACTTTTCACTCTTCACTCTTACCTCTTCACTTCTTGTTAAATTCCAATTTGGCAGTAGGATTTTTTATAAAAGAATTGGAGGATATATGTGAAGAAAATGAAAAAAAGTATAATAATAATATTTTTAAGTATTGCAATTATTGCCGGTGGAATATCATATGATGTCTATTGGGCATTTTACAATATACAAAGAATAAATGGACAAGAATATATTACGGAATCAACTTCTCCAAACGGAAAATATACTGTGACTGCTTACTTAAACGATGGTGGAGCTACAACAGGTTATGCTGTTTTAGGGATGTTAAAGAACAACAATAGTGGTAAAACTAAAAATATATATTTGCAGTATCATTGTGAAAAAGCAGATATATCATGGATTAATGATGAAACTATAAAAATAAATGGAATACAATTAAATGTAAAAAATGAAATCTATGATTACAGAAGAGAATAATATTAAGATTATATAAATAGAGAAAATGGTATAGGAGTGTAAATATGGGAAGGAAAGAAAAAAATTAAGGGGATTTTATTTGATTCAGGACGTGTTTTAAATCAATATAGTACAGGGCATTGGTTTCTTTTACCAAATTTTTTTTGAATATGTAGATAAAAGAAAATATAATGCAATAGATAAATAAAATATAAAACAATACATTAAAATATACTAAGAAAACAACAACAAATTCATTATGTACTTTAAATATAAAATTACATCATGATCAAATATAAAATTAAAATCTTATCTAATTAATTTATAATGGTATGTATAGGAGGTATTATGGGAGATAGTAGCCATATGAGCAGTCAAAAACAAACAAATGAAAAAGCAATATCTATTTTGAGTAATATTTGTTCTATAAGTATTATAATGTTGGCATGTATGCAAATTTTAGGTATTTGGAAAAATGCTATAAATGTAATGGAACCATTGTGGGGTGTTTTACTATTAATTCAAACTGTTCATAATTGGAAAAAGAATAGAGCAGTTGCTAAAATGAGTCTATGTGCAACAATACTTATTTTTTTAGTCGTAATTTTTAGATTTATAAATAGCTAAATTTATAAGTAAAATAAATATAATTTATTGAAAAACTTTTTAATTCTAATATTTTATTAGAAATACTATGGAAGAAGGAACTTTTGCCTACAAAGATTGGGTGATCATATTTATTTGTCTTCTTAGCCGAGACTTCAGTCTTGGTGTTTTTTTATGGAAATACATTTAAAAAATGATATATGAATTTAACGTTATGCAAGGTTGAAACCTCGCCTACAATTTTAAATTGAAAGTTGAAAATGGAGAATTATAAAATACATTAATTGAAATCATTATTTATAATAAATATTTAATTAATACACCGTAGCCGAGACTTCAGTCTTGGTGTTTTTTATATGGGAATACATTTAAAAAATGATATATGAAATAACGTTATGCAAGCTTGAAACCTCGCCTACAAATTTTGGCTTTTGATTAGATTTTCTTCGTAGCTGAGGTTTTAACCTTGGCGGACTATTATGTAGATGTAAAATAATAAAGTTGGTTATAAAATTTATTAAATCAATTAATTATAAGATAATCTTAAGTAAAGAATATTTTTACTAGATATATATAAACTTGACAGTGAGTTATTTTAGGTTGAAAATAATTGTATTATAATCTAATAAATGAGAAATAGTATAATTAGAAGGAGACATAATAATGATTAGATTGGAAAAGTTAAAGATTGGAGATTCAATAGGAATTTTCTCACCATCAACACCAATAACGTATTTTTGTCCTAAGCGATTTGAGAGAGCTAAAAGTTATTTAAGAGAAAAAGGTTTTAATATTATAGAAGGTAATCTTACAGGTAAATGTGATTTTTATAGGTCCGGTAGTATTAAAGAACGAGCTGAAGAGTTAAATGAGTTAATTAGAAACCCAAAAATAAAATGTATTATGGCTACAATTGGAGGAATGAATTCAAATTCACTTCTTCCATATATAGATTATGAAGCCTTTAAAAGAAACCCTAAAATTATAATAGGTTATTCAGATGTAACAGCAATTTTACTTGGTATTTATGCACAAACGGGAATAAATACATATTATGGACCCGCGTTAGTTGCATCATTTGGTGAACTAATACCATTTGTGGATGGCACATACAATTATTTTAAAGAGATTCTTATAGAGGATACAGATTTTCCATATACTTATGAGATACCTTCATATTGGACAGATGAATATATAGATTGGGAATTACAAGATAGGTGTAAAGAAAGAAGAGATAATAGCTGGATAACAGTTAATGAAGGTAAAGTAAGTGGAAGGGTGATAGGTGGAAATCTAAACACAATGCAAGGTATATGGGGGAGCAAGTATATGCCAGAAGTAAAAGAAGGAGACATTTTATTTATCGAAGATTCCTTAAAAGATATTTCAGATATAGAAAGAAGTTTTTCTCTTTTAAAAATTAACGGTATATTTGATAAAATCTCAGGAATAATACTTGGAAAACATGAATTATTTGATGACAAGAAAACTGGTAGAAAACCATATGAGGTTTTATTAGAAGTTTTAGAGGGTAAAAGCATACCTTTTATCGCAGAATTTGATTGTTGTCATACACATCCAATGGTTACATTGCCTATAGGCTGCCAGATTGAACTTAACGCAACAGAAAAGAAAATATCTATTATAAAAGATTGGCTAAAATAGCATAAAACTTTACAATTACAAAAACTAAAATATAAATCTGATGAAGATATGTTATAGTTAATTATATATTGGTGTATAACATTATTTATCTAATGATACAAATATAGAACTTTAATACCACATTATTTAAAAGTGAATATGTGGTATTTTTTTATCTCTTAATATGATTAAAATGTTGTGTAAGTTTTAAACTTTAGATTAAAAACAACGTTATCTTAAAATTGAATAATACAATTTAAAAAAGTAAGAATAAAAAACAAAGAGTCAAAATGACCCTTTGCAATAAATTTCATCTATTAGACTGTTGTTTCAGATTTACTTACAATTTCTGATAATTGTTGAGTAGGGGGATTATATGGTTTAGCCCAACCCTTATTTACTGTTAGTTCAGTAAGTGCTGAATGACCACCAACTACTTGATTAAGACTAGCTGAGTAAAGCGCTCTTAATTCTGGTGTTGTGCTTACCATTGTTGCATTTAGATAGGCATCAGCACCACTTTTAGCAGAAGCAAGCATAGTTCCAGCTATAACTTCATCATTTATATTAGTAGTGTTTTGAATAATATTACTTAAAATAACTGACATTATATTTTACCTCCTATAATTTGTTGTGATTTGATTTTCATTAATAAATTGTTGTATTCCCTTAATTCTACCTTCAGTTGCCAATATACTTGCTTCTGCTTGCTTTTTCAATTCAGCATCTGTTATAAGTGTTTGCATTGCCTCTGAAACTGCTAGGGCATCATTCTCAAACTTTAACAATGTAGTTAATGAAAGAACTTCACCTTCTGTTAAATTTCGCATATTAATATCTCCATTTCTTATTTTATATAGTTATTCTTGCATTAGTATATGTAATTTATATTTTATTAAACGTAAAATTTATATTAAAAAAATACATAAAAGTAAATTATAGTTGAATGAATCATAAAAAATATAACATAGTTAAGATGTATGATATGTAAGTTTAACACAATATATAAGATTGAATAATAAAGTAAATTAAGTAGGTAATGAAATGTATAAATAGATGTTTTTGATGATGGATTTACAATTGAAAATGAATAATGATTTATTTACAAAATATGTTATAATTAATAAATCATAGTAAAATTATGTTAATTAAAAATTAGCTATATGAGAAATGAGGATAAATAGAGATTTGAAAACTAATTTAAAAGGAGGAAAGTGATGGATTATTATACACGTGCAAAAAGATTTATATTAAAGAATTCAAGACCACTTGATATGGCAAGATGGAACTACTTATTTGAAAATGGAAGTAAGGAAGACGTTATTAGTGTTTTAAAGACATACCAAAATATTGATGGTGGATTTGCAAGTGCACTTGAACCTGATTGTTGGAATACTAATTCAACACCTTTGCAAACTTGGGCAGCAACTCAGATTATTAAAGAAATTAATTTAGATGATAAAACTCATCCAATAATAAAAGGAATTTTAAATTATTTATCATCTAATAATGAATTTGATGGACATAGATGGAATGGGTTAAATACAGTGGTAACAAATGATAATTATCCTCATGCGCCTTGGTGGTCTTATAGCACAAAGCAAGAATTAACATATAATCCTACGGCTAGTTTAATAGGTTTTATATTGAAATATGCAAAAAAAGATACTGCTATATATAAGTTAGCATGTGAGTTATCAAAAGAAGCTTATAATTACTTTAAAAAGAATTTCCCTTTAGAATCTATGCATGAAAGTGCTTGTTTTATAGAATTATACAATTATATGAAAGAATGCTCTATTTTAAATTTAGTAAATATGGAGGAATTTAAAGAATTATTACAAAAACAAATTAAGCAAGTTATAACATACGACACTAAAATATGGAACACTGATTATATATGTAGACCATCATTATTCATAAATAGTAAATCAAGTGATTTCTATTTAGAAAACAAGGATATATGTGACTTTGAATATGAATTTATTTTAAAGACTCAAAATCATGATGGTTCTTGGAAAGTTACATGGGAGTGGAATGATTATCTTGAACAATGGGCTATAAGTAAAAATTGGTGGAAGTCAGATATTATTATAAAAAATATTAAGTACATTAGGGAATTTGACTTATAAAATATAATTTATTAAGTAACTTAAAATTAGATATAAAATAATATATTGAAATATCAAAATATTCATTAAATTCATTAGGAGTATGAAGTAGTAAAATTAAAGAAAACGTGTGGGATATTAACTAATAAGTCATTTGAAATATATGAAGGGTTAGATAATCATTTAAATGGATAAAGTATTAGAAGTTTTGAGTAGGTTAAGAAAAGGACAAGTTAAAAATAATTTATACTAAATTGAAGATTATACAATTTAGTTGAGGGTATATTGTAAAAAATAAAAAGGGGATGAGAGATGATATGAAAATGATAGATGAATTTATAGCTAATTATACAAAAAATAAAAGTGAGGCTCCTGGGTTTTCATTGGCAGTAATGAAGGACGGAAGAACTGTATATAACAAGTCTTATGGATTCAGAAGCATGGAAGATAAAACTGAAATAACGGAGGATACATGTTTTTATATTGCATCACTTGCAAAGAGCTTTACAGCTGCAGCAATAATGTTATTATATGAACAATCTAAACTGGATTTAAATGATAATATTAATAAGTATTTTAAAGACTTACCACAGCATTATGATGACGTGAAAATTATTAATATAGTTAATCATACTTCAGGTATAAAAGATTATTTTACTGTTTATGAAAATAATAATAAAAGCACTGATAATATGACTAATGCTGATGTGTATGATTTTATACTTAGAGAAAAAGAACTGGAATATCCATGTAACAGCAGGTTTGGCTACTCTAATACTGCTTATGTATTATTGGCATTATTGATAGAAAAATTATCAGGTCAATCTTTTTCAGATTTTCTAGAGCATAACTTCTTTAAACCTTTAGGAATGAAGAATACCTTTGTATTTACAGAGAAAACTCAAGCTATTCCTAATAGGGCTTATGGATATAAAAAAGAAGGGGATAAATTTTGTGACTTTGATTATTGTGGATTGACTACAGGAGATGGCGGTATATATTCAACCATTAATGATTTAAAGCTATGGATGGCAGCTTTTGAAAATGAAAGTATTTTTAATAAAGATATTATTGATAAAATCTTTACTTCAAACAAGTTAAATGATGGATCTAGAGGAAAGTATGGATTTGGATGGTTTATTTTAGAAAAAGACAATGTGAAGGTTCCTTTTCATTCAGGGCAGTATAATGGATTTACTAATATAATATTAAAAGTACCTGAAGAAAAAGTTTCTATAATAATATTGACTAATTATTATGAAGAATGTTGGCAAAGCATATTTAAGAATTGTACTGGATTTGCTATGGAAACAAAAGAAATTGGTAGCAAGTAAATAGGGCGTAAGTACCTTATTAAAGTAAACAATCATAAAAGAGATAAGTCTATTTTTACGTATATGAAAATAAAAAAAATAATTAAGAGGAAATTAGTTTACATTTTTTAGCGTTTTGGATATGTAATAATAGCTTTAGAAAATAGAGATAACCAAGATAATAGAAATATTGGTGACTTATTTTTTTATGTTGTTATGAGCTTCAGGATATTAAATATCTTGAAGCCGTACAACTTTTAATTTTTAACTCCGTGTTGAATTAAAATTTATTAAGTAACTTAAAATTAGATACAAAAAATATATTTAAATATCGAAATATTCATAAAAATTACCACGTTAGTTATAACATGGAGGGTGACTATATTTTAATTATTTAGAGGAGGATTATAATGAAAGTTTCTGTAAATGAACTATTAAACATTGAAGAATTAGATGCAAGAGCCATATTTGAAGGGGTTAAGTATCCTTGGGAAGCTCTTACAGAAATTAAGGATTTCATTTTTCAATACGCAAAAAATCTGCCAAGCGATTTTGAAAGAATAAAGGAATTTGTATGGGTTGGCAAAGGTACTACTATAGAAAAAAATGTTATTATAAAAGGTCCAGCCATTATTGGTTACAATTGCCAAATCAGACATTCGGCGTACATTAGAGACAATGTTATCATTGGTAATGATGTTGTAATTGGAAACTCAAGTGAAATTAAAAATTCAATTCTCTTTAATAAAGTGCAGGTGCCCCATTACAATTATGTTGGCGATTCAATATTAGGATATAAATCTCATTTGGGGGCAGGTGCAATAACATCTAATTTAAAATCTGATGGAACATTAGTAAAAGTAAAATATGAAAAAGATATTATTGAAACTGGTTTAAGAAAATTTGGTGCAATTGTAGGCGATTTAGCTGAAGTAGGATGTAACTCAGTTTTAAACCCAGGGACAATAATAGGAAAAGATAGTATTGTTTACCCATTAAGTTCTGTAAGAGGTTATATTCCAGAGAAGAGTATTTTAAAAAGTACTGGTGAAATTGTACATAGAAAATAAAGTCAACGAACCAGAATATCGTATTAATTCATAGTGTACTTATATTGTGACCTAATTACTAAAGCTAGAAATATGAGCAATGCTCTTTAAAAATTGAATAATATAGTATTTGTAAAATATGTTATAATTTATTCATAATAATAAGATAAAGTGAAATAAAAACTATTTGTATGAAATATACAAATAAATAGTGATTTATAGGAGTACTGTATTGTATGGAAATGATTGATATTTATGATGAATTAGGTCAAAAATGTGGTAAGACAGAGGAAAAATGTGAGGCTCATAAAAAAGCATTTATTCACAAAGGTGTTTGTGTATGGATTATTAATTCTAAGGATGAGATACTACTACAAACTCGAAATGATCAAGTTATGTTCCCAAATATGATGGATATTTCATTTTCAGGTCATATCCAAGCCGGTGAAACATCTGTAGAAGCAGCTATACGAGAGGGAAAAGAAGAACTTGGTATTGATTTAGAAATAGATAAACTCCAGTATCTTTTTTCCTGTCGAGAGTATGGTGAGGTTGATGGATATATTGAAAATGAAATAGATGATGTGTTCATTTATAGAAAGGATATTCTTTTAGATGAATACTCTTTCTACGATAATGAAGTAAAAGAGGTATCGTATGTTTCAATTGAAAAATTTAAGAGAATGGTAGAAAAACATTCCGCTATGCTTATGCCTTACAAAACACATTATATTTTTTTACTAACAGCTTTGGATAGGTGGTAAATTTAGTATATTACATAGAGTTTATTTTGTACTTACCATGACAAACTCAAATTTGTTAATGAACTTAAAAATATAAAATATTATATAAAAGTATCACATATTTATTTTGAATATGTGATATTTTTTATTTTAAATATTTTTAAAAATAGTGTATAAAAATGGTAAATAGTATACGATTTTCTTGCAATCTAAATCTTTTATATTAAGAAAAAATGAAGCAATCTAATTCTATATGTATGAGTTAAGTAAAAAAATTTAAAAGGTAATTTTGGAAATTAAAATAAAGGTGATTCTAAGAGTATGTAGAAAAAATATAATTAAGGATGTTTTGTTTTAAATAATAAGAAATGGGAATATATTTAAGTGTGAAAGGGGATAAATTAATATGAAAGTAGTCTTTATAAGGCATGGTGAACCTAATTATTTACCATGTGATGAAAGAGGATTTGTTGGACAAGGTAGGGATTTGGCTCCATTAACTATATCAGGTATACAACAAGCAGAAGATGTTTCTAAAAATTTAGATTTATATAGTTGTGAGCTTATTGTTTCATCTCCATACACAAGAGCACTACAAACAGCAGCTATTATTTCTAGAAATACAGGTATAAGAATAGAAGTAGAAGTAGATTTACATGAATGGTGTCCAGACAAAACATATCAATATAAGACTTCTAAACAATCACTTGAGATTCATCAAGATTTTTGGAAGTGTAAGGGTATGTATCCAGATGGAGAGAAGAGAAATTGGGAAACAATTAATGAAATTATAGAAAGAGTTATTCCTATCTTAAATAAATATCTTGAAAAGGGATTTAATAAAATTATGATTATTGCACATGGTGGAATTATTAGAAGATTTATAGGACAAGCAAATATAAATTATTGCACACCATATACTATTGATTACTATATGGGATACCCATGTGTAGATTGGGTTGATTAAATATTAATTAAAAAAAATAGAGATAAATAGAAAGTTTTATGAGTGTAAGGAGAAGTTTTGTATGATAAAAGCAGTAATTTTTGATATGTATGAAACATTAATAACTCTTTTTCAAAGCCCACTATATTTTGGTACGCAAATAGCTATAGATGCTGGAATTTCAGAAGAAGAATTTCAATTATTGTGGAAACCAACAGAGTATGGGAGAACTATAGGAAAAATGAATTTAGAAGAAACATTAGAATTCATACTAAAAGAAAAACAATGTTATTCTAAAGAACTACTTAGTAAGATCGTGGATAAAAGGAAAATGTCAAAGAAAGAATGTTTCAAGTATCTTCATCCAGAAATTCTCCCAATGTTAAAGGAACTAAAGAAAAAAGGAATTTGTATAGGTTTGATAAGCAATTGTTTTTCAGAAGAAGTTGAGGCAATAAGAAATAGTGAACTCTTTCCATATTTTGATGCTACATATCTTTCTTTTGAGCAAGGTTTGCAAAAGCCTGAAAAAGAGATATTTATTAGATGTATGAATAAGTTATCAGTGTCGTCTGATGAATGTATATATGTTGGAGATGGTGGTAGTTTTGAGTTGGAAACTGCTTCAGAGATAGGAATGAAAGCTATACAGGCAGTGTGGTATTTTAAAGAAGGAACTCTTCAACCTGCAAAAAGAAAGAAAGATTTTATACAAGCTGAAACACCATTTGAAATATTAAAATATATTTGAGTATGTTAAATAGATATGGGCTAAAATTGGATGAATTTATAATTAATAAAGGTGGGATTGATTTGATTGAATTACAATTAGTTAAAGAATCAGAAAAAGAAGTGTTGTATAATATTTTTCAAAAGTATCTTTATGAAATGACGCAATATTATGATGATGAGTTGGATGATACAGGAAATTATCTATATAGGTATTTTGATGACTATTTTATTGAATCAACAAGAAAAGCATTGTTCATAAAATTGGAGGGTAAAATTGTTGGCTTTATAATGATAAACAATCATTCATATATTCACCAAAAACCTGATTATGTGATTACTGAATTTTCTATCTTTCCAATTTACAGAAAAAAAGGTATTGCACGAGAGGCAATTGACAAAGTATTTTCACAATATCCTGGTAAATGGGAACTGAAATATAGTTTAAAAAATAAAGCGGCCGTTAATTTATGGAATAAATCAACAGAAATATTTAAACCTGTTGTTTATCAGTTGGAAGATGATGAGCAAGTTCTTGCATTTCAAACAAACTGATAAACAACAGGTTTTAGATCAAAGTGTTAAATAGGAATTTCTATATGAGTGGTTATATAAAGAACTATGATTTATAAAGCAAAGGAGTTGAGTAAATGAAAAGTTTTTTGTCTGTTAAAGTTAAATATTGTCCAATGAAAAAACTAGCTTTAATACCTTTTGAAAATAATCCGGATAAACTTTATAAGTGCTTAGAACTACAATATTTTGATAGTGAAATTTCTGGTAGAGGATATAGAATAGTTGCCTATAGAAATGATAATTATCTAGATGTATATGATGATTATTCTCTTGTATATGATAAGGATGAAAAATTTAATATTGCTGAAAATGGATTAAATAAGCATATACAAACTACATTGGATAATACAATATTTCAAACTGAAGATGGAAAGTTAACCTTATCATTTACTTTTAATGATATTGAAAATCGTGAAATTAGCTTTTTTATAAAAGAGGAAATTAATAGCAAAACTAAACCAATGAATTTATTAGCACCTGTTGGATTTGGCTCTAAGAATCCTGAATTTATGCCACTTTTATTTTTATATGATTTCGATTTCATTAGAAGAAAAGATACAATTGTAAGATGTAAGATAGATAATATAGATGTAGAAATAGATACATTTCCTATGCTAATGAATTTTCAAAGAAGATATTTTACAAGGTATAGTGAAAATTGTGAGTTAATTGAATTTATCAATACAGATTACTCAGAATTAGAGAAAGTGAATTTGGATAATAAACTTGTTTTTCAGAAGGATAATGTAGCGTATAGATTTGAAAAAGAAAATGCTTTAAAAGAGATACTAATTATGTGTAAAGAAAATGAAACTATAATTAAATTTGCACCACCACTAAATATTACTGAAACTATGTCAGGAAAGTTTAATATAGAACCTAAAAGCATATATGGACACATAAATGGTGAGTTTAGTGTAAATAGAAAAGAAGATATAGTTGAATTTAATTTAAGAGCCACAGATGGGTGGGTTCCAGTACCTAATTCTTTGATTTCTAAGATTTTATTTAGTAAGAATTCTATATTTTGTAGATGGACTAGAAATTATGATTTCAAAGAAGTTATTAATCTAAAGACTATGGAAACAGAAGGAAAATGGATAAATAATAACTAAATTATTCTAAACATTTGATAATGAATAAGATTTAACAATTGATGATGCATAAAATTATATAATTGAAAAAGTTGAATTTACTAAACAATTTTAAAGTATGGTGAATTACAAATTTTAATTTGTATATGAGTTAAAAAG